>NZ_QGMY01000002.1:0-327129 GCF_003173355.1 Methanospirillum lacunae | reverse complement strand
GAGATCTTTTTTTCCGGTATTGAGCGGGGAATCTGGCGGTATGCAGATGAAAAATCAATCGGAATGATGGAGGTTATCAGGTAATGACCAGGGTCATTATCGTGGAAACCTGTAAATCCTACCCGTTAGTCATGGTTGGAACTCGTGGTTTATATTGTGATAAAAATTCTAGTCCAATCGCCGATCCGCTGACTATTCCAGACACGTGTGAATTGCCGGAAAAATGAGCCTGTGTAAATACTGCGGTAAGGAGGTGGAACCCGAACCGAAATCTGATTTAATTTATTTCTATAAATAGATAATTTTGATTACTCAATATTATCACAGAGTAAATGCCAAATACACAAAGTATATCCCTATAATAATTATTACAGACCCAATAATTTTATCAGCGACATCCCCACTTATCCGTGAATATCCCTTAATCTTTTTGCCTAATGCGCCACCCAATGAACTGATAATAATGAGCGGGATGCTTAATCCAATAGCATAGATGAGAATTGTGAAGAACCCTTGGAACATTGTCTGATATAAAGCGATGTAAGTCAAAACTATCAAGAGCATAGGGGCCCCACGCCCAACGGTTATAGCACCAAACGAAAGTCCAAGTAAAAAAGCTCCCATTACTGTATATGAAGAGGGGCGTCTGAAAAAGTTAAAAATGCTCCGAATTGGAGGCTTATATACATGAAGGAGTTGTAATCCCATCAGTATTAAAAGCACCCCGCCAATTGACCATGCGATCGTACCATTGAGAAAAAGTAGATAATGCCCAATCAACCCGGCAATCATCCCCAAGGGAATTAAAACAATAATTGTCCCAATACAGAATGAAGTTGTAAGTTTCAGAATGTTAATTAGGGAGAGATTCGTATTGCCACTAGTCAAATATCCAATTAGGCCCAGGCATAAGACACTATTGCAGGGGCAAATCCCTGCAATTAATCCAAATATAAAAATTCCCCAGATTGATGGATCAAAATTGGTCACAATTTGCCTCCAGGAAAATACCCATTGATAGTGTTCCAATGCATCAAAATAAGATTATAAGGAATTCACATATTAGTTCCCATAATGAAAATTAAAGGACTTAATGAATATTCATCGATCAGGTTGATATTGTTTTATTACATGATTTTTGAAAACATAATCCCGATGAACGGTCTTTATAATATGAAAACAATCGTTCTCCCCATGAAAGTGCATCAGGATCTACACTGATAAAATGAGAGGATGCATCAAAAGTAATCATGTCGTTTTTAAAAAGACCCAAAAAAAGATTAGTGTCACTCACAATCATTCCAATTTTTATTCTTTCTTCAGTGAGATATAATTTGAAATGTGAACTGGGATCAATTGAACCAAGTAGTGAGCAGTATGGTTCAGTTTTTATCATTTCTGCTATTTCAGAATTCACAATCATTTCAACATGAATTCCATAAGCAAGTCTAGAGGTAATAGCCTGGATGTGATGTGGGTTTAATATAGATGATATCCAGTGGATATTATCAGACTCTTCGAGAATTTTTAGATAGTATGAATAAACCTGAAAAACTTCAATATTCGTGTCGGCGATTATCCGAGAGTCATAAAGATCGCTAATCTCCTTAATAAACTCCGGGGGAATGCCATCAAGATAATGACTATTCCAAAAATCATCATGTTTAAAAAGGACTGATAATAACCTCGTGAAGTCCGTAAGTTTCTCCTGAATTAGCCGTCCTAACGGAGTCAGACAGTATTCGTATTTTTTTGATGAAATAATAAATCGGGTTTCGAGCTCACGAATTTTAGGTACCAATGCCTGTGATGAGCTGCCGGTGATCGCTCTTAGATCAGACAGGGTTTTGCAACCTTCACCAAGCGATAATAAAATTTGCATTTGTAGTCTAGATCGTAGAATAGAGTCTAATCCACATCTGATATCATTATACAATACAACTGGGGAAGTCATGAGAGATCATTGAATCTTTATATTTCTTCTCAGTCGTTAAGAGAGTTATGAATTGATTATTTATACTCAAGGTAATTACAAAAAAAAGGCGGGTTTATTCTTTTCTATCTTTTGAAATTCAATCGATTATTATCCTTTTGGTTAAAGACGGATAAATGGTTAATTCATCCACATAATATTAATCTTCAAGATTAATATTCAGGTCATAGAAGAAAAATAACCGTCAAAATTAATGAAAGCCTTTCAATCTCAAATTAGGTCATGAATTATGAAAACCGATTAAAATTGGATATTCAATTCTTGATAAGATTATGTCTTAAAATTCAGTTCAAATCAGATAATAGTACGCCGTGATACTATGAGTTCACAAAAATCTGTTACTGTTATCATTGGGGACGCACCATACGGAAGTGAAAGATCTTTTTCTGCATTGAGATTTGTCCTTACTGCACTATTGGAAGAAATTAAGGTCAATATATTCTTTCTAGAAAATGGAACCTATGTTGGATTAAAAGACCAAAATCCGGTTGAATTTGCCAATATTGAAAATTTAGTCCGAGAGGCTATAGAATCCGGAGCTAAAATCATCATGTGTGGTCCGTGTTGCCAGGCTAGGGGTATCACAAAAGACAAAATTGTAGATGGGATACACTTTGGAACTATGCACGATCTTACTGATCTCGTTATGAAAAGTGATAAAGTAATATTTTTCTGACTATCAATGACTAAATTGGAATTAAACGTATGTGGGAGAAGTTGCCCGATTCCTGTATTAGAAACACGAAAAAAGATTCGTGAAATGGCAATTGGTGATGAATTACTTATCATTGTGGAATACCCTCCTTCGAAAGATAATATAATCAGGTTTATACTCCGTGAAAGGCATGAACTTTGTCAAATTCAAGAAATTGATGGAAAATATCATATCTTAATTAGAAAAAATGGGGAAATAAATGAGCCAAAAATTTCCGGCTTTGACTGATATGGTAGATTTATTCGGTTGTTCTTGTAAACTCCCGGAAAATGAGTTGGAAAAATTATTAGAGGCTATTGGAGGATCATACCCAGAAAATGTCCTTGGACCTGGAGATGATGCCGCAATTATCAAAATTAATGAAAATATTGTATTAATTAAAACCGTTGATTTTTTTACCCCGATTGTTGATGATCCATATCTTCAGGGGGAGATTGCAGCTTGTAACTGTACGAATGATGTTTTCGCGATGGGAGGAACAGTGATCGCTGGGGTTTTAGCGATTCTGGGTCTTCCTAGAGGGGTAAGTGTTGATCAATCTAAAAAGTTACTGGGAGGTTTTCGTGATTTTTGCGATTCAATTAAGGCTCCTCTCGTTGGGGGGCACACGATAATAAATCCGTGGCCAATAATAGGTGGAGCAGTAACTGGGGTTGCACATCCTAAAGAGATCATTTATAATTCAGGTGCAAAACCGGGAGATGTTTTATTATTAACTAAACCGGTTGGTATTCAGCCTATAATGTCTGCATCCAGAATATATGAGAAGAATCCTGAAGAAATTGATTCAATTGTTGATTCTAGTGATCTTCAGGAATCAGTTGATATTGCAATAACCTGCATGACTACCTCGAATCAGAAAGCCGCAGAAGCTGTGCAGGTTACAGGTGCTCATGCCCTGACAGATGTTACTGGATTTGGTCTTTATGGGCATGCAGCAAAAATAGCCGATAATAGTCATGTTACCTTGAATATTCACACGATCCCATCTATCAAGAATGCACCAATTTTATCAGATTTTTTTGGGTTTGGATTAGAAAAAGGGATTTCATCTGAGACTGCAGGGGGGTTACTGATCTCAATTGCGCCGGATGCAAAAAATGATCTCATTGCAGAGTTATCAAAGAGGGAGATTCCCGCATATGAGGTCGGGTTTGTGACAAAATATCATGATAATCCTGTTCTCTTACACAATCCTAACATTCAAGAAATTTCATCATTAACCGAGTAAAAAGTGAGAATATTATGGATAAAACAAATGAACATGTTATTGAAGTTGCAAAAGCGACACTTCAGATCACAGATGATGAAATTAAAGTTTTGACTGGCCCAAAGATAGAATTTTGTCCAACATGGCAAAAAGTTTTGGGTTTATCTGGTGAGTTAAACGAAGATACTATTAAAGAGATAATTGAAAAGCGTATACATATAGCCCATCTTTTTAAGTCTGACCGGATGATTGAGAATCAAAATCTAATTTTTTCGTTTGGAGCTTCTGAGTTACTTCATTGTAGCCTAAAAATCGGAATCATTGATGTAGCAATTATCGTCTGTGATGGTGCTGGAACAGTTATCAGTAATAATCCAGACATTATTCAAGGAATAGGAGGATGGATGTCAGGAATAATAAAAACATCCCCTATTCCGGGTTTGATAACAAGACTTAAAGACCGAGGTGTGAATATTGTTGACGAGGAAACTGCAGCAATCGATCCAGTAAAAGGGGTGCAGATGGCTATAGATCTTGGGTATAAGCGGATTGCAGTAACTGTAGCAGAACGATATATCTCACAAATTGATTCAATACGCCAGATAGAATCTTAAAATATGTGTGAAATTACAATACTATCTGTATGCACGGGAGCAATTGAAAAAAGCGATGCCGAAATTTTATTGAAGACGGATCTCGTATGGAGTTGTGCATCCAAATATATCAATGAGGTTATTGGGCCAAGATCGATATTTACCACACGTAAGATCAAACCGATCTATGCGTTAACTGATAAAGGAAAGGCTATAATTTTAGCTGGGGCGAAGGTTTATTCAAACAAAATGTATTTATATATGGAAGATGAAACTGATAGACAACCACATCCTATGATATAAATCCCAAAGTCTTTCATAAATCCTTTTTTCTTTTCTTTCTTCCCCGGAGGTTCTTTATGGTTTGGTACTATGAAACATTTAAAGTGGTTAACTAATCACGAATATCAGGCGAACATAAACAGCAATCAGCTATCGAAACCTCAATTCTGCATGATGGCACACTCTACCGCTTTTGTAGGTTACCACGGGGAAATGGGAATTCAGGATATAAATTTCCCAAGCTTTCAGAAGCATACGAAATTATTGCTAAAGCGAATCTTATCGACTGCCACGACGCTCTTGTCGACACAGAGGCCTGTAAAGAGATCTTTTTTTCCGGTTTTGAGCGGGGAATCTGGCGGTATGGAGATGAGAACTCAATTGGAATGATGGAGATTATCAGATAATGACCCGGGTCATTATCGTAGAATCCTGTAAATCCTGTCCGTTGGTCATGGTTGGAACCCGTGGTTTTTACTGTGATAAAAATCCTAGTCCAATCACCAATCCGATTACTATTCCTAAAACGTGTGAATTGCCGAAGAAATGAGCCAGTGTAAATACTGTGGTAAGGAGGTGGAACCAGGGTATCAGTACGATTCTGAGTTATGCAGAAATTTGTTTTGGTTGCGATACAAAGAGCGGGATTTAGCCATTCCCGGGAAACGACCTACGGCTATGGGAGTATGGGATTACATCCATGATATTTGTGAGGATCATTTTTTATCAAGGTTGTGAGAATGAACAACAATATGAAGGATTTGCATTACCAGGTATATCCGAGGACGCTGCGGTAAATTTTTCCATTTCCCTGAGATCCTGATTATCTGACATCAACCATTATTAGGTATTTTAAAGATGATACAAACATAGAGATATGGTACAGATAATACCATTCCAAACAAAAGTGAATATGATGTTTCAAAAATTCAATGTCGTGATTGAACCTGGAGAAGATGGATGGTTTGTAGTAACTGTCCCAGGTCTTCCTGGTTGTATCACCCAGGGGAGGACTATCGAGGAAGCTACTGAAAATTCTAAGGAAGCAATAGAGGCATACCTGGAATCAACTCAGAATGAAGCGATTTCTCTTCGGGCAAGTCAGGTTTGTGTCAGAGAAGTTCTGGTAAACGTATAACGGAATGACAAAGTTTCCTCTTCTTCCTGCTAGAAAAGTAATTAACGCTTTGGTTCGGCTGGGTTACTCTATCGATCATCAGAAAGGAAGTCATATTGTTCTGAAAAGTCATGATAATCAACGAACCATCGTCGTTCCTGATCATCATGAACTTGACCGGGGTACCCTGAAGGCCATAATCAAACAAGCCGGAATTGATATTGAAGATCTGTTGTCGGTTCTATTGCTATTTTGATAATCTAACATTCGGTTTTTGTCTGGCCACACATAAACTGACTCAAAATTAAATTTACCGAATATATCTCTGCCCGTCTATTCTCTCTTTATTCTTTGTGTATACTCGCGGAAAATCTATTTATACAGGTATAATCCGGGTGGAGAAAAAATAGATGACAGACTTTGTTTCCAAAGGAGCGGTAAAGTCAGCAGAGAGAAAACTGACTACTCCATTCAGGACCGTCACTGCGATATTATTCAAGGAAAATCAACAGCAGAATCTGTGTTATATGGATTGCATCGCATTAATCTTCGATAAACTAAAACCCAGCCTTTGATAAATCCATGCTTCCTTATGGCCAGTATTGCATAATTTGAGCAAGTTGGATAAAATCTGCAAATAATATGATTATTTTTGACAAATTTTCTTCCGTAATTCCCATGCCAAACTTTTTCAATCAATTTAATGGATAAAATGGAGAAAAAATTACACTTCATGTGAAACTATTTCCTCATTATAATCCTTTGATTTACAATTTGGGCATTGTTTTAACATTTCAATATCTGAAGAAACTGCATCTCGGTTTCGTTGGTATTGAGGGGCTGTTAATAATCCAGAACAGCACGGTATTGATCTCCACTCATAATCACTTTTTAATTTTGCCAATTCCTTCTCTCTTGAAACGAGAGAATGCCAAACTTTTCCACATTTATTACATGTTCGGCGATATTCATCAATTATTTTTCCAGATTTTCGCTTTTCTGCTTCCAATCTCTTTGAAACTTTTTCTTGATATTCTCTCTCCTTATTTTGCTTATCAATCTCTATTTTTTTCTTTTCCGCTTCCTTCTTTTGATTTTCTATATTGTCAATTATTGCAAGGTTTTTTTTATAGGTTTCATTGATAGGAGATTTTTTACATGCTTTTAACAAATAATATTTCGCTGTTATATTATTATCCATTTTTGAGTAACATAGAGCCATAGCATTCATTATTTTTGGATTCTCTTTATCATTTTTTAATGATTTAGAGAGAAATTTAATAGCTACTTTATAGTCCCCCTTTTTATACGCATTTATCCCATTATCATAAAGTTCACGTGGATTTTGTTTTTTTAATAATATACCTAGCATGAATACTCCAGAGTACTTTAGAAATAATTCTAAATTATTACTATTCATGCATAGACCTTTTGCATGTCTAAAACAGGTGAATTATAGTCTCGTTGATATTTATTTGACTTGGTAATCCGAATTCTATCATTGTTTTAAAAAAGAATAAAATATAATTGGTTCAGTCAGATATCAAATTCCCACATTTAGAATAAAGATATTTCATTAGTATAACCTCAATCTATCTCGGTATCAGATTTGGTGAAAATCATTTCGAATGTGGTTGAATTCCCGCTCGATTTACAAAATTTATTAGAAGGGATAAGTAGTGCCTTTGGCCACTTTATTTTCGGATTGAATTTCTATAGATTTTACCCACAAATTTTAGTGGCGAGAGTTACTATATTTTCAGATACGGCTACTAAATTCAAAAATAAGAATTTTATATTATTTAGGCATTATTTTGTTATGGTTAAAATTACTATTGATTTTTACCCCAATCCACCTCTTAATGTTGATGGAGAACCTGAAGGAGACCCTGAAGAAACCGATGACTTTAATGATATATATCAATTCGAAAAGTGGTTGCAACAAAAATTTTTACCTAAATATAATGATTTAAATTCTCACATTTTTGCAACTAATGGAACCTTGATAGAATGTGTTGCGGTTTTTTCTAATATTAATCAAATTGAGAAAGCTTATTTGATAAATAGTAAACTTCCATTTATGTCTAATTTACCAGAGGAATCAAACTTACCTGATGATCTAAGGAAGAAATTAGAGAAAAATATATGCACACATACTCATCTAAGTGAAGATTCTACGTTTTCACGAGTTGATTTAAATTTATGGTTAACAAAGAGAATAAAAGAGATTCGAGCAGTTACAGAATCAAAGATCTTTTCTATTAAAGTTATTAACGATAATTGGCCGAATATTGAGTCCCTTAATGAATTTTTAAAAGACCCATCCCTAGATAGTGATAGCACAAAGCGCGATTGCATTTTAAGTGGTTTATCAAATGAGGGTTTCTTTGAATATTCTATCGAAAAAACTGGATCCTTGATTTAAGAAAATATTACAATAGGATATATTTTAAGAAACTTCTATTTACTCAAGATAGAAATTGAAAATATATATCCCATTACAAAAATCGTTGATATTTAATGTAAAAATTCAAGTATAATTTCTTGCCCACACATAGACATGCCTGATATGTAATTTCACTTAAAAATCTTCGTGCGTTTCACTCCCAATTTTTTCTATATAAATACTCGCGGCAAATCTATTTATACCGGAAAAGTCCGGGTGGAGAAAAAAGATAGCAGACTTTGTAGCAAAAGGTGCAGTAAAGTCAGCGGAGAGGAAACTTACCACTCCGATCGGAACAATTACTGCATTCCTGGCACTTATCCAGGATGTGATCGATAACAACCCCTGGGGTTGTGTTGCATATACTTCAGCCGGAAAGAACGTTGCCGCTGTTGTCCGTGGGTCTGAGTACTACTCAGGGAAGATCGTCTATGAAAATGGAGAAGCCAAGACGGTCGGTCAGATCTCAGTGAAGGCTCCAACTTCCGCAGCGTTCAACACTGATATCACCACGATCCTGGGGACCGTTGCACTTGGGACTGCGATGGGTGGAACTCCTTCACATGACAGTTCTGAGGATTCATTCAGCTGTACACTCAAAGCTCACAGCTCAAATGGTGAAAACTTCAATGTCACATTCAAGCGTGACAGTGTGACAGTTTCAAGCTACGAGTCTGATTCGATCCTCACCGGTATCGAGTCCTGGGCTGACACTGTGGCTCTACTCGCTTAAATTTCCTTTTCTTTTCCAACCGAGGCGGAATATGAATTGGAAATTAGTTTTATCCGGTGGCATATTCCTGGTCCTCGCGGCTTTCGTTGGTGCTGATTATGTCAGTACGTCCATTTCAACTGATGGAACGATGATGATCGCGAGCTCCGGGAATAACGAAAATGGATCGTTCGCATCCCGTGTTATGGCAGTGGATTAATCTCAATTATCCAGGACCATTACCGGAGATGATGAATTTCAGACTGACCTGATAGTCAGGGGAAACGGTCCGATCATAGCGTCTGATTATGCGAATTCCCGGACTCGTCCGACGGTGTTGGATGAAGTCGGATGTACATTTCTGACTGAATCCCGGGTGCAGGCCGCCCAGGTATCTGATCTGAATACTACGGGGATGCTGCAGAATGGAAGTTATGAGATCTCGCGGGTTGTTGGGTCCGGACTGACCGGGGGAACCGTGGTGAACGGTTCCGGTATGATTGGGTTCGGATCACAGTTTGAAGGGAATGACACTCAGAAAACCAGAGGGTTCGTATCTGGAAATATGAGCGTGAGGGACTTTGTGAGTTATGGAGGGAGGTTATGACCTGGGAGATTGTAAGTGGTTTTCTCGGCGGCGCGACGATTGTAAATGTAGTTGGGCTTTACCTCATGTACCGGCAGTATATGAAACTGGCTGCATCTTCAATGGAGTTCACTGTATTGGTGGTTGAGTCAATCGAAGAAAAGGAAGACGGATCTGTCACAGTTGATCCTTTAGCTCTCGCGGCTACATCTATGGATCATATCAGCCAGTTGTCCGGACTTCTGAAATGGATTCGTTTTGAGTCATTGCTGTTATAATCTCAGCAATTAGATATTGGCTTCCATGCTGCCCCTCCGAACACCATAAAGTCTCTGAAGATAATAATATAGGCAAATATTGGAGGCCTTCTTGTCATCCTCTCATCGTTCAGATACCTCAATTATCCTGCATGCCCTGTATAATCCACACCAGCCATTCTCACTTACCCTGTTTGGAGAAACTGGAGAATCAGGATCAATCCCGATTTCAGGAGGAACAGATTCTGCGCCAAACCATCCATTTGCCAGTAGTACAGAGCACCTCTTTGCCCTGATTCAATCAAGCCAGAATAAGGAGGGAAGAAAACAACCAGTCCCATCTCATGGCTCATGTAAAATCGAGTTCCCAACAGCAAACGGAAAGATCGTTGCATCTCCTGAATTCGCATCCCGGTATGAAACAACCCAGAAAGAGCCTGATTCATCAGGTTTCTTTGAAGTCCCCGTTGTGGTCTGCCAATCTGAATTCCTGCTATATCTTCCTGAAGGCAATGCATCAGGTTCATGGATTGACGGGGGAAGTCTTCGTTTCTGGCGGGGTTGTACCGGCTTGGCAAGAGAGATGGTGATCAGAGGAAGATACCTCCCGTCATCAGGAATTTATCAAAATGGAGGGGTCTGCACCAGGTGGAAACTTATCCCCTCATCTTATGATGAACACCGGATTGATTCTCTTGCGAGAGCAATGCCTCCAATTCAACAGAGTTTTCTTAGGTACGCAGAGGGCTCAAAAATATCCGGGAGAAAAGATTCCGTAATTCTGTTTATTGAATCAATAATCGCCCGTATTATCTTCCTTACCACCCAGACCGATCCAGAGGATCTCATCTCCAGGTTTACCCCGATAGAGAGGCTCAAATATTCCCAGGAACTGACTGCCCTCTATTATCTTCAGGGATATGAGAGGCACAAGATGCCGATCACAAACCCACAGATAACCAATGGATGGAAAGGGAAGTTTGACCAGTGGACTGACACCGAAAACATTGATATCCCTGACGATCTTCCATGGACAGTGGTTGCCAGGATTGATGAGGACATAGCCAGTAGTTCATCCAAAAATGAGAAACAACCACCCGAATGGGTGATCACCTTCCTGGTGAGATCAGCAGATCATCCAGATCTTCTGGTTCCTGCCAGTCGACTTGGACAAGGAAAAAAAACACCAATCCCCTTACCCGGTGATGATGAACTCATAAAACTCTTACATGATGCAGCGGTAAAAGTTCAAACTACTGCGAATCTGCCGAAGTCAGAGATAACATTCAGAACCAACTTCGATCCAGTGATAAGGATTCCTGAATCAGACCTTATCAGATTTTTAAGTCACGACGTTACCCGGATTCGGGAGGGTGGGATTGAATTTATCTGTCCTGACTGGTGGGGACGGCCGCTGGAGCCTGCCCGGATTGACCTCTCTTTCCAGAGACAGCAGGAAAAAGGTTTCAACTCAACGGTAGGACTTGCAAGCCTGCTCCACTATGATTACCGAATTGCTGTCGGAGACGATTTCATCGAACCTGCAGCATTCAGACAGATGGTTGAGCAACAGATCACAACCGTGAGAGCAGGAAAACGGTGGGTCACCATTGACAGACCTGCACTGGATCTCAGGATAAAGGCCATCGAAAAGCAATACAAAAAACACCGTGCTTCGGTTGCAGAACTCCTGAAGATGGTTGCACGATCTGAAAGTCCGGATGCAGATCTCTCAATCAATCCCGGAGATGACTGGACAACAGACTTAATCAGAGGAGTACGGGAAGGCTGGAGTCATACAAATGTTCAGATTCCTCAAACCTTCAACGGGATACTGAGGCCATACCAGGAGATTGGAGTTTCATTCCTGCTCAGGTGTCGTTCGCTCGGATTCGGGGCATGTTTAGCAGATGATATGGGCTTAGGCAAGACACCACAAACAATAGCCTACCTGCTTTGTGCAAAAGAGAACGGGGGCCTCTCCGGGCCTTCTCTCATAATCTGTCCAACTTCAATCATTGGGAACTGGGAACGTGAACTGGCACGGTTTGCTCCGGGGTTGTCCTGTTTTGTTCACCATGGATCCTCCCGGCTGAAAGGGAAAGCATACCTTGAAAAGGCCCGATCATATGATCTGATAATCACCTCGTATGCACTCATTCCCAGGGATATGGAACTCCTTTCCGGGATTACATACGCCGTGCTTATTCTTGATGAGGTTCAGAATGTCAAAAACCCACAGACTAAACAGTTCCAGGCCGTGAGAATACTTGAAGCAGATCACAGAATTGCCCTCACTGGAACACCGGTCGAGAACCATCTTACCGAACTGTGGGCATTGATGGAGACGATAAACCCGGGATATCTGGGTTCATTTGCAGCATTTCAGAAGATGTATGCAAACCCGATAGAGAAAGGGGGAGCAGAAGAAAAGGCAGCGGAACTGAGAAGGATCATCAGGCCATTCCTGTTAAGACGTGTAAAGACCGATAAAACAGTCATTTCTGATCTTCCTGAGAAGATGGAGATGGAGGTTTACTGCACTCTGACTCATGAGCAGGCAGCACTTTACCAGAGTACCGTAAACGATCTTGCCAGGGATCTCCAGTCGGTTGCAGGAATAGCCAGAAAAGGGCGGGTTCTTTCAGCTCTTACCAGGTTAAAGCAGATCTGCAATTATCCGGACCATGGATCAGTTCCCGCGATGGAACCACTGCGATCCGGGAAAGTTCAGCGTCTTGTTGAGATGCTGGAAGAGGTCAGGGATGAAGGTGATGGTGCAATTATCTTTACCCAGTATGCAACATTTGCAAAAGATCTTGCCAGAACTCTGCACCAGTCACTGGAGCGTGAAGTGCTGCTCCTGACCGGTTCAACACCCAGGATGAAACGGGAAGAAATGATCGCGAGGTTTGCAAAACCTGACGGCCCCCGTTTCTTTGTAATCTCACTCAGGGCAGGGGGAACGGGCCTGAACCTCATGCAGGCAAATCATGTGTTTCACATAGACCGGTGGTGGAACCCTGCAGTCGAAGATCAGGCCACTGACAGGACATACCGGATAGGACAGACAAAAACCGTGCAGGTCCACATGATGATCACGGCAGGAACTCTTGAAGAACAGATACATGAGATGATTGCACGAAAACGAACTGTCGCAGATCAGGTCATATCTGCTGGAGAAAACTGGCTTACTGAACTGCCTAACGGTGAACTGATGGATGTGCTCCGCCTGCGTGAACAGGTGTTCGGGGATGATATCTGATGATGAGGAACAATACGTATGAGAAGACCCGACAGCAACTTCTAGGAGAATCCTGGTGGACAGCAGAATTTCTCTCCATGATGAGACCTGGAAAAGACACATCTCAACTCGTGAAAGGAAGACGACTTGCAGAACGTGGTCAGGTAATTATTAAAGGGATATATCAAGGAGGTGCAGAATCTGTGGTGCTTGAGGCAATTGGTGGTTCTCACCATACAGCGATCTGGCTCATGGACCTCGAAGATGATTGGGAGGTTGTATACCGGATATTTGCTGCTAACCAAGACCTTTTTTCAAAACTTCTTTCAGGCAATTACTGCAGGGAACTTGACGAGATGCTGAAAGAAGCCAGAATTCATGTTATACCGGCCTCACTTGAAGACCTGGATTATCGGTGCGACTGCGAATCAGATCACCACACCTGCAGCCATATCGTTGCAACGTACCTGGCACTTGGAAACCAGGTGAACGCAGATCCTCTCCTTCTCTTTCTGCTCAGGGGTAAAACCCGTGACGAGATTATCGCAGGGGTTTCTCAGTACGTAAATCCGGATGTGAGGGAAGAAGTCAAACAGGTCGAAAAAAATCAGACCGAAGAAGACGTAAAACCGGATCTGACCCGGTATTATGATCCCGGCACAGAATTTGAGACTGTACAATATCGGGACGTTCAGCCTTCAAAAGACGTCACAGCCTGCTTTAGCCGTCTCGGCCCTTCGCCATATAAACTGGGAAAAGTAAACCTTTCTGATCACATATCAGGAACATATTCCAAAGCTGCAAAGTACGCGTATGAACGTACGGATAAAGAAGAGTAACAGGTTTCAGTCAGGATTATTTATCTAAAAACTAGTGATATTGTATCTGACCGAGATCATTCGTACCAGGAATGTGATGATAATACAGGCTAAAAATCCGGTCGGGTATGGAATCATAAAAGTCCAGCAGACAGTATAGGCTGCAGCTCCGGCGAATGATGCTAATGCATAAAACTGGCCGGGTCTGAATAACTCAGGAATTTTTACAAAGAAGACATCTCTGAGCACCCCTCCGAATGATGCGGTGATTACTCCCATAACCGGGGCGATCAGTGGTGGTATGCCACTGGTCAGAGCATAGAAAGTTCCAAGGTATGCCCACATACCAAGAGAAATCGCATCAATCAGTGCAAAAGAACCTGATGTTCCAAACATTAAACTTACAACAGCATTGAAGAGGTCATTGTGAACTGTATTTTCGGTTATTAGGGATCCTTTACTGATGGGAACGAGAATAATCCCAATTACACCAACGATTAAGATACTGATCAGATAGATGGGGTCCTGGAGCCAGAAAAGTGGGTACCGCCCAAGAAGAATATCCCTCAATGTTCCACCTCCCACTGCAACAATCACGGCGATAACTAACGCTCCAAAGTAATCAAGCCCGTTTCTTCGTGCATCATACACACCGGATGAAGCTGATAGGATGATTGCTATCCACTGTACTACGGTCTGAAATACAAGCAGAAATTCGGAAATTCCCGTGTCCATAAAATGTCCTTTCCTTCCTAATGCCTTCATTGATACGTATCATGATGTCTGGAAGGAGTTGATACAGATTAGATATCAGTCTGACAAGAGGTTATCATTTTGGATGCTTTAAAAAAGGGGATGGGTTACCAGGAAAGGTGATTACTGGCCTGCGTCGTAGAGTTCAGAGTAAAACCTGGCACCGGTGATAGAGAGGAATGGCAGCAGGATCAGGGTAAGAAGCCAACCGATGATCGGAATCAGAGAGAGAACGCCATAAATGATAAAGAAAACAATATTCAGGATAATCAGGGCTATGATGTACGAGCCCCAGCCAATCTTACCTATTTTCTCAAGTATATCACTGAATGCAAACGCTGCTCCCATACTGCCGGTTCGTGCAAACTGAACCATACCAATGATCTCAAACAGGCTGAAGATGAACATAATGATGAAAAAGGCCAGGAATGAAATCCCCAGTGTTCCAACCAGCAACCCTGCGTATGCTGCAGGATTAGAGACATTCATCGTCAGCATGGTAAGGGCACCAAAGCCTCCACTTAAGAAAAAGATCAGAAAACCTATGATGCAGGGGATGATCATATAGACAAATCCAATGATCAACATCTTAATGCCATCAATAAACATACCCAGGTAATCACCAGGCTCTGGAGCTGGTGTTACTCCCTTCATAATCCTAAGCGTATACCCCATGATCAGCGGGAAGATAATTGATGAGATAATGAGAATTATCCATCTGACCCACTTTCCGACCAACGCATCTGATGCATACCTGAATGCATCGCTAATACTTTCAATCACATCCATACAGATCACTCGGTGAAAGTAATCTGCGGTTCGGATATAAGATACTGTGTATAATACTACCCATAAATTACGGGATTTACTGTGCTCTCTGGTGTATCAATATCACCTTATTCTTATACAAATAAGGAAAAATGAAAAAAGAAACTTAATTTATATTTTTCTTTAGGAAACGCGAATATTTAACTCAAAAACTATCTTATCCGATCTCCAACCTAAATGTTACCCATTCTTTATGAAACTTTGAATGAAATCAGGTGATAAGGTACATAGAGAGCATAGGCACCTGCCCGATATAATGAGCAGGAGATCCGCTGCTTATATACCAAGTGATAGTATGAGGCAATTCAGTTATTTTTCTGCAATATTTCTAGTCATATTCATTATCTTTGGCTATGCAATTTGCAGTGCATCTCTCGATAATATTCCCGATGGCAGTCCAGGAATGCCTCCAGGACAAGAAGGTATAGGCAACGGCCAGCCACCATCAGGTGGAACTCCGCCATCAGGGGCACCACCAGGAGGATCCGGTGGAAACCAGGGAACATCATTTACTCTTTCCGGAAACTTTACTGTTGATGGAAAGACGGTATCTGAATCAGACAGGAGTTATACGTCAGATAAAACTGACACTTCAGCTATTTATGTAACAAACAAGGGTTCATTATCCCTTAAAAACCCTATTATCAGCACAACGGGTAACACATCAAACAACGATGCCAGTAGTTTTTATGGTCTTAACGGTGCAGTTCTTGCAAATAACGCAAGCACAGTAAAAATATCAGGCGGGTCAATAACTACGACCGGAACCGGGGCAAATGGTGCAATTCCAACCGGGGAAGGGACCTCTATCTCTCTTGACAATCTCACGATAACTGCATCAGGAAATGGTGGTCATGGCGTAATGGCAACTCTTGGGGGAACACTGACTCTTGTAGATGTAAATGTTATCACATCAGGAAAGAATGGAGCTCCAATCGCAACTGACCGGGGATCAGGAACGGTAACAGTGACCCGTGGAACAATTTCTTCCTCTGGAATTGATTCACCAGGACTCTATTCAACTGGAGTAATCAACGTCACCGACGCAATAGTAAAATCAGTTGGCACAGAAGCTGCCGTGATAGAGGGAATTAACTCGATACATCTGGTCAATACATCACTCTCTGGTGGTGTTGAAAAGACAGGTGGAACAATGATCTACCAGAGTTTTTCAGGTGATGCAGAGACCGGGACCGGAACTTTCACAATGGATGGTGGATCCTATGAGCCAATAGCAGGACCTGCTTTCTTTGTAACAAACACTGATTCGGTAATCACCCTCAAGAACGTGAAGATGATAGGAACGCCAGATCTGTTGATCAAGGCAGCCGGGACATCACGATGGGGTACTCAGGGAAAGAATGGTGGGATTGTGATCTTTTATGCTGATAATGTTCAGCTCACCGGATCACTAGAAACTGACGCAATAAGTTCAATTTCTGCAACCCTGAAAAATGGCTCTACCCTTTCAGGTGCTATAAATACATCAGCGATCAGCCTGGATGAAACGAGTTCATGGAATGTCACCGCTGATTCAACCCTCACCTCACTTAAAGATTCTGCGGGAATTGTTGACAGCAGCATTACAAACATCATCGGCAACGGATTTACCGTAACGTATGATAAAAATAATGCTGATAATAATGAACTTGAGGGAATGACATTTTCCCTGAAAAATGGTGGTACTCTGACCCCAAAATCATCTTAAGGTTCAGACCTGCCACAAACCGGCAGGGTTTATTTTTTTACGGAAAGTACCACCTACGTGATTGATTCAGATACCATTCGGAATTTTCCTTCTGGTATGGACATCTCAAATCTGGCACCGATTCCATAAAGTCCGGTTTCCCTGATTGTAATAGAAGTCATGGAAAGAATCTCGTGGATTAAAAACATACCAAACCCGGTGTTTTTGCCAAATCCTTTCTGAAATATCAGTTCCTTTTCTTCAGGTGCTATTCCAGATCCATTATCCTCGTACATAATGAGGACAGAAGAGGATGAAAGAGAAACAGACAACCTGATAATAGAAACATGACTACCATGCCTGATTGAATTATCAATCAGGTTATAAAAAACCCTATCTAGAAGGCGATCGACAAGGATCTCTACATTATCCCCATCTGTTGAAAAAGAGATCTGATGCTTGGTAAATGATAATGAGGCGTTAATAAAAGTTTCTGAGGGACTTTGCCATACCGGGGCATATAATCCAAGATCCTGATAATCACTTGTGAATTCTGCCTGTTGTTGCATGGTGTCCATGATCTGATCCATCTTTTCGGCATATTCAGTGATAAGAGGAACCGTATTTACATGTCTGATCATATCCCCGTATAGGCGAAGGGCAGTTAACTGATTTACAATATCATGCCGGGTTATTCCAGACAGAAGAAGAAGTTTCTGATTTACAAGTTTTAGGCGATCTTCATAATTTTTCCGCTCAGTAATTTCCCGAAGATTAATCACGCTTCCGATTGTTTTATCGTGTACCTTATGAGGAGTGACATAAATCTCATACACTTTCCCTGACTTGAAAAGCAGATCAGTTGATAGCAGTTGTTCTTCAGATAGTGAAACTGGAGAAAGTAACACATTCATCTGCACCGGATATTCAGTATTCCTGCTCAGAATCTCCCATATTCCTATATCATCAATTCCACCTTCATTGTCAAGATGCAGGATATGAGCAGCTACCCGGTTATAATTCTGAATTTTTCCCAAAAGATCCACCACAATCACACCATCTGCAGTTGATTCTATTGTGGCCTGTTGCAGAGCACTCATATTCTGCAGTTCGATTGTACGGAGTTCGACTAATTCTTCAAGATGATCTTTGTAAGAGAGTAACTCTAACTCGCTGGTTTTTTTCCGATCAATAAGATTGATTACCGAACCAAGGATGAAAAGCCCTAAGAAGATGATGAGTGGGATCTGGATGAGAAGTTCAGATCTCAAGGGCTCAATTTCAGGACCATAAGGATGGAAAAATTGTAAAACAAAAAAGGAAACGACACTAACAAATAATGAAAATGAAACGAGAATGAGGGTAGAAGAGTATAATACGGATTGTCTCTTCTTAAGGTAGAAAAAAACAATCCCAATAATAGCAGAGATAACCATCAGAATAAGATCTGCGGTTGAATCTGGTCCCATATCAAAAATATATCTAAAAAACACCAGAAAACATGCTATGATACCAGCTGAAACCGGGCCACCGACTATACCAGATAAGGGAAGGACAATTCCATTGATTCCCATAGTTGGATGGGCTGTTTCATTCCAAGGGATAAGGATCCCAGATAAAGCTACGAATGTAAAAATCAATCCAACATAAACCGAATATTGGATTTTCTTTTGAATATAAATCCGGTCGGGAATCAGGTCATATAATAAAATAAGCATGACAAGGATACTGATGTTAAATATCAAGTCATGATATATGCCGATTATCTGGGATGGGATGGTCATTGCCTTCCTCGTTTTCCTCGCGATAAAAGGAGGGGACCGAAAAAGTGGGAAAATAACACATGATTGAGTTGCCACTTGAGAATATATTATTATTCATTAACACTGTGAAAAAAGCGAGGTAAGAATGGGGTTTTTAATACAAAATCATGGAGAAGAGGTTTTCTCCCTTGCATACCAAAAGAAGAGGATTCGTCCATTTTGAGTCTGCTTGGTACACCTGATATCAACATGAATCTGTCCGTTGATACCTTGATGAATCGAACTATTTGTCGTTGTTGTCCCGTCGGGACCTGAAGTATATTGAGAGAGAATTTCAGGTGTGATAGAATGATCAATTGTAAAAATAACCGGATCAGTCATTTTATCAAGAGTGACTCCCAGCCGATTACTCCAGGTTTTATTCATATATAAGATCCTCCCTTCACCATCAGTACACATGATACCATCAGGTGCATTTTCAGCTGCAGATACAATCACCGATTCGATTTCATCTTTTTTCTCTTTATTTGAGAGAACTCTTATATTGCATAGGACATAAAAATTTTTCCCAAAGTTTATTCTTGTAAGAAATGTTTCTATTGGAAAAATACTGCCATCATGAGGTCTTCGAGCGTCCCAGATAAGGAACTGATCTTCACCCAAAAGGACCTTCTTAATGATATCTGTTCGATTTACAACAGGAGAATTGGGGCTGGAGAGATCATCAATAGAATATTTCAATGCCTCTTCCCGAGTGATCTGAAACATATCAAGTAATTTTGAGTTGACTTCAAGAATACGACCCTCGTCGTTATGGATAATCACCGCGTTATATGTTTTATCAATAAGAGTTCGAATCGTCTTTTTAGAGCGCTGTTCCTCTGTTTCATCTCTGCGATCTGAAAGAGCAAGTCTGATTTTGTATGTTAGTTCTGCAAATAATGCTCTCGGATCTCCCCCTTTCTGGATGTAATAATCAGCTCCGCTGTTCGTCGCTTCCATTGCGATCATTTCACTCCCCCTGCCAGTAAACATGATAAAGGGAGTTGTGTAGTCACGACGGACTGCTTTTAAAAATTCAATGCCATCCATTCCCGGCATCTGATAGTCTGATACGATAGCATCAGGATGGTCGGTACGAATTATTTCTAGACCTTCTTTAGCTGATTCCGCTGAAAGAACCTTGAATTCACTTGTTTTTTCTAGGAACAACCGTGCAATGTCCAGGAGTGCAGGCTCATCATCCACATACAGAACGGTCTTCACGATAGGATTGTATGATTCCCGCTAGTACATAAAGGAACCGCCACCAGTTATCTGTAACTTATGAAAATATAAACAAACATTTAAAGGATATGAACATGGCTCCTTAGGGATCCTATTTCACTACTATTAGAAAAACAATAAAATTCTAACAAAAATTCTATTAACATCAATAATCAGACGAATTTTTGTCAGGACTAAATCGATAAAATTATTATAATAATAAAGTAAGAATAAATCACGGGAAGCTGATGGGGTCTTCTTATATACAAGAATTAACTGAGACGGAGAATGAGGTCATCCGTCTGCTCGTCGAAGTCGGGCTAAAAATGAATGAGGCACGTATCCTCGTTGTCTTCTTCAGGGGCCCAGACCTGACATCCAGAGAACTGGAACGAATTGCTGATCTCAGGCAGCCAGAGGTAAGTGTTGCAATCACTAGTCTGACTAAGAAGAAATGGGTTGTTGTATCCAGCCTTATCACTGAGAATAAAGGAAGACCGGTAAAAGTTTTTTCACTTTCTGAACCAATCGATGCAATTCTTGATGAACTCCGCGATGGAATATGTGAAGGACATGATCAGCAGATGCTGATGCTCAGCCGGATCAGGGAGATTATCAGAAAATAATACTCTTCCCTTCTGTCCGATATCCCGTAAGACGGAGACATAATGGAAAAGATATCGCTTCCACTACAACCGCCAGAAGTATCTCTCCCGGTAGTTATCGCAGGAGCCTTTGTACATGGAAAGGAGAATTATATTACACTTGGAGCTTTTGGGATCATGTCCCTTCAGCCTCCGATTGTATACATCTCTTCCATGAAATCTCATTACTCAAATGAAGGAATCAGGGAGAATGGTTTTTTCAGCGTTAATGTCCCACCTGCCGATCTGGTTCAGCAGGCTGATTACTGCGGGCTTGTATCAGGTCGTGATGTAGATAAGAGTAAAATATTTACCACTTTTTATGGCTCTGAACGATTAGCCCCGATGATCGAAGAGTGCCCTGTTAACTTTGTGTGTAAAGTCATCAGGATCGTAGATCTTCCATACAACGAGGTATTTATCGGGGAGATTGTGGAATACTATGCAAGTAAAGAATGTCTTGATAACGACAAACCGGATCCTGAAAAAATAGATCCAATGGTGCTTGCCGGGCCATCATATCGCTGTCTCGGTCCGTTAGCCGGTGTGGCGTTCGGAGAAGGCCGGGCTTATCGTGCCAGGTTGAAAGGACATTAATGGGTAAAGATCACAATAACCGATTTTATTCAAGAGTAATACAATTCCCTTCATATGGGATGACATAAGCCAGGGACAACAACAATCAACACCAAAAATCTGTTCTACCACCTTGTACCTCCACAAACGAACATAGATTCAATGATTCTATGAACAAATTCTAGCTGCAGACTGATCTTCAAAAGAATGTCATCTCTCATCAAAGCGAAAAATAAAAAAGGGAGGTTATGTTGTTTGAGGGTCTTTATGTCCTTCGTACCAGGAGTGTAACCCATCAAAGTTATTGATGACTTCATCTGTTCCTTCCAGGCCCATCGGGCCGATGAAAACTACAGGAATATTCATCCATTCCCGATTGTATGTCGTATAATAGGCATTCAACCGATCATTAGACTCCTGGCCTGAAGAGAGATTTACCACCTGAAGATCGATTCCCGGGTGATCTGCAACATATGCTTCGATATACTCATGTGCCGGTCCACAGGCCCCACAATTTGGATCATAAAAAAAGGCCGGAGTAATGTTACCTGGAACTGTTGTAGTACTGTTAGTCAGATTGTAGAGATCTGATTCAGTAACATTGGATCCATTCTCTGAAAAGATTGTAGCACTGACAGGGAATGCCGAAAGGGCTACCATTGCCAGGAGGACTAGCAAGATTGTCTGAAAGTTGTATGATTTCACATGAATGCTCATAGATTTCCCCACGCTGAGCGGATAAATCAAATTAAACGCTGAAAAAATTACGGTGTCCCAAATTATAAGGTTTCTTCAGCTTGTCAAATGAAGCCATTATCTGCAATTGAATCTTCATACGTAACCCTATGAAGAAAGGGGAATAATGTATGAGTATGAAGACCCCGTTCCATATCATGATCATCCCAACCCTTGGTTGTCCCTCCCAGTGCCACTACTGTTGGAGTTCTGAGGAAGGATCACCGGTCATGACACTGGATACAGTCAAGGCAACGGTCTCATGGCTTAGTGGATTTCGCGACGATCCTCTCACCATCACCTTCCATGGAGGAGAGCCCCTTCTTGCAGGACCGGGTTTCTTTAGATCTGCCCTGCCAATTTTAGCTGAAGGACTTTCAAAAAATACCCCGTCATTTGCAATCCAAACTAATCTCTGGAGAATGACCGATGATATTGCAGAGATACTTGCTCAATACCAGATCCCAATCGGTTCAAGTATCGATGGCCCTGAGGTCCTGACTAATTCCCAGCGTGGTGAAGGATATTACCAAAAGACAATGGCAGGATATGAGATTGCCAGGGCTCACGGGCTCGAAGTAAGGTTCATCTGTACCTTTACCAATAAATCGGTAAGAGAAAAAGAAGAGATCGTCAGATTTTTCAGGGAAAAGGGTTTTACCCTGAAACTTCACCCGGCACTCCCGTCACTTCGCAGCGAGGAGCCGCAGCAGTGGGCCCTTCCTCCTGAAGAGTACGGAGAACTTCTTGTTTACCTGCTTGATCAGGCACTAGAGAATCAGGGCGAACTTGAGATTATGAATATCAACGATCTCTGCAGGTGTGTTTTTACAAGACGGGGAACGGTCTGCACATATGCTGATTGTATGGCAAACACCTTTGCCATCGGGCCTGATGGGAGTATCTATCCCTGTTACCGGTTTGTGGGAATGGAACAGTGGGTGATGGGATCGGTATATGACAGCCCAAGTATTGATGATCTCTCCCACAGTGATGCCTGGAAAAAAATGCATGAGTTCAAGGAATACGTTGATAAAGCGTGCAGTTCATGTCGGCATATGCCATACTGTCGCGGTGGATGCCCATACAACGCTATTGCCCCAGATCAGGAACGATTATCTGGAGTTGATCCTCATTGCATTGCTTATAAGAGGATCTTTGACGAGATCTCTGACCGGATGAACGAGGAGATGTTTGCTGCTCCACCGGCTTTTATGAGTCCGTTTTCATCAGCACATAAACCTGATACAAAACCAGGGATAATGTCCCTGATTCATCGCATTGTGATGAAATAATTCAGATAACATGCAAATCATGGAACGATATAATCACGCAGAATCATCCATGATTGACATTTTTCTTCAAAACGAACTGCATGGGCCGGGCTGCTTGATGGAAGATACCCGGTATGAACCATTCGCTTTTTATTTTCCTGGCCCAGTTTCATTGCCTGCTCAAGCCCTGTTTCTGAACGCCTCCCATTACAGAAAACAGCGCTGATTCCAGGATAACGGGATAGAAGTGAACCAATCGGGGCAGGTTCTGGATCCCTGATAGCTGAATCAGAACTTCCCATCCGGGAACATGAATATACAACATCCCAAAGTCCAAACCCCTGGGAAAGAAGGAAGGAAAGCCTGTCATCATATGGAAGATCAACAGGCATTCCGATGATTGTTCCCATTATTTTCCAGAAATCATTTCTGGGATTTGCATAATATTGCCCGGTCTGAAGAGAAAGTTTGGATGGAAAACTCCCGACAATTAGGACCCGGCTTGTGATATCAACTACCGGTTCAAACCCAATAAGACGGTCAGAGAGCCGATTCATAAATGCTCAGCAGGTCTTCACGTTCAATTTGGCGGGGATTTGTAACCATACAGGCATCAGTCATAGCCTTATCTGCAAGATCCATGAGATGGGATTTTTTCACGCCGGCTTCTGAGAGGTTACTAGAAAAACCGATTACATGATAGAAATTCAGCAGGGTAGAGATGAGTAACTTGCCTCGTGCCTCTCCGGAACTTCCAGTCATATCAATCCCCATCACCTTCGCAATAGTATCATACCGCTCCTGTGCTCCCTGGTAATTAAATCGGATTACTGCAGGAAGAAGCATAGCGTTGCACATCCCATGAGGAAGATCGAGAAATCCTCCAAGGCTGTGTGCCATTGCATGTACAGCACCAAGGCTTGCATTTGAGAAGGCAAGCCCTGCATGCATACTTGCAAGCATCGTATAGGAACGATACTCTAGGTTAGTTGGATCCTGCATAACAAGCGGGAGGTACGACCAGACCAATCTGATAGCTTCAAGAGCGTGAATATCAGTTATTGAAGAATGTGCATTTGAGACATAGGCCTCGATTGCATGAGTCAGGGCATCTAGGACTGTATGAAGGGTCAGATCAGGCCCAAGAGTCATGAGGGTTGATGGGTCAATCAGTGCCACATCGGGGACCAGGGTTTTTGAAATAATAGCTATCTTCACTTTCCTGGCCTTGTCAGAGATAATTGCAAACTGTGAGACATCAGCACTACTCCCGGAGGTAGTGGGGATACATATGAGTGGTGGAGCTGGTATTTCTACCATATCAACCCCTTCAAACTCCAGAATGTGGCGGTTGTTTGAACTGACAATTCCGATCCCTTTGGCACAATCAATAGGCGAGCCCCCACCAACAGCGATGATGCCGGTGCAATGATTATCTTTATAAATCCTGGCACCTTCCATAACAGATTCGGCATGGGGGTTAGGCACAATATCAGAAAAAACAGAGTACCTGATTCCTGCCTCATCTAGGCTCTCAAGAATTTCAGCAGTAATTCCTGAAGCGATAATCCCAGGATCTGTTACAACCAGTATTTTTTCGGCCTGAAAAATCGAGGCAAATCTACCTGCCAAAAAGCGGGCACCGTCTCCGTACACGATCTCCGGCGCTACGAACTTTCTCAGTTCAAAGACTGACGGATCGGTCATGATATGTGAGTAATATGAACATGAGGTATAAAAGATCACGTGTTCTGAATCTTTTAAGATAGTGACAGAGAATAAAAATAGAGGGCTGATCACAATCTCACATTGGCATTCCCGAGGATCCAAGAGATGGCCAACAGGTCCGGTAATAATAAATATAAATGCCTCAGGATGTACGGTATAAGAGGGGATCCTGATAACTGTCACAGCCTTTGCTCATCATAAAGGAGGAACTGGAAAAACCACTACCTGTCTTCAGGTAGCTGGGTTTCTGGTGAAATCAGGTCGCCGGGTTCTGGTTATTGATACTGATCCCCAGGCCAATGCTACCCTCGGGCTTGGGATTCATCCGGATACGCCGGCTCGCAATATTTATCACTACTACTCGTCACAAAATAGTCCTGACACCGACCCGGTTTCACTTGCTAGTTTGATCATACGCACGATATCAAACATCGATCTTATTCCTTCTCACCTGGATCTGGTTGGTGCAGAATCTCTGCTCTACCAGAACCCTGAACGGTATGAGATCCTGGCCAGAGAGGTAGCATCTCTTAAAGACCGGTACGATCATATCCTGATCGATACACCTCCATTCCTGGGTCAGTTTTTATTAAATGGTATTATTGCAGCAGATAGGACTGTTATTGTCTTTTCTCCGGATAGTTTTGCTCTGAATGGATACGAGAATATCAGGCTTATCCTATCTGACATTGAAGAGATACTGAACAAGAAGATCCAGATAAAAATGGCTGTATTAAACCGGTGGAGCCTGCCGGTTTCTGAACAGTCATTCTTTTCAAAAATCTCTGCCAGGTTTACAAGACAGACAAAATCGGATCAGACTGAAGAAATAAAGCATATCCTTGAGGATCAGATGAAGCGTGAAGTGGGCCTAGTGATTCAGGTTCCCGAAAGTCAGCAGGTAGGGCTGTCAAACAGACGGGGAATGCCACTCGCGTTTTCTCATCCTGAGGATCCTGCAGCAAAGGCTTTTGAACAGATAGCGCAGGCTCTTGATCAGGGGTGATGAGGGAATGACAGAGGAAGAGGAAAAGAACCGGGCGGGTCGTCGTGCCCTGTTTACTGGTGCCGGAGTTTCAACGGCCCGGGTAGATTCAATACCGGTTTCAGAAGTTGTAGAGGCAGTACGAAAGATCAATGAAACTCAGGAGTCTGAACCTGATGATATTCCAGAGGTCTTCAAACCGGTCATCACACGGCTCATCACCCTGGTAAAGACAATAAACCAGCAGAACTTGGAAAATGCAGAACTACAATCCAACCTTCAGCAGAAGAGTGAACAGATTGCAGGCCTGCAATCTGAGAATGTCCAGCTCTCTTCAGAACGTGAATCATATCTGAATGATTTGATTACTTCTCATACCGAGTTTGACAGGGCGCTTGAAATCTTTCAATACCATGATATCCCAATGGTGCTCACCGGCTCTGAAAATAGTCTGTATGATGCTAATAATTCATTCTGCACCCTTTTCTCAATTGCCCGAAGCAGTATCACCACCCAACACCCACCATTAAGTACATATTTCCCAGATGATCCTATCATAACCGGTCCTGACGGAGAGGCATATTCAATTGTCACACTGACTCCTCCCGTGGTTCCGTTTGATCATGAGGCAATATCTCTTGTTATCCTCATAAAAACCACACGAAACCCGGACCCGACAGAAATTGGATCAAAGATTGAGAAAGGGCAACCAACCCAGGCACAGAACGGAGAGTTAACCGAAGAACCAGATCCTCTTCCAGTCAGAAACGATTCCCTGAATCATGCCTTGCTGGCATTCGAACATTTCCCTCTCCCGGCAGTTGTAGTCGATCAGTATCGCACGATAACGGCATGTAATCAGGCCTTCTGCTCTCTTGTCGGCAGAACAAAAGAAAATGTTTTCCTCCGCGACATTGGTAGTTGTGGCATAAGGAACCAGGATATAGAGATCATCGCAGAAGTTCTTCAGGCTCCAGAACCATCCCAGATAGAAGCACAGGTAATCCACCCGGATGGAACTGAAGAGTCAGTATTCTTCGGGATCACTCCGGTAGGAATATCAGAGGATGAACCTCTGCTTCTGCTTGCAGGTGTCCCAATTACTGCAGATCAGGAACAGGAACCTGATGGGGCTGTAAAAGCACACACACAAGGTGGAGACCTGATGCTGAAGATGCTCCTGGATCTCAACCCAGCTGCAGCAGCACTCCTGGATGAACATGCACGGGTGATCTATGCCAATGAAGGATTTACTGAACTGACAGGTATCAGTCCGGCTGATCTAACCGGGACTGATGCCAGAGATATCGGAATCACCGTTCCGGATTCAGTTCTCCTTAAGGATGCCAAAGAAGTTCAGTTTCTCCCTGAAGTCATCAGACTTGAAACCACTTGGGGAGTTCAGGAGAATTCTGGGATGGTAGTCCCGGTTGGTTCATCTGGAAGTGGAGTTTCAGTCATCCTGATCCTGCAACCGATAACCAAGACTGAAGAGAAGTCTGCATCTAATCAGATTCAGGCAATTCCACCAGCGGGTGCTTGTGTATCATCTGTTATTTCCAGTTCAGACGTGGGAATAGTCACACAATCCGGTTCAGTCAGGAGCACGCCGGGTGCTAATGATATCCCAATTCCGGTACTGCAAACAGACTTGTCTGGCTCAATTATCAATGTCAATGATGCATTCACCAGGATGGCCGGAGCAGGTTCTGATTTATTCATTGGACAGATGCGTCAGAAACTCATGATTTTCGAACCTCCAGGTATAGTTCACGCCACATTTCCCTCTGGTGAATTCTGGTTCAGGGAAACAGCCTGGGATCAAAATGGAGAAGAGGTTAACCAGACTTTTTGGTACCTGGATGTCTCAAATGAGATCATACGTATCAACGCATTAGAGAAGAAAATTCAGGCTCTTGAGGGACAGATAAAAATAATCAAAGAAGAACAGGGGATAAGTTCTTCATCAAATCAGCTTGATTCAGGCGAACAGATAGATATCGTAGAATTTGAACTAAACGAAGAGAAATATGCAATAGATATCACAATGGTCAGAGAAGTGGTGGAGATTCAGCCAATCACTCCACTACCACGAACCCCCCCATACGTAATAGGGATTATAAATCTGAGAGGAGAAGTAACCCACGTTATTGATCTGGCAATATTACTCGGGCAACGTTCACGAAGTGATCGATCCGGACAAAAGATAATCATTATTCCGTCAGATGTCACAGGAGGAGAACATGTTGGCATCATTGTGGATAATGTCCAGAGCGTCACTGAGATCATGGGACGACATGTCTCAATGCTGGGTGATGACATAACAACTCAGATTAAGACCCATATAAAAGGAATCATAAAAATAACGCACAATGATGTTCTAGAGAAACGCAGTGAAACCAGCCAGGAAACGACGCTCATTATCTGGCTTGACATCCAGAAAATACTACGCGATATTCAGGGATATTCCTGAATTGTTATTAGTCCCGTTCATATTAATCAGGCACAATTATGGAAAAAAAACTCCCAACCCCGGTTTTTCCCCAGATATCAGTACCGCAAGTAAGTGAAAAAGGTCTCCCTGAACTGATTCTGGATGTCCAAAAGCGCCTGAAGATTCAGCTGACAAATTACAAGCAGGATTATATTAAGCGAAGACTGCTTTCACGAATGAACTCAACACGATCTAAGGATTTTGCTGAGTACCACCAGTATCTTCGCACTCACCCTGAGGAAGAGGAGAAACTCCGAAATGCCCTCACCATCAATGTCACCAAGTTCTTTAGAGATCTTGAGGTATTTGATCTGGTTAAAAAGGAGATTTTCCCAACTATCCTGAAAGATAAACGTAGTATCAAAATCTGGAGTGCTGGATGCTCTTCAGGAGAAGAACCATACACGTATGCCATCATTCTATATGAGCTTGGAAAGACCGGACCAGCATTTAATGGCTCAATTATTGCATCTGACATTGATGAAGAGATGCTCAAGAGGGCCAGACTTGGTGCATACGAAAAGAATGCTCTGGAAAACATGACCGAGACGCAGATAGCCAAACATTTTGATAAAAAAGAGGATGGCAAATACTATGTAAAGGATCATATTAAACAGGTGGTCAGGTTCCAGGCACATGATCTGATGACAGCTGGTCCGGTATCCAGAATGATGGATATGGTCTCATGCAGAAATGTGACCATTTACTTCAATGAGCAACAGAAGAAGGACCTTGTAAAACTCGTGCATGAGAGCCTTGGAAAAGACGGTTTTTACATCATGGGAATGTCAGAGTACATGGCAAAAGATGTGGAGCACCTCTTCAAACCGTATAAACCAATGCTAAAGGTATTTCAGAAAGTTGAACAATAAAACAATCATCCTCTTCTAAATATGCTTCGTTTCTTCGGGAGTGGTTCAAGACCAGATAACTCCCTGTTTTTGTCCTGTTTCTCATTATGAGCTTTGATCTCGCCGTACATCATATAAAAATTGAAAACAACTCCGATTAGGATTAACAGGCTGCCTACCCAAAGTGCTATTCCCTTTGGACGTATCGCTTCGATCAACCACATCATCAGCAGGATTATTAAAAGACCTATGACGTAAAAAGGACCCCACAGTCTGAGGTTCAGAAGTTTCATCAGATACTCCACATTATGCTTGATATCTAATTAAATACTCTTATGAAAAAGTGTCTGTTCATTTCAGATCATAAGTAAGTAGATATTTTTTCACGAACTCAATAGTAGGTATGGAAAGGGGAGAGAAATATACAAGAGCGGGAGTTCTCCTTCTTGCAGTATCAGTTGCAGTTATATGTGTGATGATATGTGGCTGTGTTGAGGTTACACCCCCATCTGGAGAGAAAAACGCATCAGCATATGGATCAGTTGGATCATCAGGAAACCTGACTTCGGGTTTAGAGAGCAAAACATCCACCCCGGCATCTGCTAATGCCTCTTCAGCACCGGGAAATGTTTCTGGATCAGGAACATCCCAGGGAAATGGAGAGAATGGTCCGGGTATTAATTCAAGTCAGATCATTCCACCTGATGTTCCTGTGGTGAAAGTTACCCCAAGAAGCCTCCAGGGTCTTCCAACTCCCTCTGAGACACAGTCATATTCTGCACTCAATAACCGGTCTGCCATCGGCCCGAATGCAGAGTTTGTCACGATTTATGATATCAACCACACCTTCTCAAATGATGCAATTGCGTATACCTATACTGTAAAGAATCCTCCCCTGTATATAGATCTGAAAATTGCGCCTGAAAATGAAACACATGTTATCTCATATGATAAAAGAACAGGTGATAAAGAGGGCTTGATCAATGTTACAGTAAATCGACCACCAAAAGATGCCTGGTTTGAAATGAGGGTGTATGATCTCAAGGATGGATCTAAAGTATTAACAGAAGGATACGGAAAAACGTACAGCCAGTCCAATAAAACTGCTGTTTTGAGATCGAGTGGCTCTTACCAGTTTGATCTTCTTGGAAACAACGTCAACGCAAGTGTAATCCTAAAAGTTCCGGTAAGTTCTGATGCACTTGAACAGTACCAGAACATAACCAGCCTTATTGACACGAAGAAACAGGAGGCCGGACTTATTCCGGCAGTATATCTGACTCTCTCTGACCTTCCAGCTGACTGGAAAGTTTCAGGAGATGTAATCCATACTGTTTCACAGTACCAGTCTATCTTTGTAAACCCGGTTTCAGGATACAAACTCCAACAGAACATCAAAAAGTATGAATCTACAGATAAAGCCCTGACTGCACTCGCTGAGCTTAGGAAGGGGGCTGCTTCAGAAAACCCGGCTGCAACTCTTATTGGTCAGGAAGGATACCAGTTTGAAACCGTCCGTAAAACAGAGGTTGCTTTTGTTCAGGGGCAGTACCTGATAGAGTTGACCAGTTATTCAGTTCCGGCAGTGTCACTTCCAGATCTCCAGCGATATGGTGTAATTATCGTCACAAGAGTGAATTCTTCAGGATAATCTCCCTTTTTTATTAAATTAACGCATTGAATTCCTGTAGATAGTTGATGTTTGTGAATGTTTTCAGTTCAGGATCTATCTTTTGAATTTCATTGACCGGGATAACCAGAGTCGAGAGTTGGTCGGTTATATCCCTGATTCTCCGGGCTGTGTAATGTGAAAAAAACCAGATCAGAGCTTCTCGTCTGTAAACTGCATGAAGGGGTTCAAGATGACCTGCTTCCCATTCCGGGATTGCAACATCTGCATTTCCAATCCGGGTGAATAGTTCCTCAATAACCGCCGCGGAGATGAACGGCATGTCACAGGCGACAATAATGATAAAATCGCCTTTTGCATGTGAAAGAGCACTTCTGATTCCTTCAACGGGACCGGTCCCCTTAATTGAATCAATTACACAGGGATATGGAAAAATTGCAGTGACTTCCCGGGCCTGCTCTTCATCGCGACAACTGAGGATGATCTCATCAGTTACAAGAGTCAGAGTTTTTATCTGCCTTTGTAAAAAGGTCTCTCCCTCATACTCAAAGAGATACTTAGCCCTTCCTCCTGCCCGAGTAGCCATCCCTCCAAGCAGAATGAGAGCGGTCCTTGATGCCCGTTCCATTCACTCCTGCTCCCTGAAACTCAAATTCTGTTGAACCATCTTTTTGGATACACTTGCCTCAATCCGCAGCAGTTCCTCTTTAATCCAGAGATCAGGAGTGAAACCTCCCAGCCCTTTTGACGCCACTACCCGGTGACATGGCACAAGAAGTGGAGTTGTATTTCTACTCATGGCAAGTCCAACAGCCCGTGGACTAGTATCAGCCTTCAGGGCAATTTCGCCATATGTTTGTACAGACCCATAGGGGATAGCCTGTACCGCCTTGTATATTCGACCATATGTTCCTGGCTGATCCGGAAGATGAGAAACAAGTGGATCCAGACAGGTTACTTTTCCAGTGAGATAGCGGGTTATGACTTCAGGTACAGGTCCTGGTATTCCGGTACGCTGAAACCGAATCCGATGGACAATATTTCCATCCCAGGTGACATTGACATACCAGAGTCCTAACCGGCATGACCCCTCGCTCACTTCCATCCCCTGATCTGTTTTGAGAATTCTTCGTATGTGCAGGGGACAAGTTCATCCTGAATCCATCCGGGAAGACGGGTACGAATCTGATCCTCAAGAAATCGTTTCTCTCCAAACACAAGCACTCCCCGGTCTTCTGGAGTCCTCAGCACACGTCCGAGAGCCTGTTGCACTTTATTGAGGGCGGGAAGAGTGTATGCAAGAAATTTACCTTCTTCCCCATACCGCTGGGTATAGTAGTCCATGATCATCTGCCTGACCCGGTTCCAGGGTGCAAGGGGAAGGCCTATCACCATAGCTCCGGTGAGCATCTCACCGCGGTAGTCAAGACCTTCAGAAAATTTACCGCCACAGACTGCAAAGAGAATCCCTGAACGACCGGTTCTTGGAAGATTCATAAATTTTGAGAGAAGTTGTCCGGCTTCAGAACTCTCTTTGGGTTCAATGAACACCTCTTTTTTAATGTGGATTTCTACATCCCTGACAATGGTTTCCAGCACCTGGTATGACGGAAAATAAACGGCAAGATTGCCGGGACTTGAGGCAAAAGCCAAAATATATTTGATAAGTCTCTGTGAATGTTCTTTGTTCTGTCTCATTGAGAAGGCAGATGTAATATCGTTAGAAGCAAGGACGAGGCGGTTTTTCCTTGGAAATGAATTGGGAAGTTGAAACCTTTTCACAGGAACGTTGTCTGTCAATGTACGGAAGTAGAGTTGTTGATAACTTGATAAGGGAGTCAGGGTTCCTGAGATCAATATCATGCAGGAGTGTTCCTTGGCAAGGGCAGAGAGGGCAGGAGCAGGATCGATATTCTGGGCCTTGAGTATTATCTTATCCTGATCTTTTTGGTATACTGTGAGATATGACGGGTTTCGAAGTGAAAGATTGAGACGGGAGAGGAACATAGAAAGCCGCTCGATACCAGTTGCCTTGTAATCACCTTTCTTGGAGCTGTCCTCTTTAACGACTTCAGATACCTCCATGAGTTGATCCACGACCTCTTCCATGCTGCCATAAAATGACTCTCTGAGGACCATCCGGGAGAAAATGGTGGGATCAAACCAGTCTTCGGTCTCCATCGATCGTTTGAGACCGTCGATAAATTTGTTGATCTGGGGAATTAAATGACGAACAGCTTCGAGATTCTTCATCTCTTTTTTCAGTGTGCCTAATTCCCTTTCAGCAGCTTCCAAAGCCTGCTGATCGACAGACACAGACAGGATGTCCTGCATGACGTCACCACAGTTATGGGCCTCGTCGATGAGAAGCATCATTTCAGAAGGCTCACGCTGAAGGTTCAGGTAGAGCTGCTCACGAATCTGATCATCAAAGAGATGATGATAATTGAGCACCAGAAGGTCGACATGTTGAGACGCCTGTACCATCACTTCGTAAGGACACAGCCCTTCACAGAGATCGCCAACATTTCCGGGATCTACTCCTTTTGATGAGATGATCTCTGCTTTCCGTCGGCATGATTCAGACGGAATAATCTTATAGTTCCCACTCTTTTCAGAGTATACCGCAGCCTTGCTTCGGATAAAAAACGGACATAAAAGGGGGTGATCTGGATCGTTTTTCTTGATCTGCTGAAGAATATAGGGATCTTTTGATGGATCCAATACTCCCCGGTCTGCCCGCTCTTTGATAAGTGAGGTCGAGAAGGCCTTGACGGCCTCACACTTTCGGTATACATCACCGATCCCTCCAAGCGGGCACAGTGAACCTTTACCAACAAGATATGAATATTTAAGCCCTGGCTGTTTCCTGCGGATCAAATCCAGTTCCCTGATATATGTGGTCATCTGGGAGATGGTGCGAACGGCGACAACAACCAGCCGATCTCCACGTTCTGCAAGGAGTGAAGAAACAACGCTCGACTTACCTGAACCGGTTGGTGCATCTATCAGGAGTACACCACCGGAACGGGCACAGGCGGCAGCCTCATTCAACATATCCTCCTGTCCTGGTCGGTATGCCGGATATGGAAACCACCGGTCAAGCTGGGTCATGCCATACCTGTTGGTCTTTCTTCCTCTTATCTCTGTAAGAAAAAAGTTCCTTGTTTCACAACACCTGATGATAAAAAGAGCAGAAGATGATGAAAAATCCTATAGGCCGTTCTCTTTAAAGAGGGCGGAATACTGCTTATCAGTTCCCTTGATATGTTTTGTAACCCAGTCACGTAAAAAGGTCATAATCTCAAGTGAAAGGCCGAGTTTTCCTGAATCGAAATCTTTCTGGAACTTTTCAACCTCCTGAACAAAACCTCCATGTTCCTTTTTGTGAGCTACGTATTTGGTATATTTAAACTGCTCCATGTACTTCTCTTCAGCCTGAAAATGATAGACTGTATATGCAGCAAGCTCATCAATGATTTCAGATACAACCTGCTTTCCCTGTTTTGCAAGCATTGCATCATGAAGCTTATTAATCAGATCGATAAGGCGCTGATGTTGCTGATCGATCTCAGCAACATGCACGCTTAAATCGTCAGACCATTTCATAATCGACATAAATGAGTTTCAACTGCTATGAGGATAAGACATTTGATTGAGGAAAAAAACCTCTCCATAATATCCGAATAGTTCGCAAAAACGTTTATATTTAAGATATCAAAATTTTGACAAAGCGACCGAATATCATAATAGAGGTAAAGACCGCGGTGGAAAAAACCTGTTAAATGAGATCTATGGTTATGGAACATTCGATATGAAACAGTCAAAATAATCTGTCAACACTGCCCTGGGGTCCCACAGATTCATGATAAACAGAAACCAAACATAAATACAGCCTGATCCTATGTCATCACACCCAATAATATTCATTACCGGTTGTTTTTTTTATATTCTTGTAATATCAACAGGCATTCCGGCAGTATTTGGTGAAGATGCCCTGAATGAATCATACCAGGGAAAAATTATTCTCTCACCTCCTGTGACAATCACAACCCCGGGCACGTATGTTCTTTCTTCAGACGCTGAAATGATGAATGGAACAGATGCAATCACTATCCTTTCAGGGAATGTGTTCATAGATGGGATGGGTCACAAACTGGAGGCGAATGTATCAGATCAAAATCAGACAGTTGGTATCAAAGTTGAGGGCAAGGATTCGACTTTGAAAAATGTAAGTATATCATCAGTAAAAATTTCCGGTTTTCACACAGGGATAAAAATGGATAAAACCGAGGTGGCAGCGATCCAGAACTGTTCACTGAGTGTAAACCAGATTTCAGGAATTGCCCTTATCAATGCCTCTTCAGTTATCATCAACGGATCTGAAATTGTATCAACCCAGGTTAAGGGTGATGAAACCGGTGGAGACGGGATGAGTATCACTAATTCTGATGCTGTAACGATTACGTCTGTTCAGGTAACAGGAAGTGGAAGTGGAGGAGTAGGAGATGGTGTGAAAGTTACAAGGTCATCCACAGTCACTCTCGATACATCGACAATCACTTCCAGTGCAGGGTCAGGAGTCTCAACACAGGGCAACTCATCAGGGCTTATCATTCGTGATTCGATCATCTCAGGAAACGATGCTAATGGTATCTCACTAACTGAAGGATGCACCGGTCCACAGATATCAGGTTCGCAGGTTCGCGAGAATACACTCACCGGTATCGAGATATCATCAGCAAAAAGTGGGATATTAGTTGGGAATCTGATAGAAAAAAACCAGGTCGGACTCAGCCTCAGTAATGCTGAAGATTTTAGTGCAAGCGGCAATAACATCAAAAATAATAAAATCAACCTTGATATCACCGGAAACAGCCCTTTAGAGTACTGGCATCATATTGACAAAACCAACCTAGCGGACGGGAGGCCTATCTGGTATCTGCTTGGAAACAAGGATTCCAGTATCAGTGCCGCTGACAATCCTTCGTGCATCTATGCGGTAAACTGCACGAACCTGACTGTTGTTGATCAGGTGCTGAGTAAAAATGGTGCAGGCATCTTCCTGATTAATACTGATTCGGCCATTCTCTCCCGGATATCAGCACTAGATAATACATTTGGGGTCAGGATTGGATATGGAAGTAGAGATATCACTGTAACTGACAGTAGTACCGAGACAAATCTTATCGCCGGGTATGCAGTTGCAGGCAGCCAGAATATCACATTCAGATCGTGTAGTGCGCAAAACAATCTTGTCGGTTTCTTTTGTTCTGAAACAAACAAACTACTACTCGAGGAATGTGATGCTCACAATCAGCAAGGCCTTCGCAGGCGTGGACCATCGGGATTTCTTATTTCAGGCTGCACAAATGTCTCGGTGACAAACAGTTTAGCCAGACAAAACCAGTTTGACGGGTTGTACCTCAAAGACTCTCCTGATACTCTTATCTCTGGAACTACCCTCTCATCAAACGATATAGCAGGAATTGCCTCCCTGGCAGAAGGAATAACTGTAATTAACTCTACCATATCAGCCAATGGGGCAGGAGGAGTACTTATCTATGGCAACTATTCGGCGATGCAGGGCAATAGTATTCAGGAGAACAAAGGGAGAGGCCTTATTATAGACTCAGTTACTGAAACAAAAATATGGAATAACTATTTCAACAACACCAGAAATGTCGAGATGACCGGAAACAGTTCTCATACAACATGGAATATTACCCCTGAAACAGGAAATGGAATCACCGGCCATACCCTAATCGGAGGTAACTACTGGGGAAATCCGACCCAGCCCGGATACTCTGATATCTGTACTCCAAATACAGACGGATTTTGTAATGTCTCATATAGCCCGGGTCTGAATGGAGTAGATCAGTACCCAATCAGTTCGTCAGTCCTGAATAGTACCAGTCAGTCAGATCAAATATCAACTCTCTCAATATCCGATACCAAATACGATATTGATAAGAACGGCCTGGTAAACCTGCAAGATGTTGTTGCACTCATGCAGGGAATAGTGTCAGGAACAATGTCAGACTCATCCTATGATTTCAGTAATGATGGAAGGGTCAATCTGCAGGATGTTGTTGCATTATTCAACCTTATATCCTGAAAAAACTCTTTTCACAATCCAATCTTATTATCAGATGCAACCTGACTAGAGTAAACTGATATCAATAGAGAATCGTGAGGCTGTCTTGAAGGTGATATAGGAGAGATGATACTTCGTAGAGACGAAAAAACCTTATCTGAAAAACTGATTCAATTATGGACTTAGTATATTACCTTACGGGAATAGTCCTCATTTTTTTTTCATATCTGGTATTCACCAGACAAGTTGCATCCCACCATGAAGAAAAACGGTATTATAATAAAGTTCTAAATGCCGCTCCATTTCCTGCTATTGTACTAGATATATCAGATAAAAAAATCCTCATGTTTAATGAGCGTGCAGCTCATCTTTTTGAAACCCCGACCGCCACAACCAACCATCTTAATGCTGTTGATTTCTTTAGTACACCTACAGAACTGGAAAAAGTTATTACCGCACTTTTACACGATGAAAAGATAACAGATTTTGAGATCAGGCTTATTACCCGACTTGGAAGGGAGTTCTGGTCACTTCTCTCTGCCAATCTGATTACAATCGATGAGACTTCTGCCGTATTTATGGCATTTGCGGATATTACCCATCAAAAAGAACTTGAAACAGCTACTCTGAAGAACAAGGAACTGTACAAATCCATTATCCGGACATCTCCAGACAACATAACAATGGTCGATATGCTTGGAAAGATCTTTATGCTCTCTCCTGCAGCATTTCTGATGTTCGGGTACTCACTACATGATCACTATCCATACGGGACACCTTTTCTCGATATGATTCATCCGTCAGACCGAGGCAGGGCAAAACATGATATCAGAAAACTCAAGGCAGGAGAGAATACCGGGCCAAGCGAGTACAAAGCATGGAAAAAGGATGGGACTATCATCTACATCGAAAGCCATGCAGAAGTCATCAGGGACGAGGAGGGAAGACCGGACAGTATCCTCTATATTATCCGTGACATTACCAGGAGAAAAGAGGCAGATAAGATCATCAAAGAGAATGAAGAGCGATTTACCACGATATTTCAGGAAGTCCCTGATCCCCTTCTCATCTTCAAACCTGATGGAACAATAATTGATCTCAACAGGCAGTGTGAACAGTGGTTTTCAGTTGATAAAAAGACCTGCATCGGGACACTTCTTCAGGATGCGAATTTTTTTCAGACAAAGGACGAGGATCAGGATATTACCGGGATCATTCTCAGTCTTTCTCCAGGAGAAAAAGTGGAGACCCAGATTCCGCTCCCTGATGGAAGTAAACGCCATACCATTCTTTCAACTCAATCTATCACAATCAGTGGCGAACAGGCAAAATTGCTTTTGATAAACAACATCGATGAAATAAAAAAGGCGTATCAGGCTCTCGCCCTGGCTAACAACCAGATCAATCTTCTTACCAGTATAACCAGGCATGATATTCTCAATAAGGTGATGCTGATTTCAGGATATAGTGAGATACTCAAAGAAGATATTGAAGATACTACGGTGATCGAGACCCTTGAAATCATTTCACAGTCAGGAAAAGATATTCAGAACCTTATAGGATTTACCAAAGAATACCAGGATCTTGGAGCAGTTCATCCTAAGTGGCAATCGATCCATTATCTCATGAAAAAACAAGTTATCGGTTCCCTGATCACTGATATCACCCTTACTCTTCCTGAGGAACAACTGGAGATATATGCCGATCCCATGCTTGAAAAGGTCCTCTACAACCTTGTTGAAAATTCTCTCAGACATGGAGGGAAAATAACCAAAATTGCACTATCTCATACATATTCAGGAGAAGACTGTATCCTCTACTATACCGATGACGGAGTTGGTATCGATGAGAAGGAGAAGAATATGATCTTCAAAAAGGGATTTGGTAAAAATACCGGGCTTGGACTCTTTATCATAAGAGAAATCCTGATTCTTACCGGTATTACCATCAGGGAGACTGGAATACCAGGAGTTGGTGTCAGGTTTGAGATTCACATTCCTGCCGGGTCATTCAGGGTTGCTGCAAAATAATAGAATAAATCTAGACCCTTTTAGAAAAAGATCTTATTCAATACTACCATTCAATGTTAGCCGGCTATTCTTTCGCACAGAGAAAGATCAGGGAAGTATCTGCTTATCTGATACCCGATATCAGAGAGAAACTGCATAACTTCATCAGACGAACGTGCATGGAATGAACCGGTGAGGAGTGGTGAACTTTGTGCCGATGAATCAAATCCTGATGACGACTCACTCGGATGCATTCTCCAGAGGAGGGAGAATGGGGTAAGAAATCCTGCAGATGGCATAAGATTGGGTGAAGCCGGACTATACAGACTGAGTGTTATTGAAAGCCCCTGGATCTCTATTCTGAACATTTTTTCCGGTGAATCATCAAGGAAGTATCCAATGATAAGGTTGTCAAGATCACGTATAACCAGGGCAAATGGATATTCTGTATACATTTCACCAGATTTTACTTTGTTTACCCCTTGCATAAAGGACCGGACAATAAACCGGTCAACTAAATCAAGCCGGTAGCAGAGTGCACCATACTCTAAACATGGAGTAAACCAGTCTCGCATCGTCTCGAAAGAGGATTTACAGGAATTAATCTGCCCGAGAAGAGAATCGGCATCTGAGTAATCATCACCCAAAAAGCACACGATTCTTTCTTCATCAAAGATAAAATCAAGATTTTTCAGCGTGACCTGAAATGAATATAATCGGGAGATCTTCTCATGTAAACCAGGCATGGATTCATACAGGTCTGAATCAACCGAATGCGTTATGATCCGCACCTGATCTGAAATGATCTCAAGGAGCCGGAAAAGACCAGGGATAGTTATTTTTCCGGTTGGACTTTTATGAGAACCAATAATTGTGGATCTATATGTGAACGGTATATGCTCATTTTGCATTAAGTCATCCAGGTTTAAAACGGGTTGATTCTTTGCATTCCTGATGGCAAGACTGATAACCCTGATGACCTGGATTGCACGGTTCGAAGCATCTATTCCTTGAATTATCCTTTGCTTACGATTTGTAACCCGTGAAAGGCAATAATCTGAGTCCCTCATTTTTCCTCTAATTTACCTTCCTTCCGGCATGGCAATCGAAGAGAGGAAGATAATTTTCTTCTGACTGTAATCGCCATAATCGTTATCTCATGAAACTATGGAGAGACAAGAGGGGTATAGGGGACCAAGGTTCGGATTACAATATCATTGAAAAAAGGGATTTTACCCAGCAGATAACTGCTGCCTTCAGGTGATCAGGTTGAAAGCCCAAATGTCTTTCTTGCAGCCTCAAGTGTGTCACCGGTCTTAAGACCCCCACCATACAGGATTTTAATAGCTTCCTTGTCAAGGTCACTGAGTTCACGATTCATTCCCTCATTTCTGTAAAAGATACTTTCTTTATTTTTGTATGAAACGCCATGAAGCCCCATGCTATACAGCAACCCTTTCAGAATGTAGTACCTCTGATCCTCTTCGCTCAGGGTATTGACCAGGTAAATATAATCGTCATTCACGATCCCGATAAGTACCCCGTTTTTATTTTTTATCAGGTGATCACTGTCTTTCTTCTTGTCATCATAGTACTGCTGGAGCATTTTTTCGGTGAAGATTTTAATATTGTAATAATTATATGGAATTACTTCATAATTTGACTGAAGGAAACCAAGTATAACATCTTCATCCTCAAATTCAGTTGTACCTGAGAGAGAGTTGAACATGGTTGAGAGGTTTTTCACATACGCAATTTCTGAGTCTGTATAATAACCATCAAGCCAGAACTGATACTTTTTATCTGATTTAAAGAGTTTAATTTTTGAATTGTCAAGACCGAAAGTGATATCTAGCAGATGAAGCACTACATCCTCTTTATCAAACTCTTTGCCAGTGCTTCCGGTTTCCTTCTCAATCTGCATCAGATCTCCACGAAGAGTCAGACCACGTGATGAAACAATTCCAAGAACGTAATCCTTATCGTTCTTTATCAGATATTCATCCGGACCCATCTCTTTCTGAAGTTTATCCAGTTCTGATGCCGGTACAATCCTGATATTGTAATAGGTACCTCCGGTTTCAGCGGGCCCCGTATGGACCAGTGTTTTTTTCGCTGATTCGTCGGTGCTTGTTAAACTGCTTACATCAGGAACTGATCCATTGACTGTATGGTTGGAAACCATTCCACTGTTTTTATCTCCGGTCTGACCGGTACATCCTGCCATCATGACTGCACATATCAGAGTAAAAAGAACCAGATAAAAGGCTTTGATCTTCACAATTTATCTATTAATCTCAGTTATATTTCAGTATTTTGCCACTCTAAAGAACAATATTGACGCAATATAAGAATAGAGATAATTGAGATGATAAAACAAGAATATAGAGCAATATACTGCCATATATTAAATTTAAACAAATATTATATCCATTTATGAATCACTTCTGGTATGGGGAATTACCGGTTTCCGGTATATTGTTGTCTTATCCTCCTGTTATGTTTGGGGGTGGCAGGTAATTGTACAGGTGATAATCCGGTCTCACAGAAGGCCAGTAATGGCAGTATTTACGATTCTTCAAGCCTGATTTCATCTCAAGAAACTAATATACAGAATGATTCTGAACCCATTTTTGAGATTAAACTTGTATCCCCTGATCTGCTTAAAACAATTCTGACAAATACGGGATCCAGGGACCAGATTTTAAAAATTGGTCCGGGAATGACCATCGGAGTCTCAACTCCAGAAGTTCTTTACATCAGGGGAGATCTGCAGTCTGATGAGTACCTGCTCCAAATGAGAAATGATACAGATATCAAGGATTCAATTGTTCAGCATCTGCTTGCGATAGTATTCGGAAAGGACAATGCTAATATTACCCTTCTTCAGGGTGACAAAGATTATATGATCTGGTTTGATGAAGGATATACCAGGGATGATGTAAACACTGTTCTGGCGTTTGCACGAACGTTCAACAATCTCTCCACGACCACACAGTTTGAAGACGAATCAGTACTCAAAGGCGAACTAAAAAACAACTACGAAGAGATCCCGTATCATTATTACCGGATTAAAATTACTACACGGCAGTTCCTTGATAATTACAAAAAAGACAAATACAAATCCGCATCTGAAGAACTGCTGAAAGATAATACTGGAACACTGGTAGGAATTATCGCACCAGGATATGTCTACCTTTGGGATGGATTGGAAGGACAGGAGCGACGATATTATCTCATAAAATCCCTGCTCTGGAATCTTGGGTTTCACGGGGAAACCAGTGCTGACACTGATAGTTTCTTTTATACCAAGTCAAACTATCGTTCAAATTTATCAGAACTTGATAATGAGGCGATCGAACTTCTGTATGGTGGAAGACTCAGCACAGGGATGAATGTCACATCAATACAAGCAGCTCTTGATATCAGCCTGTAATATATCCACATCCATTTTAGAGAGAGGAAGCATTTGGTTGTGTTCTGAAGAACTGGTGCCGGAGAACATCTCTTACTCAATATAATGTTCAGGTATTACCCGGCGAATTCCCTTAGGGCGGCCTAATGCCTGAACCAGGTCCTGGAGTGTTCCAGATTTCATGATGATCTTTGTATAGATACAACCGGGAAACCGGGAATAGGGATCTTCAGAAGAAAGCATGTGAGAATCAGATCCCGCAACCACCCTCCAGGTTTTTCCACATGGTGGCCATCCAGCCCTTTCACTAAGGGATTCAACCACCTGTATCTCATTGGATTCAAGGATAGGAATCAGTAACCCGGGTTCAAGATTGAGTAATCCTTTCCCGCGTTTTCGGTCAATATGAGCAGGAATAGCAAGTCCACCATGTGCAGTGATCAGTTTTATGATAGCAAAGGTTCCTATTCCGGCAATACAGGATGAGTCACCCCGTGTTTCAACAGGAGAGCCAAGTAGAGTCAAGAAATCCTCAATAAATGATGTCGTCGCTTTGAGATCAAACAAAGCCAGAAGGTGAATACCATCTGCGGTGGTAATTTCAACTCCCGGGATAAGGATGATTGGGCGAAAAAATGAGGAATTATTACATTTCATATTGGAGTAGGCATATTTCAGGGAATCGATCCACCTACCAGTGTTATGATCAGTAATGGCAACAAGATCGATACGATGCTTCATGAAAGAAGTGAGCCATTCTGTCTCTGAAACTCCATTCATTTCAGGAGTGTCACAGGAGACAGGGGTGTGAGTATGAAGATCGCACCTCAGCCACCGGTATCCGGGAGAAATTCTTTTTTCCTCGCTCATTCCTGATGATGGAGTTAATAAACAGACATCAAATATTTCATCATATTCTCTGTATAATCAAGAGAAGTCATGAGAAGGAATTTTTGAGCGATATTTATCTGATATCTGATAAATTAAATGGATTGCTTTAAAAGAAGAAAATAAGAGATCACTATTATCAGAATAACGATAACTATCCCCATGATTATGTACATATGTGGAATTTTTACTGCTGGTTTTACAGGTTCTGACTTTTCCCAGAGAGCCTCGAGTTTCCGGTTGTTTTTTCCCCTGTTCTGAAGATATACCGGATTATCAGGAGTCAGAAAAAGTGCATTTTTAAAGCAGGTATCAGCCTCTTCATACTCTCCTGCCTGTGAATACACAACACCCAGTGCATTCCAGGCTAGGTGATACTGATCATCTGCTTCAAGGATCTCAAAAAAAAGATCAGCAGCCTGCTGAAGATTGCCTGCCCGCCACGCTGCTTTTCCTTCATGAAAGAGAAGGTCTGGTTCAGAGGTCATGATACTAACGAAATTATAATTTTTCAGAGAGGGATTAGTAATTCGTCCTGATACTCAATGATGAACTGCTTAAAAATATTGCAGAGGGAATATCAAGATCCAGGGTTACTTAATCACAACCGGACTTTTTCCCATTGCAATATTGTTCTCTTTGTTGGTTTCTTTTAACACTTCTGAAGAATCTGCATAGATGACAAAGTAATAACTACCTGGTTCAATCGTTGCCGGGATCGGAACTTCAGTATCACTAACCATCTGTTTTCCAGAAATAATACTATCTATCTTTCCTTTGCCTACAAGATAACTGGTCTTCGGGTCAAATGTTTTGTCTGGAGAGAGATACAGTGAGACATCGAAGTTTTCTGCATCAGCTTTTCCATTATTCTGCAATGTGGTTGTTGCTTTGAAACTCCCACCTGGCGTTCCGGAGGTTCCGGATGATCTTACCTTAACTACCAAATCAGGAAGTAATTGTGCGGAGAGGTTTGAAGTTACCTGCTGTGATTCATCTGAAGTTGAACGTGTTGCTTGAGATGTCGGGACTGCAGTTGTTGGCACAGTGGTTATTTTAGTAGTTGGCACCGGCGTCTGTTTAACGGTCGGGGCAGGAGTTGGAGAAACCGTAGTTGGTTTCGGAGTTGGCGTTGCGGTTACTATAGGCGTTGGAGTGGAGACTGCTGTAGTCGGTACTGATGTAGGTGTTGCAGTTGGTACAGGAGTTGAGATGCGGGTTGGCGCTGGTGTTGAAGCAATTGTTGGAGTAGGTGTTGGTGTCTGAGATGCCACCTTGGTCGCGGAGATCGTAATTGGTGACTCCATTGCACGGGAATTATTCGTTTTGTCACTCTCATTGACTGCCCTAAGGCTGTCTGCAAGTGCGACTATGTAGTATGAACCTGCAGTAGTATTCTGAGGGATGACTGCAACTGCTGAACCCTGACGAGCTTTTCCTGCTGCAAGATCTGGAACATCACCATATCCAAGTTCAAGATCATCGTCAGATACGGTTCCGTCTTTTGAGAGATAGACTGATAATCTGAATGTACCGGCATCACTATCCCCGGCATTACGAACAGTGGTATTTATGAGAATTTTCTCTCCTGGTTCTGCGGTTCCCGGAGAGGTAATTGCGTCAACAACAAGATCAGGAAGACTTGTCGAGACCTGTTCTTTAGATGCCTCAATTATAGGTTCTGCAGTGATTACCGGAGTGGGTGTTTTAACTGGAGTGGTCGGTACAACAGTCGGCTTGGACTCAGGAACCTGCGTCAGTATCGGAGATACTGATTGAACTGGAGTTCCTTTTGGTGTGACCAGAACCTGAACCGGAGTAGGTGTGCCAGTTGGAGCAGGTGTTGATGCAGACTCATAACCAGGTACAGAAGGCTTGGTTATGGTAATCGCCGAGTTGGTTGAACGGACATTGTTGGTCTTATCCTTTTCACGGATTTTTTCCTGGCTGTCTGCGAATCCCACCAGATAGTATGAACCGGCCGCCACATTCAGGGGGATTGTTGCAATCGCAGTACCCTCTCGTGCTTTGCCTGCAGCAAGATCAGGAACATCGCCATATCCCAGTTCGATGTCATCATCTGAAATTGATCCATCCCTGGAGAGATAGACAGATACTCTGAACTTCTCTGAATCTGCATCACCAGCATTTCGAACGGTGGTATTGATTGGGATTTCTTCACCGAGCATTGCAGTGCTGGGTCCTGATATTGCATCAAGTACCAGGTCTGCCCTCTTTGTGGATATTGGCTCTACAGAAGGAGTCACCGGGACAGCCAACTGGATACTGCCCCGCTGGGTACCTGCACTTGTATTCACTTCAGGAATACTTACCTTCGCAGAAGCGGTCTTTCCATTATTATCCTTGCTCATCTCACGGATCTGACCGTTTGGATCAATGTACGCACCGATATAATAGGTACCGGAGGGTATCTCTGCTATAGGGAAATAACCGACAATGGTCTTTTTGGTTCCCGGAAGCAGGTTATCCACCAGGTAAAATCCTATCGGTGAATCTGATGATGAGACCGGTGTGGTGTACGAACCATAGAAGGATATGAAGAAGTTGCTTGTTGGCTTCACTCCCTCATTGCCTATGACTGCTGTGACTTCAACCTGCTGGGTAGCAGGATTAACCGTAGCCTGAAGATCATAGAGCACCATATCCGGACCAGTTGGATCAGGGCTGTTCGTCACGTTGACGTCAGACTGGATCATCTTTTTGAGTTCGTCCTCACTTTCTGTAGGTCGTGCCGTGGGGACTGGCGTCACTTTCAGGTTGGCAAGTGAACCAACTTTTTTCAGATATGGATTATCAATAAGAGGATCAAGTTCTTTTGCTTTAGCAAGACTCTCCTGAGCTTCCTTTGTTCGCCCTAACTCTATGAGGGTTTTGCTACGCCACATCCATGCACTTGCGAGTGTTGGATCCTGATATACTGCGTTGTCAAGAAGGGTAAGAGCACGATCAAAGTGACCAAGTGAGTATTGTCCAACCGCATCCTTGACCCAGTATTCGGGATAATTTAGATCTGTAGTGATATTCGCGGCACTTCCCATCCCGATAGAAAGTGCAAATATTAGGAGAAAAAGAAAAATATGCCTGCAGACAGTCTTCACAGATATTCACCTGATACTCATCATACCTTGCTCTTCTGGCCTTGATATCTCTTTGCACATGGCAGATACCAATCAGATCCATATTGCCCGGTCATTATTAAAAAAGAAAAGGAGAGAGAAGTTCAGGCTCCGATACTAGCCAGACTACAGGGAGAGTCTGCATACACCCAATATGCACGCATTGGAATCATCATCCGGGAGTCAGCGTGAGTATCATTACCTCCGTTGATGATTGAATCTTCAGTCTGCTGTTTTACCGGATCCCACCCGATAACCTGGGTCCAGGTTTTTCTGATCGAAAGGAGGGAATCGCGTGCCGAGGCATCTGTCGCTCCAGAGAATCCAACCAGGTTCCAGCCAGTCTGAAGGTCCTTTACCGGGGGAACCTGAAGAGGATCTACCGAGTATGAGAGGGTTACTTTGTCAGGTTTTGCAGAGTAGATAAAATATCCATCAAGGGGTGAGAGTTTATCTTGCGCAGTTAGATCCTTCCAACCTTTACCAGCAGGATCAAAGGTCCAGATACTTCGCCCGGCTGAGTCAATGTGAGCAAAGAGAGAGGCCGAATTTTTATCTTCTGCAAGTCTGCGGGGAATTCCAACCAGATTCCAGCCGGTCTGAAGATCTATCACACCAGAATTGTAATCATTACCGCTACCAGTTACGCTTGGAGGCGCTGTGAGTGTGGCAGTTACATTTCCGGCAGGTATGGCCGCAGTTGAATAATTATCGGCAGCCGTACACAAAGGGGCAAGGGATAGAAGAAGTGTTATCCCCAGGATCCAGAACCTGATTCTCATCTTTTTATCACCAGAATACCACACAACATCAGTATTTATCCGTATTTGTACAGAACTATTTGGCTTTGTCGCTCTGTTCATCTGTATTGGATGAACCGGAGGACTGATATAAGACAAAGAGAACCTGTGGAGGTGATGAAAACCTATCATCTCACACCAGAACAACTTCCCTTTGATCTGGATCTGACTCTTGACTGTGGGCAGGTTTTCAGATGGAATCGGGCCGGGGGCCAATGGGCAGGAGTTATTGCAGGGAAAGTGATAACCATCAGTCAAAATGGTGACCTCATCACGTATGATGGAATCAATGAGGCTGAGATAATCAGGTATTTCAACCTTGAGATTAAGGCTCAGGAGATTATCAGCCAGATCAAATATTCAATCTCAAAATACGCTTGTGAAACCGGAATCAGAATTGATGAACTCTTTGAGTCTGTCGCATCAGCAGGTGCCGGCCTTCGGATCATCAGGCAGGATCCCTGGGAGTGCCTTATTAGTTTTATCTGTTCTCAAAATTCCAATATCCCAACTATAACAAAAAGAATCTCTCTTCTTTGCGAACGATATGGCAAGCCTATCGGAAATACTATCTTTGGTTTTCCATCTCCGGCAGACCTTGCAAGAAGAGGCGAAGAGGAACTCAGAACATGTTGTACAGGTTATCGGGCTCCGTACCTGGCTGGTACTGCACAATATGTCCTCAGGGACCCTGACTTTTTATCTCGTCTTTTCAACTATTCAACACAGGATGCAAAAGATGAACTCATGAAACTTCCAGGAGTCGGACCAAAAGTAGCTGACTGTATCCTGCTCTTCGCATATAACAGGTACGAGGTTGTCCCGGTTGATGTCTGGATTAGGAATATCATTACAACTCTTTACCCGGAAGTCAGTAGCCGCCGATGTAACAGGAAAGAATGTTCGTACAATGATATTGCAGATTTTTGCAGGGAATATTTTGGAGAGTATGCCGGATATGCCCAACAGTATTTCTTTGCCTCACGACAGAATCTCCCGGTAAAACAGGGAGAGAGGGTTTAAACAGATAATACTCGCAGAAGGAGAGAATCTTTTTCAGGAGTCACTTCTGCAGATCCCACGTTTCCATGTCGCAGAGGTGAGCACACCCCAGGCATAATTTCTAATAGCATCCTTTACAGAATCCAGTTCTCCCTGTTTTACGTTCGGCATATTGATGGCATCAGACCATATCGCTGCCATTTCCCCTGCATAATCTGAACCACGCCATCTGGCATCGATAATCCCAATTATGCCCCCGGCTTCTTTCAGTGTTTTCACATGATCGATGAGTGAAGTCTCCGCAGAATTAAAAATATGAGTCCGGTTGGCTGGATCAAGAACTATTAGGAAAACCTGGTCTTTCTGATCCCTGATTGCAAATACAGCATTCGACTCAGGGATATGATGAGAAACACACAATCGATCCTCGGTAATAATTGTCTCAAGCAAACCCTGAACAATGATTGCAACTGGGCGTGAAGGGTCAGTTCTCTTTTCAAGGAGCACACGAATCTCATCGCCTGATAATTCACATGACAGAGTGCAGAATTCTAACTGGCTATGAACCTCAAGTGAGCAATGGTTTGTAATATTAAGTCCGCTGTACCCGCATACCTGCATATTGGGAACTATTTTTAGAACTGCTTGTGCAACACCAATGCCATCCACCATCAGATACCTCACCCCCGCTTTTAGTATTACAGGTAATGCCTGGATGAGACGATCCATTTCAGACCGGAGAAGAATTTTCGGCAATTTTATACCGATAACATCAGCTCGTGAAGGGTCAGCAACAAAAAGGGCGAGAATTTCATCGAGTTGATCCGAAGGATGGCTTGATAAACTGGTTGGGTACCATTCAATGTATGCCCTGCTAGCACCAGCCTCCACTCCAGATAAGGCAGAAGCGGGATCTGATACAAGTATCATAAGGATAAGATCACTAAATCTAGTGTTAGATTTCCGTGTTCCCTGATCATAATTTAATTGCTCAATACAGGACTCTGCAGAATCTTTGATCTCCTGCATCAGTTCTGGTTCAGGGAGATAGGATTTAATGATACAGGACTGAGCAAACTCAAGAATCTCCCGTCTGATTCCGTTCAAAACAGAGATTGGTGCAAACAATCCGTCCGGGCAGGAGGTTACCAGATGATCGATTGTAAAGAGAGTACCACCCGTTTTCCTGATTGCATCGTTGATCAGATCAGCTGTCAGGGGACGGGAACGGGCCGGGCTGAACTGTGACCCTGATCTAAAAGAGAAGGGTATAGTACCTTTGGTTCGGGTTCTGATAGTCCCGGTGATATCCACCGCCCCATCCGGAGAAATATTGAGCTCAAGGGAGAGACCAATTGAACCATAATACCGGGTATCTGGATCAGATGTGAGTTGTTCAAGAAGCCGGATGTTTCTCCCCCTGCTTGTGAGATATACCTGATCACCCCGATGACAGGATATATTAGAATCAAGGAGAACCTCTCCCTTTTGTATTACAGAGTCCCGTCGGAGCACAAAACCCTGCTCTCTGGTATTGCTGATACAGACCAGGCCGTCTCCTCGCTCGGGAACCAGATCGTGTGCCGGCTTTATATTCATCCATCCTTCTCTCGTGATTCCGGTTACTGTTCCAACTAAAAGACCCCTCCGTCCGGGAAGACCGCGGCCCATCACCGTCTGACAGGATTCTCCATTCAGGTATCCGGTTGTGAATCCCCGTGAATAAGCTAGAGCCAGTTCTGTCTCCTCTTCAGATGACGGAGAAAATGTTCCCGCCATAACGGCATCCAGAGCTCTCCGGTAGATAGACACCACCGTAGCCACGTATGAAGGAGTTCTCATTCGCCCTTCAATCTTAAGTGCTGAAATAGGTAGAGAAGCAACTGAGGACAGAACAGGATACACTGAGAGATCGCGGGTTGAAAGAAGGAATTGACCTGGGTGGTCAACCGGGTATGGCTTTGTCAGTCTTCCATATCTGTCGCGTACACCTTTGATGAGTTCATATGGCTTTCTGCAGGGTTGAGCACACATTCCCCGGTTTCCACTCCTCCCACCGATGACAGCAGAGAGCAGGCACTGACCAGAGTACGCATAACAGAGTGCTCCATGCCCGAATATCTCCACTTCAGCACCGGACTCTTTCAGCGATTCAGCAATGTCTCTAACCTCTCGTGCAGCCAGTTCACGTGCAAGGACAATCCGGGTGCACCCCTTCTCCACAGCATACAGGGCTCCTTCCCGGTTGTGTACTGCCATCTGGGTTGAGGCATGAAGAGCCGGAGTCCCGGGTTTACCTGAAAACAAGGAAGATGCAAGAGAGAGAACCCCTAAATCCTGGATCAAAATTGCATCGACACCAATCATGCAGAGAAACTCAAGATACCGTACCACCTGCACGAGTTCAGTATCATGGACCAGGGTATTGACCGTTACATAGACTTTTACTCCCCGTAAATGAGCAGAGGCTACGATTTCTTCCAGAGCCTGATCATCAAAGTTACCTGCAAAATGGCGGGCACCAAATCTGTTTCCTCCAAGATAGACCGCATCTGCACCGGCTGCTATTGCAACCCGGCATGCTTCCGGTGTCCCTGCAGGAGCTAAAAGTTCAATCACTTACAATCACCAGGGAACCGACAAATTGTTCTTTGTAAGGGTATTTCCAGGCCAAAGCAGAGAAAAAGAAGAATGACAATAACTGACACTTACCATCCCTTGATTAAGAGTAAAGTTATCAGGATCACATGGATAATCATGATTGCAGGAACCAGAAGAGAGAACTTCATCTTCTGAGTTTTATGTCTGAATATCTGCATTGCCAGAAAGGCACCAAAGGGACCAAAGACAGATCCAATGAGAAGATTCTTTTCAGATATCCTCCATTTTTCTCGACGTGCCTGCATTTTATCAAATCCATAAAGAATAAAAATGCCAACATTTACCAGACCATACACAGCCTCCAGGTATGGTAACAGTTGATCCGACATAGTACCCAATGATTTACCGGGCATGGACCTATAGATTACTCCCAGCAACAAATCCCGGAAAACAGTTACAAAAAAAGAGGGAGGAGTTGATTATTTCACGTTCTGATCCTTTTCCTGATTATTGTCGTCGTGCTGCGAGCAGACTTCCCATAACCAGTGCCACGAATAATATCCAAACCGGAAGTGGTGACTTTGTAGCAACAGGAATAACGGTTTCAGCTGCCTTGGCCTGACCCTGATCTTCCTGAACAGAATTTAGGGGAGACAGAATTGCAGAAACCGCTGTTGTCTGACCAGATGCAACAGATATATCACGAGCATACCATGCATATCCATCTTTAAAGACGGTAAGGTTATACGCTCCCGGAGCGATGCTTTGAAGATTCAGCGGAGTTGTGCCACGATACACATTATTGAGGAGAACCCCTGCTTCAGAAGGAGATGACTGTACTTCGATTGCCCCCGCATCAGTTATTGATGGTGCCGAACCTGAAGTAACTGGATCTAAAACTGCATTCACGGTAATTACTTCATTTCGATATACGGATACTATCGAGGTATAATCATAATAGCCGACGCTTGATATGGTTATCTGGTAATCACCGGGAGTCAGACTTGAAATTCCCAGGTACCCTGATGAAGGGGTTTTTCCTTCATAATTATTATTCAAATATACAACTGCACCAGAAGGTGAGCTGATAACCTGAATTGCACCACTATCGCGATCATACCGGGGTGCATAGAAGGGACTTGAATCATACCGGTAGTGTCCCGTATCCGGATATGAATACCTGTCATTATAGTAGTTAGGATCCCCTCGGTGAAGCAGGATATCAGACATTATTGGGTCAGGATCATTATCGCCAGGAACATGGGTAGGTGTATAGTATGGCTGGTCAGGAGAAGGAGTAACTACCGGTGTTGTAGGAAGGGTAAATGACGGATGAGGACCTGGAGAGAATCTACCGTCCGGGTAATTCGGATTCTGTGTGATCACCGGAGTTGGTATTCCTGTGAAGACAGGGGGCTGACCTGGATTATTATTACCTGGGCCTGGATAAGTCCCATTAGGATGATCAAATACCGGCGTAACTAATGGAGTTGGAATACCTGTCATCACCGGAGTAAGTGTTATTCCTGGGTAAACCGGACCTGGTCCCGGTTGAGGTGTATTTGGATGACCAGATACCGGAGTTAATACGGGAGTTGGAATACCAGATACCTGTTGAGTAGGAACTGGACTTAGTGAACCTGTGCCAGGACCAAAATGAGTTTCATTCGGACGGCTGTTTGTCGGGGTAAAGGAAGCAGTAGGGATGACAGTTTTTACAGGAGAAGGACTGGGACTTGGAGAATTATATCCTGGACCAAAATGGGTTTCATTAGGACGATTTGACTTTGGAGTAGAGGAAGCAGTAGGTACAATGGGTTTTACAGGTGAAGGAATTGGACTTGGAGAATTATATCCAGAACCAGGATGTGTTCCGGTTGGCATTACAGAGACCGGTGTGGATGATGCAGTCTGAAGAGCGGTCTTTACCGGAGAAGGAACAGGACTTGGAGAACCGTATCCTGGAACAGGATTAGTTCCGGTAGGTTGACCGGAAACAGGAGTGAACGAGGGAGTGGGTTGTCCATCAACCGGAGTTGATAATTGGGTTTTTTTATCACCGGTCAGGTGTGTCACTGCAGTTCGCGAAGTACCAATGATCTCTGAAGAATCATTCTGATTTTTATTTGCACCGGATTGAGTAGGCAGACTATTTCCCTTGCTCTGGTTCAATGACTGATTCGCCTCTCCAACAAGATACGACTGGGTACCAGGACTTTGCAACGTTTTTGAGGGGTCGCCTGATGGTGAGGGGACATCTGCGTATGTATTACAGAGGGTAATAATAAAAAAAATGAGAAACCCCACATAAAATTTGTAATGATTCATGATATCACTAAATTATAATTCTAATCTGCACGAAGTGCCTCAATCGGATCCATATTTGCACCTCTCCATGCCGGATATATACCAGATACAATACAGATCACCAGACCTATAGCCATAGCATAGGGAAGATGGATGAGACTGTCAACCGTGAAGAAGTACTTAGTACTACCCACCATGATTTGTATAAAAACATATCCTATTAACAGGCTGAATGCCATTCCTGCCAAAGCTCCAATCACTCCAATGAGGGTAGCCTCATAAAGAAAAATCATGAGAATCTCTTTCTTTTGAGTGCCGATACTTCGAAGAACTCCAATCTCCCTGATTCGTTCAGTCACAGACATCATCATGATGTTGAAGATTGAGACCGCTGCCACTAGGAGAGAAATTCCGGCGATGAGCGAGGCAAAACTGGTAATCGTTGTAACCGATGAAGATATCATTGTTACAAAACGACTGCTATCCTGAACTCTTACTACCTCTTCCCTGCGATTCATCTGTTTATTAATTGCTTCTACTGCAGCGGATGAGTCATCAATATTATCGAGAATAATATTGACCTGGTTGTACTCATCGGTAGCACCGAACATAGATTCATACTTGGATTTCGTCATAACAACAGCACTATCTGTGTTCAGATCCATGGACATACCACGAGCAGCAATGATTCCTGCTACCTTTAACCCCTGGCCGGAAACTGTAAATTTACTTCCAAGCCCAAGGCTATTATCAGAAGCAAAGGTTGCACCAATTAACACAGAGCCATCACTACTGGGATAACCACCTTCAGATAGGTTTTCCAGTACCCTTTTCATAGCCGGGGTTTCAAGGCCATATATCGTAGTACTCCATTCATCTTTGCCTTTCTTAACTTTAGCACGGATAGAATGCACTCCATATGCGTACCCGTATTGATCAGCAATTTTAACGATATTTTTATACTGGGTTTTTGTAAGATTGTCTGTAGACCCGCCACCGCCAGGGGCACCTCCACCTCCTCCTTTTCCGCTGTATGGATTGACTGTAAGTTTATCAGCCATCGAGGAGAGGGAATCCTTCACTGAAAATGTCATATTTGTCCCCAACATGCCCATGGAGGCGATGGAGATGATTCCGATTGTAATACCTAATGCAGCAAGGATGGATCTGAGATAATTAATTTTAACATTTCTCAAAGCCATCGCAAAGATGATATTCTTCATTGCTACACAACTCTCCCGTCTCTGATGGTAATAATCCGATCTGCCTGTTCAGCAATTCCCGGGTCATGAGTTACAATGATCAGGGTTTTTCCTTTTTCATTGAGTTTTCTAAGCATACTCATTACCAGAATACCAGTTTTGGAATCGAGGTTTCCAGTCGGTTCATCGCAAAGGAGAATTTTAGGATTATTTACAAGGGCCCTGGCAATTGCAACCCGCTGCTGCTGCCCACCTGATAGTTCTGGTGGTTTATGCCTCGCACGATCCTCATTGATCCCAACCATCGCAAGAAGCTTGGAAACCCTTCCGGTTGTGTCTTTTTTGCGATATTTTAGCGTATATGGGTACTCTACATTCTCATATGCAGAAAGAAGTGGGAGGAGATTGAATTTCTGAAAAATGAACCCGATTGTAACCAGACGAAGATCAGTGAGTTCATAATCAGTCATATCCCGTACTAATTTTCCCCCGATCTCAAGGTCACCCTGCGTTGGCACATCAAGACATCCGAGCTGATTAAGTAGGGTTGATTTTCCAGACCCGGATGGCCCAATTATCGCAACAAATTCCCCTTTCTTAATAGTGAGGGAGATGTGATCGAGAGCGATCACATCTCCGGATGGGAGGGGATAAATCTTGCTTACATCAGTTAATCGGACGACGATCTCATCTTCCGCCATGATTCGTCCGATTTATTTTGCATTTATTGAAATTTTCCGCCCTTTCATCTTCCGTTTCCAGAGCACCCAGATGACAATGACAATGATGAGGATGATAATGCCATAGAGGATCTCCATAACCGGAACCCCGCTCATACCCTGACCCATTCCGGATAGGGGATTCATTGGATTTACACCGGTCCGTGATGAAGAAGAACTACCACTCCTGCTGCTTGAGGAACTACCGGACGATACACCAGATGGCATTCCTCCCGCCCCAGGCGGAGCCCCTCCTTGTGGCATTCCTGCACCATTTATTGTAGATCCTTGAGTTCCACCAGAGATCTTTTCCATATCAAGAGTGAGAGGTTTTGAAAACTGGTTTCCTGACGAATCCTTGTACTGGATTACTACTGGAACTGTTTTTAAGCCGGATGGGATCTTGAGATCAAAACTCTCATAGTCACCGGCAGTGATGGTTCCAATGGCATACTTTTCATTTGGATTCCCATTCTCTCCTACAGCACTCTCCAATGAAACTACTACTCCATAAGCATCAGATATACCGGCATTTGAGACATCACCAGAGAGTGTTGTCTGCCCAGACTCTGTTCCCACTTCGATATTATTGATAAGTGGTTCAGCTGCGAGTTTATCAGTTCCAAGGGTAATTGGCACAGAGTAAGAGGTTTGGTGTGAGTTCATCCCACAAGAGTATGTAACATTAAAGTTCAGGTTTGCAGTCTCTGATGGAGTAACATCAAAGATTACTGATTTTTCAGAGTGTGGATACAGATCACCGATAAAGAAAGATGTCTGATTGCACTGGATTCCATCACCTGAAGGGATAATGGATATACCGGTCATGTTGACGCTTTTCGCATTTCCAACATGCAGGGTAATTGAACTTTTAACCCCTTTTGCATAGTTCTGAGGGATTCCTGATACAAAGAGTTGTAGTTCAGGAGTTTCCACCCGGACAGGAATATTGTATCTTAAACTTCCTGCATCCTGATAATTGAGATAAAACGCAGGATAGTATATATTTTCAGGCTGGTTTGCCACAATCGAGAAGGAGAACTGCATCTTGGTCCCGGCACCAATTGTACGTGTACTCTGGTAGGTTTCAGGATTCAGGACAGTCAATTCCTTTGATATAAGACGTGCATCGCTGATAACGACATTACTTGTGCCAGTATTTTCAACTGTAACTGTTAGAAGGCCGACATCACCGGTCATCAAAACTGAAGGTTCAATAACCGCGTCAGTAACTGTCACCTTCCCGGCTGCATCAATGGTTTCATTTGTAGCAATAGCAAGACAACACGGAGTACAGATCAGGAGTATTAATAATAATCCAAAAGTTGCGCATACTGCTTTAGATGATAATCTGGATACCCACGTTGATCTCTGAATCACAACTGCTGATCCCCTAAATATTTTTTGATTTTTCTTACCGAAAGACATATTCAACCCCACTGACCTAAGAGTATCCTTGCATTGCCATTACTAATACTTTCTGCAACCAAATAGGATCATATTCCGGGTAATGTAATAACATGTGTTCTGACTTCAACAATCAGAAAAATAAACAACCCGGATTTTATGAATATATTAGAATAATAACACGAGAAACAGGTTCTAAAAAAATTGAGATTTCTAATCGTTCAAAAATTTTTACTGTGCAGGTTTCTTACCGTCTGCCGGAGGAGTTGGGCGAGCATCCGGGTGTGCCTTGAAGAATTCATCAAGGAGTTTCTGTGCAGTTGCAGTGTCTCCACTGTCTAATGCGGCCTTAATCTGCGAAACATCATTACCCTTTGATGAAAGTTCATCAACCATCTTCTTCATGCGATCAGCATCCATTGCAGGCATCTGAGGTTTCGCATCCGGATGTGCTTCAAAGAACTTATCAAGCAGAGTTTTGGCTGTTTCCTTATCTCCTTTATCTTCTGCAGCCTGAATTTCGGTTACGTCATATCCCTTTGCTGTGAGATTCTTTAAAAGACCACTCATATCTCCGCCAGGTCCGCCTCCTGCCGGAGGAGCTTGAGGAGCGTCGTCAGCAAGGGCAGAAGCAACAAAAACACTGAGCAGGACACAAGCCAGTGCAATAATCCAGATATTCGACTTTTTTATCATACTTACATCACTTAACCACATATCCCGGGGGATATCATGTTCGTTGCATTATATCGATTCACATCGTGAGGAATAAACAAATCTAAACCGGTAGGTGAAATATCCAACTGCGAGGTTCATGGTTTTTGACCCACACTAATCAAAGAACAACTGCAAATGAGCACCGTCCTTTTATAGCAGTATAGAAGAATCTTACCATATGATATCAAACCGGTTGACTAGAGCATGTGCTTTAATTCTCATTATTGCCGGATGTCTTCTCTGCCTGGTGTCTGCTGCTTATGGGGATGAGCAGCAGACACCATTACCTCAGGTGGTGGTTTTTAAACTGACAGATACTGGTGGAAAAAATATCGATCATGTTTCTCTCATGAAGTTTGGGGAGAACTACAAGGATGGAAATTCACGCCAGGTTTTAACCACTCAGTTCGATCGCGATAGACAGGAACTGGTGTGGATCCCTTGTAATGATAATGCATGTACATATATTTCACTCCCGACTGCTGGCGGAACAACAGGACGGGATGAGTTAGTTTTGGAAGTGGCATTGTCAGATCCTTCTATTGATCTCACAACCTGTTATGCAGATCCAACCTGTGAACGGCTCCGGGGAGGAACAAGCACTGTAAGTGGAATGCTTGACGGGATGTTTAAAACCGGGAAAGTATATGAGATCTCTATTGATAGCGTAAAGCCGGGGATTAAACAGACATACGATGTTCAAGAGGTAACTGCCTGATATCAGGAGTCAGGGAAAGACTGAAGACATCATTTTTTTATTACTTGAAACCGGTCGCAGGTAATTATTGCTTTATTTAGTAACCTCGCTATTAGCTATTGATTATGATTCCACCCTTATAACTCTATAAAGGGGAAAAAGGTGTATCGTAAGAGATTTTGCAAGTAATGATGCAGAGTCAGACTTGGATTCTAACCTGGTCTTAATGAAATGATCTTTAATATGCAGCTTCAAGCACAAGAGTCCGAAAACTACCTTAACCTCAACAGCTCAAATAATAGCATACCTCCTTCTAAAGATCCATTGAATAAAACTGCAAACAAGAAACATAAATCTCGTGAAAAAACAGGATATTGCCCTGAGGACAAACTGTTCATCCAGGAAAAACCTTTCTCCCAAAATCTGTTCCAGACTTTGTAACCGGATATAAAACAGGGTTATGTTCCCGTTGAATTACTAAATATATATAGAAAAGAATGTTGTTCTCCTAATTGCCATGCCAATGAGAAAAATAATGGAAACAACTTTCGGTCAATAGAATCGATCGCTCAAAAATTATGAAAATGATATACCGGAATGGTATGGGGGGGATAATGTTACCAGGGTTGTATAAACACCCCTGATGATGGATGCCCTGGTTACCCATTCTTCAAAGCAACAATATCTGTAACTCCTTTAAGTTTCCAGAGTGCACACCGATTCTCTCGGGTAATAACCATTGGATCATCGTCTGCTGAATACCCAAAAGCAGTGAGGATATGAGATGAAAGACTGTTTTTTTGTATCATCTCTACAAACATCCCTTTCACCTTCATGATCTGTTCCTCATTAAGTACTTCCTCAAGAAATCCCTGCAGACTTACAAACCTGAATGTCGAGAGGTCAGATGAATATTCTTCTATCTCGACAGATACACGAGAATTCATCTGCATGTATTTCATCTTCCTTCCGTATCGGGAAGAGAGGAAATAAAGATACTTACCGTCAAAGACATACATGAATGGAGCGATATACGGATTATCTGGTCCGATAAAAGCAATCCTTGAGACAAACTGCCTTTTTATCAGTTCATCATACTCATCTTTAGATTGTTTTGGAATTTTCATCGGGTCCATACTTGTATCATAATTGAGCAACTAGTATCAATATTTTTCTCTGATATATGTGATTTTTTCTAGGTTTCTGTGGCATTGATTGTTATACGATTGGTACTGACACTATTTCCAATAAGGATATTATTTGACCCATATATTGAGATTCCCTGGTTGTTCACATTAAAGAACGTGTTATTCATGAGGGTTGCATTATCAGCGTAGGAACTGATGCCATCCCCGGTAATTACACTGAAATTAATTATCGTTGTATCGGATGCTCCTGAAGACAACACGATGCCTGACGATGACTGACCATTCCCATCAATTGAAACATGGGGGGCATGAACCGTGATTGAACAGTTTGTATTCATATCGTCTGCATTCACGAGGTAGGATCCGGAAGCATTGATATTATAGCGAGGAAGATCGATACACCGATATGGAAAGTTATTGGAAATATAGGTGCAGTTGCACGTATATCCCGCTCCTCCAGGATATACTGGTTTGAGAGCAATCGCTGATTTTGCTGCATGCAAAAGGTTTGAGGTATTCTCCCAGACTGACTGATTTGATCTGTATGGCAGACTGTTTTTGACATTTGAGATGTCAACTGAATTTAACGAAGTATTAGACGAGAGATTCTTCTCCTTTGAATTGTTCAAAGGAATGATCGTGTCATCAGCAACAACCGAAAGTATCACTACTACCATGCATAAGAGACTGATACATAATCCAACCGAAATTCGGTAACCTGATAATTGCATGAATTTTACCCCACCTTACGATGACTGATATACCCTGAACTTAGAGAATACACATACTCTGATATCATCTATACTCTCTTATATTCAATATTTATTGGTATATTACTGTCTGTTGAACGATAGATATGGTTGGCCGATATAAGAAATCCCATTTATTTTTACATATCAAGGTTTCTAACAGACATGTTTTTTCTAATTCTCATTATAATCCTACTCGGATTTGGTTCCAATAAAAACTACCTGAAAGCAGAGCCACTCCATCACAACTAATGGAGGTTGAGATCATATCAGCCCATGTTTCAATTCCGAACCTGAGGGCATCGGACTCATAGGACGAGAGGGTTACTGAATTTCAGGCAAACCTGACCGAGAACAGTTCACCATTTGAGTGATGGACGTTGATGGTGCAGTTGAACCCATCCTCCGAACTGTCATGGGAGGGAGTTCCACCCATTACGGTGTTCAGAGCGGTGGTTGCATTGATCATACAGAAATCAGTGAATGGCTAAAGGCGTTGGAGTCTTGACACTGATGAAACCGACGGTCTTTGCCTCGGTGTTTTCGTGGATGATCCGGCCGGAGTTGGACTCAGAAGATTTTGAGACCTCAGGAAGGGTTACTCCGGCTTTTTCATAAGATGTACAACCCCATGGGTTGTTGTCCAGAATATCCTGGACAAGAGCAGTGAAGGAGGTCAGACTATTGATCGGAGCTGCAAGCTTCCGGACAATTGTCTTCACTGTCGCAGTTGGTGTGAAATCTGCCATGTTTGATGGACTCCTGCCGCAATTGCATACGCCTGATTAGAGAATTAGTTGGGTGTATATAAATGATTGAACCGGGATCTGAAACAGGGGGAGGATAGATGATGGATGGGTAAACGAAGCGACAAAAGCAACAATGACCCCTGTATAATACAAATTACTAAGAAGTTATACACCAGGTTATATAACTTCAATTCAGTGTTTTCGAAAAGAAGAGGATTTTTCCTTTTGAAAAAATTTATCTGATTTTTATGTAGATTTTCTTCCGACCATAATAAAAATCGAAAAACCACGTGTCTCTCCTGTAGGCGACACCCGTTGCATTGATGCAGCGGTCTTCTCTCTTATAGAATCATATCCAGCCTCTTCCAGAAGTTTCTTCATGATAGACCGTTCAAATCCAAAGTGAAATACGCCCTCATTTGAATCATGGAATTTGCCATCATCAGGATCAAGGTCAATTATGACAATCTGACCGGATGAATGGATAACTCCTGCCATTGCTTTGAGGAGTAATGATACATCTTTGATATGGTGAAATGTCATACTACTGACAACAAGGTCGAATTCGCCAAAAGGCAGCACCCCCCGGATAATATCAAAGAGATGGGTTCTGACATTTGTGATGCCCAGTTTTGATATCTTCGCATCAAGTACATTGAGCATTCCCTGTGAACTATCAATGCCTGTAATGCTCCTTACAAATGGCTGGATTTGAAGGGTCAGCAGGCCTGTTCCACACCCAAAGTCCAGCACATTCATATCCGAGGTTAGGGAAATGAGCCCACAGATCGCCTGTACCACATCGTTTGACAGTTTCACCCGAGCAGGTTCCTTATCCCTGGTCAAAGCTTCAGAATCAAAATCTCTCTTTTCATCATTCATTATAATCCCATAATTTATGTTCAGGCTATTCCTTTCAGCATTTAAGGCTGAAGCAACCTACCATAATAAAAAGTCGTAGTATGGAGGACGGCGTTTGGATTGTGGCAGGTAATACGATCTTTTGCTACAAGTGTTGTTACTGGTGCTTTCGAATACCGGGTAAAGAGTGTATCATGCCCGACACAGAGCCCGAGCAGGATATTCAGATCTGTCCCGGCTTCTTCGAGAATTTTTGCCTGGGCAATAGGATTACAGATAGGTTCAAAAGTTCCAGGCTTTGCTTTTTCACTATCTAAAAGCCCAATATCTTCTTTGGGAATTGCCCCGCATTTGCAGCAGACAGATACCACAAAAAAACCATGAACAGTAAGAATTTTGTGTAGAGTCCTATTCTCCTCTATCAGGCCAAGACATGTTGCAATTCCAATTTTTTTGTATCCCATCTCCCGGGCAAAATCAATGGTGTCTTCGACCCGGGTCCACTTCATATAACTCCTTCCTTCGGTCTTTGCTGCAGCAATCGCCATCTTCCGGACATCAGGATGATCCTGATATAGATGCACTGCTTGATCGATGGATTCACGTTTTGTCTTTGATGGACAATAATCCGGACCATCTTCTGGCGTTGAAGTATAGCATGCCTGCCGGTGGCAGGTGCTGCAATCAAAAAACTGGTTTTGCATATACTCACCAAAGGCTCACATTAATTCCTGAAATTTCCCTGTTATTCATGATATCATAATATTCCTGCAACCTCCTGCGGAGACAATTCTCTTTGCAATTACATCAGGAGATTACACAGAATATGTCTGAAAGAACTCAATATATATCCAGGGTCGATTTTCAATTATTTTTGAAAATGAAGTAAACCTGATCAAAATACTATTCAGAGAACCCAGGGGTACCGTAAGGGAGAACTATTATTTCTGCATCAACTGATACTCCTGTCATGGGTTTTTCGGGCTGCTGCCCTGCTGATAGTGATCTTGAGAATGCATGGCGAAATGATCTTGAACGGGAAGTCCGTGAGATCAACTCATCGGTTTTTGATGATGTTGCAGAGATGATGAAGATCATTGCAAACCCTCTTCGTATCAAGATCCTTTTCCTATTGGAGAAGAAAGACCATTCAGTGTATGAACTGATGTATGTCCTCAAGGAGCCACAGAACCTTCTCTCATACAATCTTGGTGTTCTCAAAAAAGCTGGTCTTCTGGAGTCATACTATCGTTCGCGTCATAAAACGTATCGTTTGACTGCTGAACAAAGTGCCCCGCTCATCAGATGCCTTAAGCAAGTGCTTTTTCCATGAAATATTATCACTTAATCATCTGGAGTTCCCAGGTGATTTCTACAGATCTTCCTACTGTTACTGCAATCGGACATACGGCAGTTACCGCCCGTACAATTGCATTACGAACAATCTCTTCAGCAATATCCCCACTCACAAGAAAGATCAGATGAATTTTCTCAAACGAACGGGGTTCATCATGGTGAAAGACGCATTCAGCTTTAACAGTGAATGAACGGGGTATTTTTCCCTGGGCATCAAGTATAAAGAGAACATTCGTGCCAGTACAACAGGCAAGAGACGAAATGAAAGCATCCACCATAGTAAAATAGTGGGAAGAATCTTTGTCTTGAGGCCGGGCAACAAGGGTAAGACTGTCTCCATCCCGATTTTCAACAACAAATTGTGTCCCACCTTTCCACGATGCCTTGACAAATGTCCATGTGTTTCCTGTCATGATCTCTCTTTTATTAGAGACATATTTTGCATATTATAATGCTTGAAATCACCGAATTGAAATTGAAATTGTCTCAAAATATGTTAGCCAACAGTCCATCATAATTCATAATAATATTTGTATAATGTTCCTGATTATTCCAGATCGTTTTATATCAGGCAATTATTTTTGGTACCTTATTGCATCTGATATATGTTCATGGAAAGTATCCTTATTTTCATTGATTAAATCCAAGGGTAGATAATAACAGTTCTCTGAAATTATAAAGAAATGAAGGGGTAAGTTGGTTAATTCATATCTATGAAGGAATAATGATCAGCTCCCATGTCAGGTATGAGGCTCTTCCAAATGTCGCTGCAACCGGACAATTCCGTGTTATTATTTCCTGAATGACCCGATCAGCATAATCCTTATCGATTTTTCCGGTCATTGTGATGGTTATGTGAAGCGTGTCGAACAAGGTTGGAGGTGTTGGTCTACGAACTCCGTTAATTTTGACATTAATATCCTTTACCTCAATTTGATCTTTATTCATCATGATCTCATTGATCTCAAAAACCACACAGCCAGCAAGAGCAGAGACAAAGAGATCCATTGGTCCCGGGATCTTTCCCGAATCAAGAAGATGATCTGTTGTTGCCATGGTGATTTTACATCCAATGGGAGTTGTTGCCACAAGGGATCCTGCTTCTTTATCCCAGGTTGCATCTATCTTCATCATGTTTGCTCCAATTGGCTGGGCACCGGCATGAATTTTAGTACTTTGTTCAGTGTTCATGTGATTTCTCCATATATCTTCAGGTATGATCCCTGAATCCGGGATAAATGCCAGAAGATATGATTCAATGGTGGATGTGAGAGGTATATAATCTCAAAGTTGGATTTCAAAAATCTTTGAAAACCAAACTTTTTCGAAATTATGTAAAAATTAGATTGGATTGATAATTATCAGGTGCATGGTTCAGGAAATATGATATCCTAGATCATTCAATGACCAAAAATACCTGATCATATTCACCATTATAAAGAAATGTGTGCCCCGGATTTATTTACAAAAAAGTCATCGTAATACCGTTTACTTCCAGATATGATTGATAATAATAAATAATTCTACAGTTTTTCTATAAATAGTCGAATCCGAACACCATTGGTTCATTTTTCGGACTGAATACTCTTAAAAGTTCGTAATGGTTTTTGAGCTTTCATATGTGTAGCCAACCGGATAAGTTCAGGTCTTGCATGAAGAAAGATTGACTTATATGCTAAGCAAAGGGAATTCAGACCGGTTTCTCCATCAGATGTGATGGAAATGCGATCCTTCGGACAGCCACCATTACAAAAGGATAGTACCTCACACTCAGTGCACATCCGGGGAAGAGTATCGCGTTTTGCATTACCAAAAGCAATCAGATCCGGGTCATTAATTAGATCAGAAAGATTCCTATTTAGAATATTTCCAATAAGATGTTCTGTATCGGTGAAATGATCACATGCATACACATTTCCATTATGTTCAAGAACCACGACATCTCCACAGGTTTTGCGGTGTATGCATAATGCGTGAGGAATGCCGTAGACCGTTCGCAAAGCCTCATCAAAGATCTGAATAACCATCCTGCCTACGTCTTCTGCTATCCAGCGGTCAAATATCCTACAGAGAAATTTCCCTACATCTCCGGGATCAGCAGAGGCTTCTCCAGTTGAAACCAGGGGAAGGAACTGAAGATATTGAACTCCTATGGTTTTGAAAAAATCATACAGTGTATCTGGCTGAATTGTATTTTCAGAGTGAAGTACACAAAGGACATTACAAAAGACACGCCTCTGTTTTAAGATCTTGAATGCCTGAATGACCTGATCAAATGTGGAGCGGTTATCTCCTGTTTTTCTAAACCTATCGTGGAGGTCTTTCGGTCCATCCAGACTGATTCCAACTGAAAACTTTTCTTGTGATAGAAAGTCAGCCCATTCATCATCGATCAGCAAACCGTTTGTTTGCAGACCATTGGAAAACGTCCGCCCTTCTGGTTTGTAATGTTGCTGCAGACGGGTGATGGTTCTAAAATACTCAACCCCCATGAGGGTGGGCTCTCCTCCATGCCATTCAAAATGCGTATGAAGTCCAGGAGAAGTTTCAAACCGCTCTGCAATATACCTTTCAAGAATGGACTCGGACATCTGCCATGATTCAACAGGAAAAAGAGATTTCTTGTTCAGATAATAGCAATAATCACAGCACATATTACAACCCGGCCCGGCGGGTTTGGCCATGATAAGGCAGTCTGAACGACTATCTACTTTTGACATCTACTCAGAGAGGGTTTTACAGAAGAATGGCATGAGCCGTGCGAATGAATCCCTCACAGCCCGTACATTATACGCCGGGCTATCATCGTTGAAGAACGAATGATTTGCTCCTTCATAAATAAAGTGCTCATACGATTTTTCAGTGCTTTGCATCGCACTCACAAATTTTGGAATTCCCTGATTTATTCTCGGGTCATTACCACCGTAAAATGCAATTATCGGACAATCGATTGTTTGAATTTTTTCGTCCGGGGGCGTTACACCGTAAAAAACAGCTGCTGCACTGATTTCTGGTTCTTCACAGGCAAGTAATGCGGATAAACCGCCTCCCATACAGAACCCTACACAGCCGACCTTCTGATCTTTGGTTTTGTCCTGTCTTGTTTTAAGATAACGAACAGCTTTTTTGAGGTGAGGAATGTATTGGTCAAGGTGGTTCGGACCGGAAAACAGAAGGCCGAGTGTTTTACCTATCTTCTGTCCCTCATCTCCCGGGAGTTTTGCTAATTCTCTATCTTTTGCATCCGGGTCATTGGAGATAGTAGGAGGTAACTTTCTCATGAATGCCATTGCATTTTTAATCCGGTCAAAAGAGAGTGCAGCTGGTGTCACCCCATTGACGGTGTAAAGGTCCGGGGCCAGGGCTGCATATCCTGCTGCTGCAAGTCGCCTTGTTATATCTTCAATATTCTCATTAACTCCCCATATTTCCTGAATGACGATGATAGCAGGAAGGGGCTCTGTTGCTTTTTCTGGAAATGCAAAATACCCTCTTAGATCATCATACTCGACCCATTCTCCCTTTATTGACATTGCTGTAGATTCTCACGTTTTATTAATATAATAGATGTGATTACAGGGAAAAGGATAAAGGAGAATATTCTTTTTAATGATCTATCCTCTCATATCTCCGGAGGCATTGTTTCGGGTTTCCGCACGACAAGTACGGGGCACCGGGCGTGTCGGACCGTTTTCTCGGCCACACTACCGAGACGTAAGTATTCATAACCTGTCCTGCCATTGGTTCCCATGACAAGTAGATCCTGACCGGCTGAAGCCAGGATAATCTCATTTGCAACAGACCCCATAGTGACCGTGGGATTTACCTTAATGCCAAGCTCCCGGCCCATATCGACCACAGAATCTACAGCATTCCGGGCGGCATCAGGAGTAAATTGTGTAACATTTCTGTGAAGAGGGATCGGTATACTCCGGCCACTACTGACAGAGAGTGCGGTTACTTCGGCATTAAAGGTCCGGGCCATCTCAAGCCCGTGCATGATGGCGGGCCGGGTTATGGCGGTACCATCAGTAGGGATAAGGATCCGGTTGCATGCAGGGCCACCTTGTTGATCACCTCGGATCACGAGCACCGGGCAGGATGCAAACCGAATGACTTTCTGTGCCACACTTCCCAGAAGCATGAGGGATACTCCAGCCCGGCCGGCAGTCCCCATAACCATGAGGTCATATTTTTTAGAGGCTTTGATAATTTCCTGGAGAGGGATACCGGTTACTATCTCTGTTCTGACGTTGATACCCATCAGCTCACCACGATCCGCCACAGTTTTTACTGCTTTCTCGCAAGCCTGATAGTGAGGCTCATTTAAATCTGGCGAAGAGGTATTCCACGGGATTGCGTAATTGCTGACATCGTTCACGCAGATCGCCGTAACTTCTGCACCGGTGATCTTTCCCAGGGTAAGGGCAAACACAATGGCACCCTGGGCGTCGCTCCTCCCATCGGTGGGGATCAATATTTTTTTGTAGGGTATCATGATCGTCTAATCCCCCGTACATCATTCTGAATCAGTACTTTCCTGTTATCGTTGCAACACATCTGCCTGATCTCTATAACCGGTCTCACGTTCTGTGCCATCTCTATCACCAACCAATAGGTCATTTTACCATCTCGCCCAGTTTCGAACTCCACGGTTTTATGATGATCACTTTACTAAGGATAGTGCTCAACCCATGGACACCAATACCGGTAATGAACGCCAAAATGACCGTGCCTATGCCGACGCCAACCAGTTGATCCAGGAAAACAATGGAAAATATTACGGATAGGACCACGCAGATGATATCGAACAGGGTCTTAATCCTCCGATATGTGACATGAAAAAATATGGTCAGGTCGTTGAGGAATGTGTCAATTATCATCAGTGGAATCTTGGACCCCACCATCAAAGCAATAGCGAGACACATAATCAGGTAACCGGAGACAAAGTAAAGGATACGTTCCCAAAACTCCGTAGGCAGGCCAGAAAGGGCATTCATGAAGAAGTCCAGTATCATACCAAAGAGGAGCGAGAGGACGATCGAAATAATATATCCTGATTTGAACCTCCTGGTAATGGCAACCAACACGAGGAGCAGGCCAATCTGGAAAATTGGGTTCCAAAGGCCAAATGAGATCTGTTTAACAATGCAGCTCAACACATAGGGGAGAGACGAAATGGTCGATATGCCGAATCCCGCAATCACCATGAGAGAGATGGCAATTGAGACGAGGAGGAGTCCGGCTACAAAAGATACTTCCCCGGGAATTGTGATTTTTTTATCCATTTCACGCCTTCACTGGTTTCCTGCCGATACACATAATAAATTGAATGTTTGGTCGCATGTGACTAGAATAAAGACAGGTTGCCGTTACGGCTGAAACCTGATAAAGGATTGGTAACAGGAGAATGAAAAATTTGGTTGGAGTGTATCCAGGTTTGATTTAGTCGTTAGGTTCGCAGAATCCTAATTCACTAATGATGTATCAGGTTTTCGAACGTGGAAAGAGGCGGGGTTTGTGTATCAGGTCTGCAAGATATTATGTGAGATCACGTTCACGGTGTTTACCTTACGTTTACATACTCATGATGGGATCATCTAGCGATGAGGGATCATACCAATCCTCTCAAGAATATACCCCCATAGGTTTTTTCTATATTTCAGGCTTCACACAAGGTTTTTCATACATGCCTGGCAGATATTTCAAGAAGATACCCAATCGGTCGAATCACATATATCAATAATCATGATTTTGTTCCCTTACTTCAGTTTAAGGAAGAAGATCAGGACTGACTCGATCACCTCAAGATAGAAACCCTCTCTGAACTACTGGGTTATATTACCTCTAATACCTCGGTTATTCTCTTTATTGAATATCATCTCTCCTGGTTTAAACCAGACAATAAGGAGGAGATGCACTAGTTCTGTGATGTCTGTAAGACCAGGGCACGAAGAGGGGGACCCGTTGTGGTGGTTACTGCTATTATGGATCAAAATGTAATCGCTCTGGATGGAGAGGCAGATCACTTTCATCAGGTCAGGACATGGGAACCCAAACGAGTCCGACCCATCAAGGATCAGACGTATCTGGACTCATTGACCATTGGACCGACGGGTGTGATGGAGAAGGGGAGGGTATATGGTCAGACGAAACTCGAGTTTTAGAGATTTGGTTTTTAGGTAATGATCAAGAATTTCTCGTTCTAAGTGAAGAAGAATCAATTATTTGAGGAAAAACTTCCAATACACAGATATATTATCTCTGAGATATATCTCAAGAGGGAAAATTATGGCAGATTTACCTGTTGCAGCAATCAGCCAGATATGCCATAAATCATCATTTTATAGCATATAGAGAAGAAATCAGAAACTTTCAGACCAGCAAAGTACCGGTCTTTTAAGTCAACCGAGACAAGATATTTTACCGTAGGAGAAACCCATAAAGGGGGTGGTCATCTTCCTTTAGGTCCAGGTTTAGCAAATCAGAGGCTCATTTATTTCTCATATGTTCTTCTCATTTTAGATACAATGACAAATATGATTCTTTAGAGTTTTTTACGATTAAAAAGGAATTATAATCGTGATTATGAATTTTTCATTATATGTAATCCGGAGAATATGTAGAAAAATTCCTCTCTATTCATGAAATAGGAGAGCCAAGACCCATGCTATGTGCCATGATTTAAAAAACAACATTATGGCGTTATTTAGTTAAGGCTATTAAATTTTAGAGACTTTTTCATTGTTCGAAATTCTTCAAATCTAAGGAATAAATTATTTACCAGAAAGTCAGATTGTAATTTGTATACCGATATGTTTCCTGTCAAATAAATCATAAAAATCAAGTAGTATCGTTGTTTTTTCGGTTAATGGGTAAAAATAATGACAACTCCTGTGGGTAATGCTGAATTTCGAAATGCTAAAAAATACTGGTTTGATGTAGCGGAGATTAATTACTTTGCGTTAAAAAACAATGAAGAAATTCGTTTTGCTTCTAAATATGCAATAATTCTCTGTATCGAAGGATCAATACAGATTGGTAAGTATATTCTGAATACAATGAATATCCCTCACCCTGAAAAGAATGCAGATGTATTCTTGGTTCTTTCACAGCATCATATTCTTCATAATGATCTTGCCCATAGATTAGGTCGCCTTGCAAGATTCAGGAATGATTTAGTTCATGATTATGACGGAGTTGATGTTGGTAAATTACAGAAGGTTCTTTCTGAAGACTTCCCAGATATAGAAGAATTTCAAGAAATCGCATTAAAATGGGAGAGAAGACATAGTGGGAGGAGTGTAATCTCTCAAATGTTTGACAGAGCGGGAGTAAAGACAGTCCTGCGTTCAATTCTTCGAATTTAATTACTTTTTATATTTTTTATTCAGGATACCGTCGATATTTTTTGGAAGATGGGCAGATATAAAACCATCATAAATATCAAGGCTGTTTCATAAGAACTGTAGAATTGAGAACCTCATCAAGATAATAGAATATGGGGGAATCAATTATAGTAAAGGTGGGGGACCTTGGGTTTTGGAACATCTAAACGATCAGGTGGTGGTGAATTATCCAAGAGTTGAGGGGTGTCCGAAATTCTCTCCTTCAGTACTATGAAAACCAGTATCGGGCCGGTCTTCCATGAACCCCGTACCGTGTCTCACGGCACATACGTATTTTATCGTTTCAAATATCCCGGTTTCTAAAACCGGTTAGACTTTCGAGAAGAACTGACAGAGGATCAAAAGGGCTCCAGTTCCAATGTAATACCAATTCATTCCCGTAACCTCGGAAAGGAAAAAAGGGAGTATTACGAGATGTTTATGCGAGTTGTTCAACCATATCAGCCCAGGATTCAATAGCGGTGAGAATGACATCTGCCTCATAGGACGAGATGATTACCGTATCCCGGGTAAATTTGACCGTGAACAATTCACCATTTAAGTGATGACACTTGATGGATCAGCTGAACCCATCCTCTGAGCTGTCATGAGACAGAGTGCCTCTAATGAGTAGTGTCCAGGGTGGTGGTAGCAATGATCGTGCTGATGTCAGTGATAGGCTGAGGACGTTGGAGCCTTGACACTGATAAACCCGATGGTCTTTGCCTCGGCGTTTTCGTAGATTACCCGGCCGGAGTAGGACTCTGATGATTTTGAGACAGCAGGAAGGGTTACTCCTGATCTCTCATACGTAGTGCAGCCCCATGGGTAATTATCCAGGATATCCTGGATCAGAGCAGTAAAAGAAGTCAGACTATTGATCGGATTTGTAAGGTTCCGGACAGCTATCCTCACTGTTGAAGTCTGAGTGAAATCTGCCATGTTCGATGACCCCTGTCGCGATTGCATGCGGCTGATTAGAGAATAAATTCGGGGTATATATATGGTTGAACGCGGATTTAAAACGGGGGAAGGAGAAAAGAGGGATGGGGAAACGGAGTGACAGAGGCAACAATTAAAAAAACTTTAAATTAATGATTTTCAATCTAAACTCCATTAATCCTATTCACTATTAGGTAAAAACCGAAATCCATATAAAAATACGATATAATTATTATTTTCATAGACTGCAAAGTCTTATAGAATTCAAAAACATCTACCCATATAGACTTAATTTGCACCTAAAATGTGGAAAAATTATGATTAATAAGAATTTGTTTAACTTTAATAATCAAAAAAATTCAAATAAACATCCAAATGAAGAAAGTCATTTATTGATGATATTTAATTATTCGGTGATCTGATGTATCAAATTCAACGAGGATCACAATGGAGGAGATGGGATCTTCACGTTCACACACCTGCATCCTTTGAACACCAATATAAGATTTTAGAAAGTGAAAGGGATGTATATTTAGGAGAAAACGCAATTTGGGATAAATATGCTGATGAATTAGAAAAAATATTAGATGTCTCTGTTCTTGGTGTTACAGATTATTTCTCTATTGAAGGATATAAAAAAATTCTTAAATACCGGAAAGATAATCGGTTAAAAAATTTTGATTTAATCTTACCGAATATTGAATTTCGTTTAGAATCCTTAATTATTGATGGATCAACACAGAAATTAAATTATCATGTAATATTTAGTGATGAACTTTCACCAGATATTATACAACGATATTTTCTTAATGATCTAAAAATTAAGTTTCCAAATAATGAATCAAGGCCACTTAGTTATGAAGCAATCCTTGAATTAGGTAAATATGTTCAAGAAAAAAACCAAGAGTTTAAAGGAGATTCAGAATATATTGCAGGATGTAAAAACGCATATGTTTCTTTAGATAATATTATAAGCACACTAAATGAGAAAAAATCAATATTTTCCGGCAAATATTTACTTGTTCTCCCTGATCGTATTTGGGAAAATATTAGATGGGATAGTCAAGGACATACAATTAAAAGTCTTCATTTACATCAATCACATGCAGTTTTTTCTTCACAAAAAAGTACAATCGATTTTTGTTTAGGAAAAAAAGAAGAACCAGGTGCATTTTTAAAAGCTTTTGGAAAATACTATCCTTGTATTCATGGATCAGATGCTCACAAATATGACCTTTTATGTAAACCTGCAGAAGAGAAAAACTGTTGGATTAAGGCAAATCCAACATTTGAAGGATTAAAACAAATACTATATGAACCAGAGGAACGAGTAAATATTCAAAAAGAAAATCCTGATCCTAGAAAGCCAGGTTATACTCTATCTTCAGTAAAAATATCAAAAGGGTTTATTAATTCTAAATGCTCTCTTGAGAATAATCAAATTCCTCTTAATAAAAATTTTATTGCAATTACCGGCGGGAAGGGTAGTGGAAAAACGGCATTAATTGACTTAATAGCCCATTGCTTTATAAATAGAAGAAAATCAAAGGATAACGACGATAAGAACTCATTTGTTCAAAGGATTGAAACTGAAACAACTGAATTGACTATAAATATCGAATTTCTTGATCCGAAATTGCAACACATAACAAAAAAGATTCAAGATAATAATGTTTGTGATTTTTCAAGGATAGAATATTTTCCCCAAGGAAAAATCGATCAATATTGTGGGGACTGGGAATCCCTGAATCGAAAAATTGAGGAAATTATCTTTCAAAGTGAGGTTATTCGTGAGAGCCATTATCTGCTACAATATAAAGAGATAGAACAAAAAATTCTTGAGACCTCTGAAAGTATCAGGCAAATAAACGGAAATATAGTTCAACAGGAAGAAAAAACATCAAAAGCCATTCTTAATGATATTGAATCCCGCCTCTCAATAAAAAAAACTGAATTATTAGATAAAGAACTATTTCTAACAGAAATCGAGTCTAAAATAGATGAAAAAAAACTCATCTCTATTCAAGAGTTATCTTCAAAAAAAGAGAAAATACTGACACAAAAAGCTTCAATAATTCAGTTAAACAAACAAGTCGATGATATTCATTCAAAAATAATTGATGAAGTTGAACCAATAATCTCACAAATTTCACAATTGAATAATACTCTCAAAAGATTTGATGGATATACATCAATAACTCCATTAGATATCTCAAGGCAAACTAAAGATTTATCACAATTATCAGAAAAGATCTCATTGGATTTGATTACTAATGGACAAAAATTAGAAGAAATTAATAACAAATTAGAACCGTTGTTGAAAGAACAAGAAGAACATGTAAAAATTCTTGAGACTATCCATACCTTAAAACAACAACTGGATGAAATAAAGCAAGAGAAACTAAAAATTGATAATTATGAACAAATTAAGAAAAAATTAGAAGATGAAAGAGAATTATCATTCAAAAAAATATTAGGATACCATAAAGAAAAAACTCATCTTTTCAATCAAATTTCCTCTTCATTTTCACAAGGTAAAAGTGATATACTAAATGATATCGAGTTTTTTTCCTCTTCAATATTTAATAAAGAAAAGATTCGGGAAAAAGCACTTGATTTATTCAATTTAAGAAAAGTAACAGAACATGATATTGAGTCATTCATAACAACTTATGACACCATATTAATGTCATATTTCTCTGATAATGATAATTTAGATTCAATTATAACATTAATAATTCAATTCATTAATAATAAGACCTATAGTAAGAAAGGGAACGGGGTAAATGAATTTTATAATTGGCTATTTGGAAATTATGTTGACGATAAAATCGGAATTTCTTTCAATAATATCCATTTGGAGAAACTTTCAATGGGTCAAAAGGCAACAGTTTTATTAAAATTATTTTTATCCGAAGGAGATTATCCCCTCTTATTAGACCAGCCTGAAGAAAATTTAGACAATCGATTTATTTTTTTGCAGTTAGTTAAGGCTATTAAAGAAGCAAAAAAGAAACGACAGATTATTATCGCTACTAATAATGCTAATCTAGTAGTAAATGCTGATGCTGAACAAATAATTTCGGCTTCTTATGTAGATGGAGTAATATCTTACAAACCAGGAGCGATTGAAAGTATGGATATTCGAAATGAAATTCTTCCAGTTTTAGAGGGTGGAAAGGAAGCATTCAGATTGCGGGAAAATAAATATGGAAATCTTGGAATAATGAATTGAATTATCATAATATCGAAAATATGTTAGATATAATCGATAAAATGTGAAAACCATATATTTATATGTAATTTATACATTTTGTGAAGTATTACTCTGTCACTCCAAACACCGCCCATTTCCCTTCTTTTCCCTCCAATACTCTCTTCACCCTCTGCACCAGACCAACATACTGCTCCCCAAGAATCCCCTTTCTCAATCCTCGTCCACTATCAGATAGACTCATCACCCCTACTTCTCCTTCTACTCTATCCCGGATGATCTCATCACAAAGCCCGAGAACAACAGAAACCACCTGAACTTTCTTAACAAGAAACGATCCAACCCCTTCTAGATAGATCACAACCAACTCACCCTCAATCCTGAATCTTCCAACCTTCTCCAGTGGATGAGACGACCGTTCACTGGTCACACCAAATCCCGGCATCAGATCACTCCTGCTCCTCTTCGGTTCCACATCACTGAAACCAGACTCTTCATAAAACGGCAAAGATGTTTATTGCCTTACAAGTAAGATACCAAAAAATAATTCATAATCATCCTGACTATCATGAAACTAACAATCCTCTGTGAAAAAGATGAAGAAGGGCATTTTGTCATGGAATGCCCTGAACTTCCAGGCTGCCCTTCTGAAGGTGATACCCTCGAAGAAGCTCTGGAGTTAATCAACGAGGCCATTGCCGGATGTATCACCAGCCACGTAAAGACCGCCACATGCACCCTCCTGAATAATACTTCAGATACATTCTCCTTCTCACTTGAGATTCCTGAAATTTTTCAGTTCTAAATTACCCCGGGCATCAGGATATCTCCACGTCGCTGCTTTCAAACAGGCAGGATGGATGGTAAACCATATCGACGGTAGCCATCACATCCTGATCAAAGAAGGCAGTCCTGTTCATCTCTCGATACCCATTCACTCAGGCAAAGAACTTGGACCCGGATTACCTCGCAAGTTATCCGGACAACAGGATTACCCCTGAAGAATACCTGGCATTCTTTAACCGTTGACTCATCTTCTCTCTCCTCTTCTGCAGGATCCGGGTACGGTTTCTAAGATAATACGCACGGGAATTTTTCCGGTGCCTGGAAACCTGGTTCTCTCTCTCGATCACCCGGAGAAACTCAGCAAGATTTATGATCCTCCTCTAGCGGACAGCGATCAAAATAACCAGTCCCTTTCCCTACAAGATCACAGGTCCGGTTCCTCCTGACTGCACATTAAACAAACATTAGAAGAGAGCATCTCTTCGGAATACATGATTCAATAGTCGGTCTTCGTGACAGCCTCAGGTAGACCCTCCGGAAACAACCCTTCGTTCCAGAAGATACCAATCACACGAGTGGAAATTCATATACCACCGGTAGATGAGATACTGCCGGATCATATGAAGACAGAAAAAAACGAGCTCCTCATCAGCCACCCGGGTGATTAATAGAGATGGGAACAACAGGTATCACATATCCTAGAATGACGGTCAGGATCCAATCAAATAATCAAATCATTTGATGGACATAACATATGCTGGTTGAAATCTGGTCCATTTCATTACAATGAAAAATAGATTATGTGATCTACTATTTTGGTTTTTATAAATTGAATAACCCTAAAACAGTAAAAAAAACTGGAAAAATGTAAAAGAGCCTCAGGCGAGATTTGAACTCGCGACCTCGTCCTTACCAAGGACGCGCTCTACCGGCTGAGCCACTGAGGCTTGTGCCTTTACATATACTCCGGGTGCACATATAAATTTAACGCTGCCCATAGTGCCCTTTGAATGGTCATTTAAATATGGACTGGTGAGGATTTGAGATGGAGGTCCATCTGCGGATATGGGATCTCAATTCCTGCAGCCTTGAAAGCAGTGTAGATCTCCGTGTTGAGATAATCCCTGACCTCAAACGTTTTGTCATACATCCCGGTCCAGATAAGAAGTTGAAACATCAGCGCAGATTCGCCAAACTCCAGAAAATATACTTCAGGAGCAGGGGTTGAAAGAACAAACCCGGATGCAATGCCCTTTTGTGCAACTGTTTTCAAAATGTTTTTCACCAGATTAATGTCAGAATCATATCCAGTCCCTACAGAAATTCTGACTTTCAGAGTGATGTCAGGAAGAGCAAAGTTTGTCAGCATATTCTCAGTCAGAATCTTATTTGGAACAGTCACCAGCTGACTGTCCAGGGTTTTAATCCTTGTACTTCGTGGTCCGACAGATACAACATCTCCAATGACCCCCTGTATTTCGATCCGATCTCCTTCCCTGAAAGGCTGATCTGCAGCAATCATGGCTCCGGAAAAGAAGTTGCCAAATGTATCCTGGGCAGCGAGACCCACCACTATACCCACGAGACCTCCGGTAGCAAGGAGTGGAGTGATATCTATCTTGAGTACGGAGAGGATCATAAAAAAAGCCCCGATTCCGATGACATACCCATACACACTCTGAAGAAAATGAACCAATTTGTCGTCAAAATCAGAATCTGTCAGATTAGCAATTTTCTTCCCGTACAGATCCAAAAAATTCCTGACAAAGAATGCAATAATTAAACTGCCCAGGATGATGTACAAAACCTGTGCATAGGTGCTCTCCATAACCTGATGGGCGAGCTCAGGAAGGTCGGCAATATACCTGAGAGCCAGAAAGATGGTTATTGTTAAAATGGCAATTACAGCGGGAATTCCGAGCGCTGATATGATTACCCGACTGATACCCTTTTCTGATCCTTCAAGATGTGTACGGATTTTCGATCCAGCGAAATAGAGAATCACAGCGAGAACACAACCTGCTACAATCACCAGAGCAGCCGGGATGTTTCCAAAGGGCATACGATCAGGTTTATGCTCAACGGACTTATATATACAGGATTATGGCTCATGATAACCCGATTGCAAAGAAACTTGCGGAGCTGACCGATCGTCCGATGACATTCATGCATGTCTGTGGAACGCATGAAGCTGCCATTGCAAAAAACGGGATCCGGAGCATGCTCCCCGGCAATCTGAAGATCGTTATGGGCCCAGGCTGTCCGGTCTGCATCACTCCACAGGGTGAGATCGATGCAGCTCTCGAACTCGCCGCAAAAGGATGTATCATCGCAACATATGGTGATCTTCTCAGGGTTCCCGGTTCAGAAGGGACTCTTGAGAGCTGTGGCGGAGATGTGAGAATTGTTCAGGGAGTTCACAAAGCCATTGAGATAGCACAAAAGACAGACAAAGAGGTTGTGTTTGTTTCAGTAGGGTTTGAGACGACTGCACCCACAGTGGCAGCCATGCTTTTAACAAATCCTCCTGCCAACTTTTCCATACTCTCTTTTCACCGGATTGTGCCCCCGGCAATGCAATGGCTTTTATCGCAGGGTGAAGCACGTCTTGACGGATTTATGCTTCCGGGTCATGTTCTGACGGTTGCAGGAATTGAGGAATACAGGCAGTTTCAGGTTCCCCAGGTCGTTGCCGGGTTTGAAGCTGATGACATATTACTTGGGCTCTGTATGCTTGCCCAGCAGGTCAGAGATGGAACCGGGTTTGTAGAGAATGCATACCCGAGAGCTGTACAAGAAGAAGGAAACCCGAAAGCAAAAGCCATCATGGACCAGGTATTTGAGCCCTGTGATGTGGAATGGAGAGGGTTTCCCGTTATTCCAAAATCGGGACTTAAACTCAGGGATGAATTCTCACAATACGATGCACAAAAGAAGTTCAATATTGTATATAAAAAGGTCAGCAAAAATTCAGCATGTATCTGTGATAAGGTGCTCAGAGGAATCGCAGATCCATCTGACTGTAAATTATTTGGGAAAGTGTGTACTCCACGGACACCGGTTGGACCATGCATGGTTTCTCACGAAGGAGCATGCAAGATCTGGCATTCGTATCCGACCCATAAGTAAAGGGGTACCCAATCCCTTTATTTGCTCGAAGATCTAATAAAGTAAGGCTGCCCCGGTAGGGTAGAGGATATCCTAGAAGCCTCCGGAGCTTTTGACCTGGGTTCAAGTCCCAGCCGGGGCGTAGTCAGTTTTTCCAAAGTTTCATCTTTTTTTATGTATCTGTTTTCTGATGTTGAGATATTCCACTATAGAAGTTACAAGACATGATGTCTTAAAAAAAGATCTTTGAACTTCGCCCTTCTTTGTTATCTATCTAACGATATATACATGAGTTGGGAAGTGTACTCTAGTCCAATCATGTCTTTCACATACAAGGTGATCGATATTTCCCGGCGCCCATCTTCTTCAACCCAGGAAAAAGTGAGACTAGGGCTTGGATTACCCAGTCACTTTCAATTGTATCTACAGCAGCCCGGATTACGAAACGGCAGCTTCGGTTTTAACCGAAGATGTTGATGAATTGGTTCCCTTATCTGATGTTGCGGAATATGATGATCCAGTAGAGGTAACCACAATAGTTCCATTCCGATCAGTCCGGTAAACCTCGGCTCCCGCATCTTTCAGGTTTTCTAATGTCTTTTGAGCAGGATATCCCAATGCATTATTTGCGCCAACATCGATCACAGCAACCTTCGGGTTAACTAATGAGAGGAAAGACGGAGAACTCCCTGATTTAGATCCATGATTCGTGACCTTAAGAATCTGAGCCGAGGGATCACCAGTATAGGTCGAGGAGTCTCCCATAAACAGGAACTTTTCTGACCCATCTGTAACTTTAAGAACAACAGAATCCTCATTAAGATCATTTTTGTCAGATGTAGGATTAAGTACCTCAACAGATATCCCATCTGCAAAAGGAATTGTCTTTCCAGTCTTGACTTCTTCATAAGGAATCTGCTTTTTCTGAACAAGACTCTTGACATCCACATAGGTTTGAGAGGCTGTTGATTCTCCGTTATCAACATAGAGACCAACAGGGAAAGCGTTCAACACATCAACCATTCCACCGACATGATCCTCCTCTGGATTCGTCGCAACGACAACATCGAGATTCGTTACTCCGTGTGTTTTAAGATAATTCACAACCGTGGGACCTGCATCTAAAGGACCAGCATCTATCAACATATTGTGGCTACCAGACTGCAATAACTGAGAGTCGCCCTGGCCAACATCAATATATGAGACGGTGAGTTGTCCTGATACGGCGGTTGAGAAAAAGATGAGGACTAAAAGGATCCATCCATAACGAAGCATAAAGATGAGAATTGATCTCTGATATTATATACATGTTGTTTTGTTTTTGTGATATTTGTTCTCATTCATATCAACGAAATTTAAGTTTTAATTACAATACTACACTTGATTAAAAAACCCAAAATGAAAAAATCAGTTGTTCACAATAATGTGTGGGAATATCCCAAAGTTTTGTTGTGATCAACTATCCCGGTGCTCATTATATGCTATGACCACATCTCTGTTGAATTCAAAAAAATGATCTCTCCCGATAAGATCTATTAAACGATCCCGTTCCAGCTGTTTCATGACTGGATCTTCAACTGAACTCATGACGAGCACAATTCCCCGGTTTTTAAGTTCTCCATGAAGCTGCCTGATCGCTTCAGATCCTGAAAAATCAATATCCTGTATTGATACTGCTGATAGACAGAGCCACTGTAACGGGGGATTTGCGGTTTGAACAATACCAAGTATTTCACTCGTAAATCGAGCCTCGTTGGCATAATACAGATTTGCCCCGAACTGATAGACAACAAGCCCGGGAGATGCCTGACTGCCTGAATCAATTGATCGCAATGCCCATCCCCGGTTTGGAGACTCAATCAATAGGAAATTTAGCGGCCGGTAACTATGACGAAGATGAGCAATCATCGAAAGAACAATTGCGACGGCAATACCCCAACCAACACTGACACAGAGAACAGTAAGTGCTGTGAAAAGTGCAACCACAAATTCAACAGGACGCCGTGAATACAGGTTTTTCATACCTCTGACATCAATGAGATGAATTCCAATAACAAAAACGATTGTTGCAAGCACAGCACTTGGTAAAAATGACAGAGGTCGGGTGAAAAAGAGTAATGCAACACACACAACACCAAATGTCACCAACTGGGCAATCTGGGTTTTTCCACCCGCACTATCTACCATCTCGGTCTTTGTCGGGCTTCCGTTCACTACGAAAGTTCCAGACAATCCCGCTGCCACATTGGAAAGAGCAAGACCAACAAGGTCTACATTCTCATCAAACGATTCCCCATATCGGGCAGCATATGCACGTGAAGTCGCTGCACTTTGAGTAAGGATCACCACAAAACATGCAGCAGAAGTTCCGATGAGTGTTGGAATCTGATCCGGTGGCACGATGGGAAATCCTATCCCGGGAAATCCATAAGAGATCTCACCGATCATCGCAACACCGCTGGCTGAAAGGTTTAACCCCCAACTAACAACGATTCCACCTATAACAACAAGAAAAGGCCAGGGAATTCGTTTTGCAAATGTATTCCCACATATAATAATTGCCAGAACAGCACCAGACAGAAGGAGTGTGATGCTGTTTAAAGATAATTGAGGAGCAGATATGAGGTTTATCAATTGAATTATTGAGGAGGAGTTTCCGCCTGAAACTCCAATCATTCCAGGAATCTGACCAAGAGCAACTTGAATACCAACACCTGTTAAAAACCCAATTAAAACCGATCGTGAAAGAAAATCCGCAATAAATCCTAATCTGAAGATCCGGGAGAGGAAGAGAAATCCTGCAGCAAGGAGAGCCACCATGCTTGCAAGGTTCACATATTCTGAAGATCCGGGCATTGCCATACTGATCAGGGTTGTTGAAAGAATTGCAGCAGTCGCGGAATCAGCCCCGACAACAAGGTGCCGTGAAGAACCAAAGATTGCAAATACTACAAGAGGGATCAGGATGGTGTAAAGCCCGGTTACAACAGGCATCCCAGCAATGTTTGCGTATCCCATAACTTCAGGAATGGCAAGAGCTGCAAGAGAAATTCCGGCTATTATCTCCATGGGAATCTGACTCCAGGTAACAGGAATGATTCCCTCTAAAACCGGTAAAGGCAGAAAAGATGTACGAATTTTTTCAGAAATTGACATAATTCACCCGGTCAAACGGTGAGCAGTGTATCTATGGAAATATCCTGAATCAACATATGGCTCTACGGTATAAATATCTCTAATCTCCTTCTTATGAAAAATAATTATTTTAGGTTTTTTAGTTCGATCTGGCAGGAAAAATTGTTGAGATCATTCATTATTCTGAAACCGGTATGATCCTCTCTTTCATTTGCTTCTCAAGATCCAACTTCATCATCTCAACCACGTTTGATACAACTCCCCGAGTATAGGTATTGAGCAACTGATCAGCAGCAAAAAATTCCCGATCTTCGTTGCTTGTAAACTCAGCACCATGAGTCCGGTAATACATACCAAAGGGAGCGAGAATAAAACCCATCTGCTGAAAATTCAGGAATATATCCATAGCAGTTTTTATTCCCCCATCTTCATGCCCGTTCACCAGAATCCCTACAATTTTTCCCGTGGTCAGCCCGGGTTTTTTCAGGTGATAGAGATTTTGTAAGCAGGTCGTCCGGTCAAGAAAGATCTTGAGCCTCGCTGACATGCTATTCCAGTTGATAGGTGAAGCGACGATGACGGATTTCGCAACGGTTAGCATCTGATGAAATGTATGCATATCATCAGATTTATTCCGGCATGGAAAATCACAGGACTGTGCACGTACCGCATAACAGCACCAGCAGTGATCTATGGAATGTTCATTCAGGTTAACCCGGAGATACGATACATTCAACTCTTTAAGCATGGATTCCGCAACATCCGTCATTATCCCGGTGTTTCCTGCTCTGTGTGAACTGCCGTTGATGAGCAGAACATCAAATGGTTCTCCATTGTAAGAGGCTATGTCATGATGTGCAGGGATAAATTCTCCCGAGGGGCTGTGGCAATTAGGACATCCTTTCGGAGGTTTTTCACCGTTCATCACAAAGCCACAAACTGTACACTTCCAGGTTGTCTTTTCTTCTGTTATTGTCTGATAATTATTTGAAACGGTCATGAATGTCTCATCTTAATTGTTGTGATAAAACCTACCGGTAAAATTTCTATAGAGGTATTTGATCAAATCATGGGATTGTGTCAATAGATCATTTGAAAATTCCTTTGATTGATTGTCTCTAGCTGGATTTCAATGATCACAGATATCCCTGATTTTATTATTGCCAGCATTGCGTCACAATAAAATTGATAGAAATTGTACCATATGAAACTATATTTCATAAGTTATTGGTTTTTTGTAATGATACGATGAATTCAGAAAAAACGTACCATCTTAATGAAGATGCATGGAGATCAGGAGATCCCTAATTTGGTTTGTATAAACAGGGTCAATATTCTCTCCATGATCAATTACTCAAATCGCAGGCATGTTGCCATTTACCCAGTACTATCATAGGGTGGATCAATTCGGCCTTAAATCAAGTATTTTTGAAAATTAACCGAAATTTAGATCAGGTAACATCTCACATTGTTTAAAATCATGTATTGGCCTTTATTTTTTAATTAAGTCAACCATATCGTTTTCTCAAGGTATTTTTATCAATCGTGATAAATGGGTTGATGAATACCCTGCCTGCCATTGAGATCTGCTATTCTCGATGCGTCAATGCAAACGAATATCTCCGCGTATATTATGCCAATTTAAGGTTGAAAATTTTAAATGGATATCGGCAGAAAGGGCTTTTTATAAGCACCAGTGACATCTGGTTGAAAATTAGATCCTGGATATACCAACCAGAGGGGAGGTTTCAGATAAAAAACTGGTTAAATCATTGATAAATTGACCAATGAAGGACATGATCCAGGTGATCTTTAAAAATCCACAATTTTATCGCCTTTTCCAGACTACACAACTTAAACATGTTGATACACTTTTCAAGTGTACTTCAATGATGAAACCTTCAATCAGGATATTTTTAGACCGGGATTATTGAAACTTTTTTTCCAGATGCCCAATTTATTCAGATCAAAATCTTATTCTCCCCTTATTACTTCCCCTGAATTCAGAAAACCCGAAAGACTGTATAACTGAAAAAAATTTACCGGGGTCACCAACTCAGTTCTTGTTTAAAACAAATTCACGACCAAGGGCATCTGCTTTCATCATGGCATCATAGACCATGAGTGGTGTTACAGCAAATGGTTCACAATCCATGAATGACCCGGGCTTGCATGCAGTCTCAGAAACCTTCATGATATCATCTGAACTCATTTCACCGGAACAGATTCCAGAAATAGTAACCGGTAGCCCGACACTTGAGCAGAACTGCAATACTTCCTGTATCTCTTTATCCGGACGCTTTTCAAGAACCAGTTGAACAACAGTACCAAATGCTACCAGTTCACCATGGTACATATGATGGCATTGAGGGAGAATAGTGAGACTGTTATAGATCGAATGGGCACAGGCAAGCCCATTACTCTCAAACCCTACACCACTCAGATAAATATTTGCTTCAACAATGTTTTCAAGTTCCTGTGTACATTTCTTATTTTCTGCAGATTTTTTTGCCTGAACTCCATCCCGAATCAAAATCTCATAACAGAGTTTTGCCAATGCAACTGATGAGTTCGTACATGTTCCCCCAACAAAATTTTCATGATGTGAAGCAACGTTTGCCATCGCTTCAAAATATGTCGAGAGAGCATCACCCATCCCTGCAACAAGCAACCGGACCGGTGCCTCAGCAATAATTTTAGTATCTACCAGAATTATTTCTGGATTTTTTGCAAGAATCAGGTTGCCATCAAATTCATGATCTTCAGTATAGACTACAGATATTGCACTTGTGGGTGAATCAGTGGATGCAATCGTTGGAATGGATATGACCGGACATTCTTCATAATAAGATACTCCTTTGGCAGTATCGAGAGCTTTGCCTCCCCCAACTCCAATAACTACTCCACAATGATTTAATGAGTATACCGTTCGGAGCCTGTCAATTTCATTATGAGTACATTCTCCATTAAATTTTTCAAAGACGAGCGTTGCCCCGGAACCTTTGAAACTTTCCTCAATAATACCTTTCAAATGAGTGTATGCAAAACCTCCCATGACAAAGAGATACGGCCCATGCAATCTGGAAATATGATCATTTATTCGCGAAAGTTCTCCTGCTCCCTGAATATATTTTGAAGGCGACGCAAGTACTCTGGACATCATACAGTATCTCATCTTTGGAACTATTAGTGTTCTCCCAGAATTAACCAGTAAGAAACCAACAATGACAACCACAAAAGAAAAAAGATTCAATAATGGATGCTTAACCTCACAGGAACCACACACCTGTGTACAGTATCCTCAACTCAACCGAACAGGTTTACTTTCCTCTTGTTCCGGTTCCACAACAACTGCAGTCCCATAAGCGAGCACCTCGGTCATCGACTGTCCAATCTCTGATGAATCAAATGCAACACCAATGACCGCGTTTGCTCCCATTTCCCTAGCATGATCCTTCATTCTATCCAGAGCATGAGAGCGTGATTCATTCAGGAGTTGTGTATACTCATGAATCTCTCCGCCGAGAATAGTTCGGAGACCGGCAACAACATTTCCACCAAGACCCCTGCTACGTACAATCAGACCCCAGGTAAATCCGACCTGCCTGACGATCTTATAGCCCGGAACATATGGAGTGCTGACTATGAGAATATCTGATGACATCTGCATAACGTGGGTACCTGAAGGATAACATGCTTTTGTTATGGATCATCATGGCAATCAGAGAGAAGGTATGATATATAAAATAATAGAAAGAACCCATAACCATTTCAACAAAGCATGAGTAGTATGGATCTATGAGGTTGTGGATTCTAGTACTTCTCATATGTCTCGTTGTCAACTCGCCTTTTGCAGCGGCTACGAATACCAGTAACCTGCTGTTTAACCTGACAACAAATATAACTCCGGTTATTACCCAGGTGCCTGTCGTCATTCTGCCAACGATCACAGTTCCAACTAGCAGCCCTACTATGGAGGTTACTCAGGTACCGACAACAACAGAACCAACGGTAACACCAACAAAAGAGGTAACACTCGTCCCCTCTCTTAAGCCTATAACCGTGCCGATTACAACACCAAAAGAGCCAGTTATAGTATCTAATATTACTGTCACTCCCACACCGACTGCTACACCTACTCTCCTTCCATCATTACAACCGACTATTAAACCAGTAATATCATTAAAACCAGGTATAAGTAATCTGAATATCCAGGCCGATTCCCCAATAACAAACCTGGCTCTTTCAGGAAACTTTAGTTTTATTTCATCTCCTTCAGGAGCGACAGTAACATTTGATGGCTCTTCTTCAGGAACAACACCCGTGACTGTGGCTGTTGATGAAAGCAGCAGCACCCCGCATACGGTGAAAATGGAAAAGAGTGGATACCAGGACTGGACTTCAACCATTGATCATAACCCGGCTGCGGGGACAACTGAGACAATAACAGCAACTCTGCAGGCGAGCCCTCTAAATGGATCAATATCAGTCACGTCAACCCCGTCAGGGGCAACAGTAGCAATTGACGGATCTGATATTCAAACAACCCCTCATACGTACCCGGAAATAATTCCAGGATCCCATACTGTTACCATCAGTAAAGATGGATACACACCTTACACAACAACAGTAACTGTTGCATCTGGAGCAGAATCCGTGGTATCAGCCGTATTAAACCAGGTATCTACGACGGGCTCACTCACAGTCAATACATATCCGTGGGGAGCTGTTATCATTTTGAATGATGTGGTCTATGGAATCACTCCCGCACACTTTGATGCCATACCAACCGGGACCTACACAATGAAACTGGCGAAGTTTGGGTATCAGCCAGTAATGCAGACCATTGAGATCAGTTCAGGAAAAGAGAGCAAGGTCGAAGTCGCTCTTCCCAGGTACTTCCCACCAACCGGAACATTATCCATCCGGTCATTTCCAAGTGGTGGGGTAGTTACTCTTGATGGCATTACCCGGGGAGTTACCCCGGCACGGATTTACGGATTAAATCCAGATAGTTACAATGTAAGAGTTTCAATTCCCGGATATCTTGACTGGATTGGTATCGTGGATGTTATTGCAGGAAGAGAAACATCTATCTACGGAACTCTCACGCCCAAAGGGACAGTAATCCACACCGGATCAATTGCTGTTACCTCCACACCATCAGGCGCCTCAGTGATTCTGGATTCACGTCCCCAGGGTAAAACTCCAATGACTCTTCAGAATATACCCAGCGGTATGCACTCTCTCATCCTCACATATCCAGGATACGAACCTGTTACTACAACAACAACAGTGCAGGATGGAACAACAAGTCAGCTCTCGGTATCACTCAATCCATACACAACGCAGAACCTGACCCCGGGTTTAATAACCCTATCAGATGATGCAGCATCGTATCTCTCTATTCACGGAAGAACACAGGCACTTGCTGACTTCAATAATCCTTCTAGTGGATTTTCCAGTGACACGAAATATATTCTGGCTCTGGATCTCAATGGCACGGTTCTTGCGGATGTAGCAAACCCTGAACTGGTTGGAGTAAATCTATCAAAGCAGAATTCAGATCCAGTATCTTCCGGTCTTTTAATCTCCTCTCTAGCAAAAATGGGAGGCGGGAGTTTGTATGTTACAAACCTGACAACAGGAGAAAAACCGGTCTCTCTTCTGTATGTCAGGCCAGCGATCAGCGGAATTATTCTATCAGCAGTAACCCCTGTTGATGGAATGACACTCCCGGTCTTTACCGGTGATCCAGCACAGATGAAAGAGAGTGTTCATGCTGCGGTTGTCCATGCAAAGGATCTCACCAGGGAAGTGGCAGAGGCTGATATCGAGACTGGTTCATACTCTTCAACATCAAATATGCTGCTTCATTCATTTGATCCAAACAGCACTGCTGATATCGATCAGAACGGGGTAAGCACTTCAGGTCTTCTTACTGCTGCTGCAGTTGACGGTGGTGGCTATGCCTGGGTTCCTATGTTTGATGGATCAGACAACAGCATACTCACGCTGGGATATGCGGAGATGGTGGATGATTCCTGGGGTATTTGGGCATCATCCACTGAAAAAGGTCATGAAATAATTGTTATGATGGATGCTGTCCCGGTGGTTGTATCGGTTTGAATAAAACGATAACACCTCATTTTTCAGGTAAGATATATAGAATAGAAAAAATACCTTTCTAATAAAAATATTGAACACGGATAATCTATTCGAATTATCTCTTCTGCATAGTTTTCAGTTGTTAGTTCAAGTTATTTGATATATTCTAATTCTTTTTTTTTATCATAATGACGGAATCGTTTGTTTCTCCAGACGAACACCAGGTATTTCAAAAAAGTGGATAAGACAATCATTCATATATATAACTGAAACGGGAAGACAGATAGCGCCTCATATAAAAGGGATTACCCATAAATGGGATAATATACTCTTATCGGAATTTGATTCATACCATGGGAATTTAATCGTGAATTCTTTAGTTGATATGGTTTAGAATATATCGAGAATTATGTTAAATAATCAGAATTATCATGGAATTTAAAACTCATCACCTTGTCCTGCTCTGTATAACTGCCTTTTTTGCAATGGCCGGAGGAGCCCTTATTACACCAGTATTACCTGAAATGGTAGGACCACTGCATACGACTACCCAGGGGGTAGGGATGCTCATGTCAGTTTTCACTATCTCTACTGCAATATTCACGTTGATTATCGGACAATTCATCGATTGTATCAACCGGAAAAAAATACTCGTGACCGGTCTTGTAATCTATGGATGTACAGGTCTTGTCAGTTTTTTTGTCTCTGATGTGAACTCGTTGTTAGTAATGAGATTCATCCAGGGTATTGGAGTAGCCGCGATAACCTCACTTGCCATGCTGATTATCGGCGATGTTTACACTGGTATTGATTGTGTCGGGGCAATGAGTAAAATCAGCATATCATTTGCCTTGGGCTCTGTGTTTGCGCCAATTATCGGAGGAGGACTGGCAACCTTTGGATGGAATTATGCATTTCTCTTTTATGCCCTTTCCCTGCCATTTGCTTTGGTTGTTATGATGATTCTTCCTGAAACAAGAAAGCAGAAGGAGCTGGGCAGTTACCAAGGTCTCATTGAAGCTCTCAGATATCTCAAAAATTTGCCAATACTTTATACCATTTTTATGGGTTTCTCGATATATTTTCTATTATTTGCCATGATGATATATGTGCCCTTTATGCTCAAGGGTGAGTTCAACTTTACTTCAGGAGTATCAGGAATCATGCTCGCTGTCCCGGGCATGGCTTGTGTCGTGATGGCACCTAAGGTGCGGTATTTTGCAAGCAAGTATTCGTTGATCAGGGTGATAATTGCGGGATTTGTACTTGTCGGGTTATCACTGTTAATAATGTCCGTCGTGCCTTCAATAATCGGAGTAGTTCTTTTATTACTTCTTTTTGGATTAGGGCTCGTTATTTCACAGACATGCATTGACGCACAGATTATACAGATATCTCCACTTGAAGCAAGAGGCGGCGTTATCTCCATTTATAGTTGTATGAGATACATTGGTCAAAGTTTTTCTCCGATAATCTTAGGTATAATTCTGGCATATTCAGGTATTGCCATAGTTTTTGTCACTGCAGGGGTTTTCGGGTTAATTATTGCATTGATGACGTATAGAATGAGATATTTGTTTGATACCCTGTAATTTGAGATGGCAAAGAATAATTTTTCGAATAACTCTCCTTATTATTCGTAAGATTCTGAATTTGATTGAGAGTCCGGGAAAAAGTCGGTTAATGTTATTAGATGAGGTAAGAGTACGTTACATAACCCCACGGATTGCGAATTGGCTAATCTAAATTTTCCGAAATGAGGGGACAAGATAATAAATAAAAGTGAAACCCCTCTTCTACTCCCTGCTCTTTCCGCCGGATACGCATTCGAAGTGTTGTCAGTTCTCCCCTCACAAAGTCTTTTATCAGGTTTTGTGATAGACAAACCAAGTTCCATTCACAAAGCTTCAGACCCCTTCATGATAACTTTTTCCTGATTGTCAGTATTGTTCTGGTTAGGGAAAAATCATGTATGGAATAGCAGACGTGGAGGTGCAATAATACCCAGAAATACCGATAAATTTACATTTGAAATAAAAGCCGCGATAGAAGCCATTCAGATTAAAGAAAAAACGATCATCCCCAGAAATGTGATAGAAGAGGAGATATCCAGTCATCCGGAGAAATACCTGAATCTTGGCAAGATGCATGATATCCCGCTCAAGATGGTGATCACTGCAGTTGAAAACCGGATACCTGGAACAGAGGTTTATCGCCAACGCCCGGCTTCTGGATTGTCTCATATTGTGGATCTGGTGAGGTTGCGTATGGATAAGAAGAAATTATGAGGCCGAATCACATTTTTATTTTTGACACTGAAACGACCGGTACTGATGTACACAAAGATCGGGTTGTTGAAATCGCCTGGCTGCTTGCGACCGCAGCCGGAGAGATAATTCTAGAAGATAGCAGGTTTATAAAACCGGATGGATTCACAATCCCGGATTCTGCAGTATGACCGGAATGTTATCAGAAGTGAATGCTTGAGAGCTAAAATAAACAGTAATCAACTGTCGAAGCCACAATTTTACACAATGGTAAACTCTCCCACCTTTTGTCAACTGTCACGAGGTTTCGGTAGAGGCTTTAAATTTCCGAAACTGGCAGAGGCATACAAAATCATTGTGAGAGCGGATCTCATCGACTGACATGATGCTCTTGTGGATACCGAAGCCTGTAAGGAGATTTTCTTTTCCGGGATAGATCAGGAAATCTGGCGGTATGCAAATGAGGATTCTATCTGCACTATGGAGGTTCTCCGGTAATGGGCTCTCGGGTTATTATCGTTATAAATTGTAAAACATGCCCCTTCGTGATGATTGTAAGATCTGGTTTTTGCTGCGATGAATACCACATTCCGATACCCGATCCGCTGAATAACCCAGATACCTGTGAATTGCAGAAAAATGAATGAATGAATGAATGGAGGGAGGGCCGGAGCGGAGCGACGGCCCGACTTGCATCGGTGAATTATGAATCAGATTATTGTCCACACAATGAAAAACTGCCCGAACTGTGATAAATTAAAAGCGACTTTGAAAGGGCTCGGTATAGAATTTGAAGAGAAGGACCTATAAACGAAAGAGTCGATTATTGATCTCCGGGTTCTCGGGTGTTTCCCTCAGGAGGCTCCGGTTCTCCGGTTTGGTCGGACCTGTTATGAGTCACCGAAATTATTCGCGGATGATGGAACAGTGAACCGGCATATTATTCATGCCATCTCCGGGAAGGTGTGATTTTTTCAGATCTATTCTTTTCGATCTCCCCTTGGAGAAGATTATGGTCTGGTACTATTAAACTTTTAAAAAAGCGATCTTTTTCGTCGGGCTGGACCGGGGAGGGGCAATGAGTACAGAATAACAGTCCGAACGTCAAGAAAGACATGGTAGTCGTGGTTTGCGACTGCATATCCAAACTGGGCTTTCGAAATATCAATGAGGCAGAGGCATACAGAGAGCGTATCTTTCCGGAATTAACTGATTTGCTCATTTACCAAAAACGAGAAGGCAGACGTTCAGAATGCGGTCAGAGGTTGAGTGGAGCATTAGTTCTCAATATACTACCCTCCACTTTGATACCCTTTTCGAAGAGTGCAGAAATGATGTCATTTTGGTTCTCATCGCTGGAGAAAAAGAGGCAGAGATTTCGAAAAAGGTTTTATCAAGATAAAGACTTCTGACCGTGAACATTTTTATCATCTCCGATAAGAAAGAATGATCAATTATGGGGGGGACCGCATGCACTACCTTTTGCAAAGCATTAGAGCATGGGATGGGAAGAATATAAACGACCTGATGGATCTCTTACGGGCAGCATGGGAACATCCGGATATTACCCCCAATGATATCTGGGGAATACGTATGGATAATGGGATCTCTGATAGATGGAAAGGGAGAGTGCCCCATGCCCGTATGGAACGTTTGGAGAAGAAATGGCCTCATGGGGTTATCGCTATGGATGCATCTGATAAGATTCTAGTCGCACATAGCTATACAAATTCAGGGGAACTGTATCTCATTGACAACCCTCACAACGGATCATGGGCGGCTGTGCTCGTGGTTATGGTTGTGGGATTGTTTATAGCACCTTTTTTGATATTCCCGCAATTAATAACGTGGATAATGGGGGTAATTGTCATCGGATTCTGGGCTTTTCTTTTCATTGGAGGTATTCTAGTCAGTCTCATGATTTTTGATGGCATTACGAGGTAGAATTGTTCCATAAAGATTACAATGCACAGATATACACGAATGAGCCCTCCCATCACTATCCGATACGTTCATATCGGTCACACAAAGCCCTGTCCCTCAATAGCATGAAATTCTATTATCTTCTAGATAAGACCAGCACGGGCCGATGTGAGAATGGGTTTGATCGGAGCAGGCACACTTATCAACACGCGTACACTTTTATATCAATTCTTAATGGGTTGCAACATAACTCAAAACAGATTTCAGCAAGAGGTCAATTCAGGTTGAAAACCATATATTATTATGTTAAATTTCTGAAAAAGGTCTCAAAGTATCAGTGCTTTGGGGATATGCAAAAGTTTTTTATGATATCTTTCAATATATTCATTATAAAGATATAAAATAAATTTTAATAATTTGAGAATTTTGTGCCCTTTTCTTCCCTCTCTCCCCACTGGAGGATTTTTATGGTCTGGTACTATGAGACATTCAAAAAAGTGGGGAGATTGCGGATCGTCGGGGATTGTGTTCTGATAGAGATTGATGGTGAGGGAACACATGATATCCCGGTATCAGATGTGGTGAATATCATTTCAAATGCTGTAGAACTTCCTCTCGATCCGGTGAATTTACAGGAAGGGATCAGCAGTCTTTCAGTGCGTCAACTCGCCATTAAGTTTTACATTCCGGTTGGTGGACAGATGTACTGTGCTATTGTTCGTCAGGTTCTGGGGATGATTGCGAGTCCGGGGAAGAAGGCGGCTTTGTGGGTTCCGGTGGAGTGAGAAAGATAGTTTTCATTGAGTTGGACAAATCTCCAATATTACGGTGACGTATAAGAGAGACCCCTTTAAGGGAGATTTCGAAATATACAAATATCCAATAAAATAATGATCTCTTCATGTCAGGATTAGAAGAGATGCCAATTTTAGATAAACGGGAACCTAAAGTGGCTACTGTCTTACTAGTCGATACCTCCGGTTCGATGATTGGGGAAGGGATTGATGGAGTAAATCGTGGCATTAAATTATATCAGGATAAAATATTGAATGATTCTTTAGCGTGTAAGAGAGTAGAACTCGCCTTAGTATCATTTAACGATAATGTCACTGTCGAACATCCATTTTCTTCAATCAAAGAATTTGATATTAAACCCCTATCCGCTGGTGGATGGACAACAATGGGAATGGGAATCTTAAAATCAATTGAATTAATAAAAAGCCGTAAAGAACAATATGCTCAAAATGGAACGGATTATTTTCGACCCTGGATTTTCTTGATTACTGACGCCACAGACAATGATATGACAATGGATAAATCACTCTATAATCAAGTAGTCCAAGAATTAAAAGATGGAGAGGCAAATAAGCATTTTTCTTTTTATAAAGTAGCAGTCGGTGATGAGGTTAATATGGATTTTCTGAAGACACTCTCTGCACGTGCTCCATTAAGATTAAAGCCAAATAATTGGGATAACATGTTTGATTGGTTTGCAGCAAGCAGTTTAGCGTTAAGTCGAAGTAGTCCTGGAATCTCAACCCCGCTTCCTCAGACTGACTGGGGTACTGCAGATTGATGAGATTTTTTAGATATTCGTAATAAAAAATGATTAAATGGATTTTAAAAAAGTCTCTTTTTTTAAAGTTTTTGCACCAAATTGCCCAACAATAGAAACCTCAGATCTAAATCAAAATAATCTGCAAACATCAGATCTAGAAGAAAATATAAATTTAAAGATATTTGGACTCTCAATTAGAGGACCCTCGCATATTACCTCAGATATCCCTTGTCAAGATGCTTGTAACTACAAGATTTTGGATAAAAATAAAGGTATTATAGCCATTGCAGATGGGTTAGGATCTGCACCCTTTTCAGATATTGGAGCGAAGTTTTGTGTTAAGTCTGCTATTGATTTAATCCAGAAGATGTATGTTGAGAGTTACTTAGATGATATAAATATTGAAGAAATTGTTTTTCAAGTAATTGAGGAAACAAGAACTAATCTTGTCGATTATTCTTTAATAAATAAGTATAATCTCCAAGATTTAGCCTGTACGTTAATCATTGTCCTTATTGATGGTAATAATTGTGCAGTTTCTCAAATCGGTGATGGAGCAGTGGTTTCATCATATGGTGATGATATTTTTCTAATTTCTGAACCGAATAACCTTGAATATCGGAATGAGGTTATTCCAATAACATCTGATCAATGGAAAGAATTTGTTATTGTTAGAAAAACTTCGAATTTTAACAATATTGCCGTTTTTACGGATGGTGTTCAAGATGCTTTAATGCAAAAAATTGATGGAAAATGGGTTGTTAATTCTAATGGGTTTAAATATTTATTTTCATGGGCTAAATCTCAAACCAATGAAGAAGAATCTATTGCAGAAATGGAGCGTGTCCTTAATAATAAATTTGCTTTAGTATCAAGTGACGATAAAACCCTGGTAATTCTTGTTAAGGAGTGAATTCAATTTATTATAATTCAAAAGGAAATAAGGTTGAATTAGGCCCCGAATTTGGGAGAGGCGCTGAGGGGGGCATTTTTCCAATCATTGGGAGCCCTGATCTTTGTGCAAAAATTTACACAGATAAACTTCAACGTAATCCGGAGAGGTGTAGAAAATTAAAATATATGGTTAATAATCCTCCCTCTAACATATTTACTGCAAAGGGTAGAGTCCAAATAGCATGGCCGAATGATATTTTATATTATGATAATAGAGGGGCATCATTCGCAGGCATAATAATGCCTCTTATTGATGTAAAATCATACAAACCAGCTCATTATTACTATTGTCCAACAGATAGAGACGATAATCAGGTTTTGGTGAATTGGGATCATGCCTTGGTAACTAGTCGGAATATTGCCACAGTTCTTGATTCATTACATGACAAAGGCTATTGTGTTGGTGATCTACAGTCAAATAACATTTTAGTGAATTTGAGAGCTAATGTCGCTTACATTGATTGTGATTCATTTCAGGTTACTGATAGAGTAAATAATAAAATATACTACAACACCGTTGGTCTTCCTGAATACACTCCTCCAGAGTTAATTGGGAAAGACTTAAAAATTGGATTTGATCGAAAATTTTCTGATCTTTTTGCGCTTGGAACTATTATCTTTCAATTTTTAATGCAAAATGCACTCCCATACCAAGCAATAGGTACAGCCGTAAATGGTGCATCTTCTCCAATAGAAAAAATCAGACTTGGATTATTCCCCTATGGAAACATAAACTCATCAGTTAGACCCCCTGAGGATGTCCCCCCTTGGGATATACTAAGCCCAGAAATTCAAGAGTTATTTATCCGATGCTTTGTATATGGTCATAAAGATGAGAAAAGACGTCCATCTGCAAGAGAATGGGTGACTGTTATTGATAAGACCAGAAAACGGTTGAAATTATGCGATCGAAATACTAATCATAAATACCTAAATCATCTCACTCATTGTCCCTGGTGCAATATAAACGAAGATTATTATCCTCAAAAGAAAAATCAAGCCCAAGTTAATTGGCAACCATCCCCTCCAAACATTAATCCAATTCCTGTTCAAACAAGAAACCCACAGAAACAGACAACAACTGTCAAAAAAAATCCTTCTCCGAATAATGGCTTTTTTTATACTCGATGTTCAGATACTACATATTATACCCAACTATTATCTGGGAGTCAAATATTATTAACAGTCACAGTTTACTATGCCTTTTTTAAATCATTTAACTATATATTTGCAATAATTGCCATTTTGGTTTCTTATTATTATCTCTATTACAAAGACAAAAAAGGAATTATTTGTTGGGGTTTGGTTTGTTTGTCAATGTTTTTATCGTTATTATCAAATGATTATTTATTAGAATATTATACGCCAGAAGGATTTACATATTTTTCTCGTTTATTTTTGTGTTTTTATATGATCTGGGTAATCCTGACTTTAAGAGTTTTCTCTTATGAAAAAATGGGATGGAAGTAGTGCTTAAAGATAAAGGGCTATTGAAAGAAAAGACACCTAAAGAGGCAAATAAAGTTAAAATGTTATATGGTAATGATATCCATATTGGGCCATATATCAAACTAACGTACTGTAATCACTCAATAACATTATGTCTTTGCCACAAAATCCCGGAACGATCAATCCGGTTTTTTGGAATCGAGAAATACTTATGTTCCCGATGCCTTGGCATAATATTTGGAATCATTTGTGGTATGAGTTTTCAATATCTTGGGTTATCTATCTCTTTAATGAATATGCTAATATTATCACTTCCGTTAATAATAGATGGAATAACTCAGGCGATAGGTATTCGGACCAGCAATAATTATATTAGAATAATTACTGGATTCTTATTTGGATTTGGTATCTTCCTAGGGATAAAAATATGACATCAAATAATGATGGTGGTGCTATTTGTTGTGCTCTCATTTTGATAATAGGTTTATTATATACAGTATATTTAGGAATTAGTTGGGTATGTCAACGGTTATCTGATTATTTAAATGGTCTTTCATCTGGTTCTTTCGCATTATTTATTATGGGATTATTTTTGTGGGTTTGCTATGAATTATATCGAGTAATTAAGCCCATAAATTGAAAGATTATCCTTTCATTCAATTTTTTATAATCATTTTTTCCATGTATTACCAGACAACATTAATATCCCTGGAAATTATCCTCTACCCACACATAGGCGGGCTTAAATTTTAAATCCCGGTTTTTTTCTCTTCTCGTTTCACTCCCAATTTTTTCTATATAAATACTCGCGGCATATCTATTTATACCGGTATAATCCGGGTGGAGATAAAAAGATGGCAGATTTTGTATCGAAAGGTGCAGTAAAGTCAGCGGAGAGGAAGCTAACCAGTCCGATTGATACCATTGCGAATTTCCTGGCTCTTGTTCAGGATGTGATCGACAATAACCCCTGGGGGTGTACTTCATACACTTCAGCCGGAAAAACCGTTGCCGCTGTTGTCCGGGGTTCTGAGTATTACTCAGGGAAGGTCATCTATGAAAATGGAGAAGCCAAGACGGTCGGTCAGATCTCAGTGAAGGCTCCAACTTCCGCAGCGTTCAACACTGATATCACCACGATCCTGGGGACCGCTGCACTCGGGACTGCGATGGGTGGAACTCCTTCACATGACAGTTCTGAGGATTCATTCAGCTGTACACTCAAAGCTCACAGCTCAAATGGTGAAAACTTCAATGTCACTTTCAAGCGTGACAGCGTGACCATTTCAAGCTACGAGTCTGATTCGATCCTCACCGGTATCGAGTCCTGGGCTGACACTGTGGCCCTACTCGCTTAAATTTCCTTTTCTTTTCCAACCGAGGCGGAATATGAATTGGAAATTTATTTTATCCGGTGGCATATTCCTGGTCCTCGCGGCTTTCGTTGGTGCTGATTATGTCAGTACGTCCATTTCAACTGATGGAACAATGATGATCGCGAGCTCCGGGAATAACGATAATGGATCGTTCTCTTCCCGTGTAATGGCAGTGGATCAATCTCAATTATCCAGGTCCATTACCGGAGATGAGGAATTTCAGACTGACCTGATAGTCAGGGGAAACGGTCCGATCATAGCATCAGATTATGCGAATTCCCGGACTCGTCCAACAGTGTTGGATGAAGTCGCATGTACATTTCTGACTGAATCCCGGGTGCAGGCCGCCCAGGTATCTGATCTGTATACTACGGGGATGCTTCAGAATGGAAGTTATGAGATCTCGCGGGTTGTTGGATCCGGACTGACCGGGGGAACCGTTGTGAACGGTTCCGGTATGCTTGGGTTCGGATCACAGTCTGAAGGGAATGACACACTGAGAACCAGAGGGTTCGTATCTGGAAATATGAGCGTGAGGGACTTTGTGAGGTATGGAGGGAGATTATGATTTGGGAAATATTGACCGGGTTTCTTGGATCTCTGAGCGTGATAAACACTATTGCGGCGATTCTTCTTTATCGCCAGTATGTGAAACTCGCGTATGAATCCGTTGAGTTTGCGGAGCTTGTGATCACCAGTATTGAGGAAGCAGAAGACGGATCTGTATCAATCGATCCTCTGTCACTTGCAGCCTCATCAATGGATCATGTCAGCTAATTATCCGGGCTCCTGAAATGGATCCGGTTCTGATTCATTGCTGTTAAAAACGATCAGTGTGAATATCTATGTGCCGGAGTAATCTGGCCTTTCTGGGGAGATTGGAAAGAAATAGGGCCGAACCTATTTCTTTTATGACTGAGGAATTGAGTCTCGGCAATTCCTTGTGAAACTCAGAACGCCATGTATAGATCTCTGATGTTCTGCAAACTGTGGTTGACACTCACGCCTGAGAGATAATCCCAAATCACCTCAAACATCTCTCTTTTCCCCCCTTTTTTAAATTTATTACGTATTTTTTTATTTATACTCGATATTTACAAGATTCTATATTGAAAAAATATTGTTAATGTTATTAATCCAATTTAGTCTAACTGATTATTTTTTAGAAGTAGATTTATATTTTTTATATTCAATTTTTGCCTCTTCTAATTTATTGTTTTTCTTCAAAGCGGCAGCTTTTCCTAAATAAGCTTTTGAATAGTTCGGATTAAATTTAATGATTGCATCAAATGCTTCTATCGCTTCATTTATTTTATTCAATTTAAATAAAGAAATTCCTTTTCCATAATATGCATCATGATTATTAGGACAATGTTTTAATGCTAGGTTGAATCGATAAATTGCGACCTCATATTCTTTAGATTTATAACTCTCCATACCTTTTATGTAATATTTATTTGATGTGTTAATTGGAGTACGATTGGCTTCATATCCCAACCATACGGTAAAAATCATCCAGATTATGAAAATTATTGCACCTATATTTTGTAAAATAATGATTAAACTTACTGATATTAAAAAAAAACACAGTGATATTAACGCCATTTGATATGATCTTGTTCCTCTAAAATAATATCCATTATAAAGTGAGAGTAATAAAAGGCAAACAATTGCTAAAATGAAATAATTGGAATGTCCTAGTGAAGATTGGGTGCCTTGGGCAAAGACTGCTATGAATAAAAAAATTGAGCCAATAAAATTTATGTTTTCAAATTCCATATTCTCATCTGATATAATAATTATATTGTAATTTTCGATTGAACTTTATAAAAAAACTATCACAGATTACATCAAAATATAAATTATGGTGTTTGAATTTTTTTGAATTATTAACCGCAACAATATTGTATGATATTTATGAATCAAAAATAGAATTAGATTATTAACTATTCAAAAAGATTTCCCATATCTTTCAGAATTTATTGGTTTAGTATGAGTAGAAGGAATAAATATTTTGTTTATTCGTTCATTTGCAATATCAATTTCTCTTATAGTTGGTGGGGGTATACTAGATAGAAATTTTAGGTTATCGATATTGACCATTAATCGTTCATTAATTGAAGTTTTCATAATATGATAGTTATTTTCGTTTTATGGCAATAAACCTAACGCTCTTTAATTCAACAATTTGATTTATATTTCCATCTTCTGGAATAATTCTAATTAATGAATATTTTTTATCTGATAAAACAGTCCATATTTGTCCTCGATTAAGTAATATTTCAAATTCCCAATTTCCTAAATATATCCCCTTATCTCCGGGTTCACAAAGAATGAGTAAAATGGGAATAAATCCATCCGGAGATGATTCATGATGTTGGGAATTTTGAAAAAACTTAGAGTAATTATATGCCTCCATTAAATCAAAAGTTGTTGAAATAAACCCTGATTCAAGGTATGCATAATTAGAAACGATATTTTCTGCTACACTGTAAGGTATTCCCCTGAAAAGTTCTAATTCAAATGGTATCTTTGACAGTTCGAGTTCGAAGGCCCTATCGATATTGGCGATAATATCATAAACCGTTCTATTTACTTGAAAAATTGAGTCATCGTTGCGAAGAAACACGTTGTAGTCTGTTGAATTTGACTTGTATTGAGTAATAGAATCCTTTTGTTTACTTGATAAATCAGTACGGGATATGTATGCTAATCCTGAGAGATCGTTTTGTAGAATCTGTTTTTTTTGCGTAAATTCTACAGTCTCATGATCAACAACATTCACTAATAATTATCAACTTAATTTTTTATAATAGGATAATATAAAAAAGAAGTAAGATCTCGCCCCTGCGTCCTTACCTCTCTCACCCAATCCTTCACCCCACGCCAAGCCCAAGGGGAATGTTGGAATACCTATCACACGGGGACGCCTATGGTTCGACACACACCTTGGGACCGAAGCCAGGAACCATTCCCAACCACCTAGCTGGTTCGTGGAATATCTCGAAAAGAACACAGGGATGAAATTTGGTATATTCTCTCTCTTCACAATTCTAATTTCGTCTGCCCGTATATTCTCCCCTTCTCCATAACCCCCACCGGACTAGCCGGTATTGAGTCAAGATACGTCTGCTCCTTGATCGCCCGAACTTTTTTCAACTCCCACGTCCGGACCTGAAAAAAATGATCTGCTTTCCCTTCAAGGCCTAACAGATTCCTGTCCATTATTGCAGTAACCACCACAACAGGGCCTCCCTTTCGTGCCCGGATCTTACAGACCTCACTGAATTGATTCATCTCCTCCTCCTTGTCAGGTTTAAACCAGGAGAGATGATACTCGATAAAAAGAATCGCTGAAGTATCAGTTGAAATATATTCAAGTAAATCTGAGAGTTTGTCAATTTTCAGGTGATCGAGTCTATCCTGTTCCTCTTCTTTAAACTGAAGTAAAGGAACATAATCGTGATTATTAATGTACGTGATTCGACCGGTTGGGTATCGTCTTGGAATATCAGCCAGGCATGTAAGAAAATCCTTATGGGATGCCTGAAATATTGAAAAAGCCTCTGGAGGAATATTCTTGAGCGGATTGGTATGATCCCTCATCGCTAGATGATCCCATCAGGAGTATGTAAAGGTAAGGTAAACACCGCGAAAGTGATCTCACATTATATCTCGCAGACCTGATACACAAATTCCATTTCTTTCCACACCTGACCGATAACTGCCGGTAGTAATTGATATCGATCTCATTGGATCGAATGATGGATCCACGAGCTATCCCTTCAACCCTGACCGGAGATGAAGAATCAATTCTGATCACCAGAGTCCTTCGAGAGTATTCTGGTGAGCTACTCCTTGTGACTGTTTCTTCTTCGGTTTTGCCAGGGTATCCAAATAATAAACAACCCGGCTACTATATGGATCAATCTGGGAGAGCCATTGATCTAACCGATCAGAAAACAGAATGATCAACTGTGGCTCATTTGCCTTTCTTTTACAGACCTCTCCAATAATCGGGATAAGTTCGGGAGCATCCTGATACCAGGTTCGATCATGCTCAAAAAGAATCAGGGATTCGTTGGCCTCCTCAAGAATGGTGATAATCTGATATGCAGTGAGAGCACGCCTGACCCTGATCTTGTTATGATCTACAATGTTTTTTGTGAGGTAAACCGGGTAATTCCCGCATATGTAGAGGGACCGAGTTAGATACGAACTGAGTACGGCACTGAGCGCTTCCAATAAGATCCCGGATGGTGAAACAATTATCGAGAAGGAGCCTGATGATCCCGATATGACCGGGTGTAAAACTGGAGGCATGGCGTACCTTGATCATGGCACTCTCTATCTAAAGGTTTAGTAAACAGGGCGAAAGTGATCGGGCGATAGTTAATTAAGAAAATCGATAATAATTGATTCAAACTCTTTCGAGGTAGGGATAACAATTACTCCTCTTTCACAAATTGAGTCACATCTCTTTAGCGCTTTAGTATTACCTTAACACACCAGTTTCAATGTTGTAACATAGGCCGGGTTTCTGTATTATAGATCTCACGAAATTTCTCAAGAACCCGGTGCCGCTCACTAGCAATCTCTCTCCCGGTTTTTGTATACATCAAATCCTTGAGCTTAATCAATTTATCATCGATATGATCCATGGCATCCTGCATCTCTCCGCCTCTCTCACCGGCTGTCATAAACGCCCGGGCTATCCCCACTGCTCCCATAGCATCGAGTTTATCTGCATCAGACAGAATCTTAGCTTCCAGAGTCTCCGGCAGTCTTGATGATCTGTACCGGTGGGTCAGGATTGCATGAACTACTCCCTGAATCTGAACATGTGAATAATGAAGAGATGGAAGAAATTTTTCTGCTATCCTCGCACCTTCTTCCTCATGAGGAATGCCATCTGATTCTTCCAGAGGACGGGCAATATCGTGAAGAAGGGCTGCAGAGATGAGAATTTTCATATCTGCCGACTCTTTTCTCCCAATACGATCACAAAGAGCAGTGACCCGCATTGTGTGGTCAAGCCCATGTGCTCCGTGGGCATGAAGACGATCCAAAACAAAAGACCGGACTTCCTCTACCCCTGCATCCCGTATAAAATCTCCAGCCACTTCAGGACAATCTGGAGTTTTCATTTTGATGCCTGTGACATTGCCTTCTGGTACCGGGACATGAGCCCGGTTACGGTTGTTTTTCCTTCTTGTGCTGACGGATCATTGGGAAGAATTGCCAGTGCCTTGTTGTACGCATCAAGTGACTGCTGATATTGACCAAGAATCCAGAGACTCTTTCCATAATTGGTCCATGTATCTGCATTATGTGGATCATATGTTACAGACAAATTGTACGCCTCAACAGCCTCCTTGTGACGGTTTAAGGAAGCAAGCATCTTTCCTTCACCAGCCCAGGCATCTGCATTTGCTGGATCAATCTTAATAACACTCTTGTACACATTGATGGCTGCCTGTGCACGCCCCTGGAGGCTGAGAGCATTCCCTTTTTGAATGAGGATCGAGAGATTGGTTTGATCCTGTGAGAGAATTGAATTGTAAGCTGAAAGAGCATCATCATACTGACCAAGTCCGGTGTTGGCATTACCCTGCCCCATGATAGCAGCAGTACTCAGGGGATCCAGATCATGAGCTTCAGAATATGCAGTCAAAGCCTCTTTTGATCTCCCAAGACCAAGAAATGCTGCACCTTTTCCGGTGAGAACCCGGGCCTTATCAGATCCAAAGATCCGACCCTGATTACAGGCGACAAGTGCTTTGTTGAAAGACTCAAGAGCCTCCTGGTACTTGGATGCTCTGAGTTGTTCTTCTCCGGCAGTAACCCATGTATTATAATCCTTGATTCCTGTCTCAACCTCCTGATCATAATCAACAGGAGCACGAGTCTGATAGGTATGAACCGGGGTGACATCAGCCGGTGCTGCATCAGCACACGGCAAAAGAAACAACATGAAGATGGTAATCAAGACAACTGACAGGATTAGATCCTGACGCCATACTTTTAAGCAAAAACCAAACAAACTCTCAACCTTGACCATTTCATCTCATCTCATTCATCACAACAAATCTGCTTCACTCAAAGATGTTGCTTTTTCCTTAACTGCATACGCTGGCATAGCATCTGTATATTCACCAAGGTCCGCTGATAGATCTCTTCCTCCAGTCCATTCAGCAACAAGCCCTGAACCAATCCCTACTGTGATAATCTTTTCTGCATTGTGGGACTGGACAACCTTCTGAACAGCACTGCCAATCAGATTCATCTGGACATTATAGACAGACCGGGCTACATCAAGTGCTCCGCTCTCTCCGATCTCTTCCAGATCAGCACAGACCACACGAGCAAGCCGTCTTAAACAGGAAGTTCGGTCAGTTCCTTTCCGGTCGGCAGTATCAGCAGAAAAGAGAGTTTCCTCAATCCGGTTCAGTGCAATATACACATCCCCGGTTGATGCAAAATATTCAGTACTGACAGGAGTATTGATCCCGCTGACTTCTGCATTATGAATCAATGTGGCAACATTGGTCCTGAGCAGACCACAGTACACCAGGTATCCCTGCTGAAGACGGGTCAGATCGGTCTGCCCAATCATTGAATCAAATGCATTGAGCGGGATGATGTCAGTTGTTGTGCTCCCCATATCAACGAGCACTGCATCAGGATACCGGCTTTTGAGCATATCAGCCATGGCCAGCCAGTTGGCAGCTGCAAGCTCCGGAACTGCTGATGTGTGAAATCGTCCATCCATACCATAAAAGATAGCATCAGGGAAGACGGTCTGCACTTCTGAAACGATGAACCCGATCCCTTCCTGCTTTGATGAAAAACAGTCTGCAAGCTCCCCACTCATCACTACGGCTGCATTCTCTGACCCGGCATATGGGGAAAGTAATTCCTTAATTGGTGCTTCCTGCCAGAGAGGACAGTAATGAATATGAACACCGTCATTATCGACGACTTTCAGGTTCGCCCCGCCAACATCAATTCCGATCACTGACAGTCACCGCACCATCCTTTCCAAATGTTGCCTTTCCTTTAAGTGTCACCTTATCAGGAGATCTTCCATACGATGCTTTCACAATGATATCGGCAATCTCTTCTTCCATGATTGCAGCGATACCCACAATACTATCAGTCGGGCGTGGGTTTACGTCAACAACAACAATCCGGTCAGCAGAAACTACAAGATCTACCCCGATATATCCCTGACATCCAAGGACAGTTGCTGCCTTTCTCGCAGTGCTGATGATCTCCTGAGCCCGTGGATGATCGACCGGGGTTTCTCCTCCGTCATAGTGAAAATTGCCGTCTGGATCGATGCTAATATTCTGCCTGTTTAGTGAGAGTATCATCGGCCCTTCACCGGTATAGTACAGACAGACCTCACCAACAACCCTGCTGCCAACCATACTCACAGAGAAATGTTCGCCTTTGATGAACTCCTGGCCAAACTCTCCGGTCCCGGGCTCCTCATCGCGAAGTCTCATATGAACCGCACCGGAGCCGGAGATCTCCTTGATCACCCGTTTCCCTGTTGTGACCTCTGCAGGGACATCAATACCATGGGCCTTGAGGGTATCTGCTGTCCGGCGTTTATTTGCACAGACCGCAATCGCGAGAGAGTTACACCCGATATTTCGTGACAGATCCTCAACGATCTTCGTATACCGTGCAAGCAGATGATCAGGTGCAATAACCAGTGCTTCCTCGCATGAGGGTGCCAGTCGGCGAAGCTCATCCGCAAAATCGGCACCTGGCGTTGGCATTTCAACCTCGTATCCTGACCGGACAAAACTGTCACGTAGAGTGCGTAACATCGCTTCACCTTCTGGTGCCAGGGCAGGATCATGATAACTTGCATATTCTGCGAGGAGAACTCTCATTGTAGAACAGGTTAGAGTTCATCACGCATAATTCCCCTGATCAGTCATCCTCTTACTCTCTCCGGGTAATGTATTGGGTAATGGTACCCCGCATCCTGCTGACCAACGATGATGGTGTTAATTCAGAAGGTCTCTGGGCAGCATACGACGTATTGAAAGATATTGCAGAAGTTATCGTCTGCGCCCCGGCAACACAGCAGAGTGCAGTTGGGAGGTCAGTCTCCATCTTTGAACCCCTCAGGGTTAACGAAATATCCTACAATGGAGTGAAGGCATACTCAGTCGGAGGAAAACCTACTGATTCGGTAATTCTCGGCCTTTTTGCTTTAAATCTTAAACCGGATATGGTGGTTTCCGGGATAAACATCGGTGAAAATGTTTCAGCAGAGGCAATAACTACATCCGGAACTGTTGGCGCTGCTCTGGAAGCAGCAAACCAGGGGATACAGGCAGTTGCATTTTCACTACAGGTAGAGGATCAGGCAGAGAAGTTTGACAATCCGAAGTTTCCAGGATCACGTTTTGATGGATCTAAGATGGTTGTCAGGGACGTCATTTCACGGATATTTACGCAGGGTTTCCCAAAGCACACCGATGTGGTCAATGTAAACATTCCATCAGTTATCAAAGGAGGGTACGAAGTGACTACTCTTGGAGAACGGCTCTTTGAGACTGGAGTGGAAAAACGACTTGACCCAAGGGGAAAACCGTATTACTGGATCAACGGACCTCTGATTGAGGACGCACCAGATGGAACTGATGTTCATGCAGTCAGAATGGGCAATATTTCTGTCACTCCGATAACTCTGGACTGCACCTCGTACAAGGCAACTTCCTGTTTTGGTGAACTCTTTTCAGGCAGCCCGGGCCAGCAGACTTAAGACATTCTGCTTCAAACCTGACCGGTAATGACGAAATCCGGGAATGGAAATCCGAAAGAGAATGCCGGATACAAGGCTGCCGAATATGTACGCGATGGTATGATAGTCGGGCTTGGAACCGGGTCAACTGTTGCGTTCACGATGGATCGCCTTGCAGAACGGATAAAAGGCGGTCTTCGGATCACCGGGGTTCCTACCTCGATTCAAACAGCAATGAAAGCCAGGGAAAGAGGAATTCCCCTGGCTTCACTAGATGATGTATCACAGATCGATCTCACCATTGATGGCGCTGACCAGATCGATCCATCACTGATGCTTATCAAAGGCCGGGGTGCAGCCCAGGTCAGGGAACGATGCGTTGCAGATGCATCAAAGCGCCTCATCATCGTCGCTGACTCCTCTAAACTCTGTGATCAGCTCTCAGGCCCGGTTCCTGTTGAGGTTATACCATTTGCACTCGGACATGTCACCCGAAAGCTCGAACAGATGGGTGGCGTTGTTGTAGTAAGAGACGGTGTTAAAAAAGACGGCCCGGTTCTTTCAGATAACGGAAACATCATTCTGGACTACCATTCAGGTCCTATCAAAGACCCACAGGCATTGGAATCAGAAATTAACAATATTCCTGGTGTCGTCGGGTGTGGTATTATGGCCGAATTTTCCGATATCATGACAGTCATCGTTGGTGAGAATGATGATTGCCGGATCCTGGGAATCAAAGAGGAGTAGAGATCAGTACCCTGACTCGTGAACAAGTTTCCTGACGTTCTCGATAAGATCAACCCTGGTAGTATACTCCTCTTCTTTCTCTTTTTTGATATCATCAAGGATAGTGTCAATAGTGACTGCAAGCTGGTAGAGTTTCACAGGTCTTCCTTTATTTTCCGTAATAAGACTTGCAACTTTTGCCCATCCCTGACCGATAAGGTAATTTATGGCAATGCTCACTTCAGGCTGCCTGAGCAATGTTCCACGTTCGATATCACGTGAAGTCTGATCTGAACGACCAAATAGAAAGACAAGAACGCGTGCATGGTTCTGCCTTACTCCCGCCCTTGTGAGCATCAGAGTGATCTCTTCTTCTCGGGTCGAAAAAAGACCTTCCTGATCAGCATCCACTATTTGATTTTCAGCAGAAAAATGCATATGCAATTACTGAAGTCTCTTTTATTGTATTTATAAATATACAAATACGATTATTTAAAAACAGAGGGATTAAATTAGAGTTTAGAGCAAGCCGAGACCTTTAAGGTCATCAACAATCTTAAGGACTGCTCGTCTGGCATCTTCCGGTTCTTTCCCGCCGGTGATGATCAGTTTACCAGATCCAAACAACAGAACAACAACTTTTGGCTCATCAAGCCGGTATACAAGCCCTGGAAATTGCTCAGGTTCATACTCAATCTTTTCAAGATTGAATCCCACTGCTATCTTATTAAGATTAATTCCTGCGCCCAGATCTGCCGATGTTACAATATTCTGAACTTTATAACTCAGCTCGGTTGTAATATCAATCTCTAGATTGCGTAGCAGTTCACCAAGAATATCAAGACCCCGGGTCAGGCTCTCCATGCTCTTTGCCCCGGTAAGGACAACTTTTCCTGATCCAAAAACCAAAGCTGCAATCTTTGGATCCTGCATCCTGATTACAACTCCCGGGAAGCGTTTTTTATTATACTCTGCATCCTTGATGCTGGAGGCGATCTGAGGCAGGTTGAGGGAATCGCTAATCTTCGCGGATGCAACAATATTTTCTATCCGCAAAGAGTTCTCTGGACTGCCAGTCATATTTATAAATGTAATAAATCAGTATATAAAGAGTTGGATAGATTATTCTTCCAGGGTTGAGACATCACCCGGATCCATCCCCATCTCTCGTGCCTTTAAGACTCTCCGCATAATCTTTCCGCTTCGTGTCTTTGGAAGGGTTTCGACAAATTCAAGTTCTGCGGGAACAGAAATCGGGCCGAGCATCATCCTGACATGATATTTGAGATCATGAATGAGCTTTGGAGTTGGAATTACTCCATTGCGCAATATGACAAATGCTTTGATCAGGTTGCCTTTGAGATCATCAGGCTTGCCGATTGCTGCTGCCTCGGCAACAGACTGGTGTGAAACAAGTGCACTTTCTATTTCTGCTGTTCCCACATTATGCCCGGCAACAATGATGATGTCATCTGACCTTCCAAGAAGCATGATGTACCCGTCATCATCTTTTACTGCCAGATCGTTGGTGCTGTAATAATGGTATTTACCAAAATTCCAGTATCCCCTGTAACGCTCTTCATTCTGGTGGACCATCTGCATCATCGACGGCCAAGGCTCTTTTATGGCAAGGAACCCGGTTGTTCCAGACGGAACCGGATCACCTTCATCATTAACCACATCGGCTACTATCCCGGGAATCGGTTTTCCGGCAAACCCGGGTTTCATCGGCTCACCCACCATCGTCGTGATCATATGCATACCGGTCTCTGTCTGCCACCAGGTATCAAGTATCGGGCAGTGATCCTTGCCGATATTATGATAAAACCACTCGAAAGCCTCAGGGTTCAGAGGTTCTCCAACAGACCCCAGGATCCGAAGTGATGAAAGATCAGATTTGTCAGGGATTTCACTTCCGACTTTCATAAACATCCTGATTGCAGTTGGTGCAGTGTAAAAGATAGAGACTCCGTACTCCTCAATAAGCCTCCACCAAACCCCGGGATCAGGATAATCAGGCGTGTACTCGGTCATGAAGATCGTCCCTCCTACAAGGAGTGGCCCATATGTCCCATAGGTGTGTCCGGTAATCCACCCGGGATCAGCAGTACACCAGTACAAATCATTCTCCTGCAGCGTCAGGACGTACTTGGTTGTATAATATGCCCCAACCATGTACCCGCCTGCAGCATGTACAATCCCCTTTGGAGCTCCGGTAGTTCCTGAGGTATACAGGATAAACAGCGGATCCTCTGACCCCACCGGTTCTGGCGGACACTGGCGTGGTACAGAACTCATCAGGTCTTCAAAATCAATCTCAAGGTCATCAAGAAGTCCGACTTTTGGTTCCTGTGTCCGCAGGACCACAACCTTCTCAACCATTGGGGCATTGATGATTGCTTCTTCAACAATAGGTTTGAGCGGGATACTTCCACCGCGTCGCACTGTTGAGTCGGCTGTGATGACCACCTTTGACTGAGAACCGGTGATGCGTTCATTGAGTGCCTTTGCCCCATAACCTGCGAACACCACGGTGTGGACTGCTCCAATCCTGGCACAGGCAAGCATTGCTACAACCATTTCAGGAATTGCAGGCATGTAAATACAGACCCGGTCTCCCTTGGTAACTCCAAGAGATTTAAGCCCGTTTGCAAACCTCATCACATCTTTGTGAAGTTGGTAATACGTCAGGATACGTTCCCTGTTATTTTCACCAACCCAGCAGATGGCTACCTTATTGCGACGATCATTGTTCAGGTGACGTTCAAGACAATTATATGTTATATTGAGTTTTGCATTGGTAAACCAGCGGGCAAACGGGTGATCCCAGACCCGCACCTGATCCCAGGGCTCAAACCAGAGGAGATCTGATGCGATCCTTCTCCAGAATGCATCAGGATCTTTCGTGAACTCCTGGTATTTATCAGAGTAATTATGGATCTTTGCCGTCTCCTTGTAGGAGGAATCCGGGTAGTAAATATTTCCCGACATATGGTCATCTCCTGGATGCAAAACTGCACTCCTAAACTATCATCATTTATCATGGACAATTCCTAAAAGCCTTTCCTGACTCGATTCATTCATCATGAACAATAATTACAATTGTTTATATGGAATGGTGGTTTACAAAATAGGTACGAAAGTGACGAAGTTAACTTCGTCATTTGTAGAACTTTGCTGCTTATGAAAGACAGCAGAGTTCTGATGATATGAGGTTGATTCATGGCAGAATGGATGCTCAGTGAGTCTGAGGGGTACGATCTCCTCAACAAGTATGGAATTCCGACCCCCAAGTACAGGATAGTCACCCGTGCCGAGGATGCTGGAGAGGCTGCAGAGGCCATCGGCTTTCCGGTAGTAATGAAGATCATCTCACCACAGATCATTCACAAGAGTGATGCAGGTGGCGTTATCGTCGGAGTCGGTACCAAGGAAGCAGCCCAGTCGGCCTTTAACCAGATCGTTTCAGGTGCCAGGGCATATAATCCCCAGGCAGAGATCACCGGTGTAATCGTTGAGAACCAGGCTTTTCCGGGTCTTGAACTAATCATCGGAGGAAAAACTGATCCGACGTTTGGGAAAGTTATCACCTTTGGTGTCGGTGGAACCCTTGTCGAACTGATGAAGGATGTAACACTGCGGATTCTTCCTATTGATGAGCAGGAAATTCGGGAGATGGTCAAGGAGATCAACTCATATCCGCTCATCACCGGATACCGTGGCTCCAAACCAAAAGACGAAGAGGTTCTCATCCAGATCATCAAGAACATCTGCAAGATGTTCCAGGATCAGACAGAACTCCGTGAGTTTGATGTCAACCCGATACGACTTTACGATTCTGGTGCCTGTGCAGTTGATGCCCGTGTTATCATGGACGATAACATCCAACTGCTTGAAAGTGATACCAGGATGGAGGTCCCGATAGATTACTTTAAACCAAAATCCGTAGCGGTCATCGGTGCATCTGATGAGAAGAGCAAGATGGGGTACGCAGTTATGCACAACCTCCTGCACTTCCCGGGAAAAGTCTATCCAATCAACAACAAACGTGATTCAATCCAGGGACTCCAGGCATTTCCGTCTATCCTTGATGTGCCGGAAGAAACAGTAGATCTTGCGGTTATCACTGTTCCTGCCAGGCACGTTCCAGGAGTTATGGAAGAGTGCGGTAAGAAAGGCGTGAAGATCGCTGTTGTGATCACGGCCGGTTTCAAGGAGATGAGCGAAGAAGGTCATATGCTTGAGGACCGGATTGTCCAGATCGCCCACAAGTATGGGACCAGGATCGTTGGTCCAAACTGTCTCGGTTTGATCATCCCGCCAATCGGACTTGATACAACCTACGTAGCTCAGTCACCAAACCCGGGTAATATTGCATTCATCTCTCAGAGTGGTGCAATTGTCAACACAGTGGTTGACTTCTCACTGACCAAGGATATCGGCTTTTCGATGGTAGTTTCTGTCGGAAACCAGGCAGACCTGAACTTCTTTGATTATCTTCGGGCTGCTGCAGCAGATCCAAGTACAGACGTTATCATCACCTACATAGAGCAGATCAAAAACGGCAAGGCCTTCATGGAGGTCGTCAGTGAAGTCACCAGGCATAAACCGGTCGTTGCCCTGAAGGCAGGATCATCTGCACGTGGCCAGGCAGCAGCTGCCTCACACACCGGCTCGCTCTCCGGTTCATATGATGTGTACATGGAAGCATTCAGAAAATCCGGAGTGCTGGTCGTGCACACCCTTACCGGTGCATTCCATGCAGCAGAGATGCTGTCACATCCAAAACGGTATCCAAAAGGCCGCAGAGCAATTGTGGTCACTAATGCCGGAGGATTCGCAGTGCTCTCCTCGGATTACGCCGAAAGGTATGGAATCAAACTCATTGATCTTCCAGACTACCTGATCAAAGAGATGAATGAGTTCCTCCCAGAATTCTGGAATAAGGGCAACCCAATCGACCTGCTTGGTGATGCAAGTGAGGAACGGTTCAGGAAGACCTTTGAGGTTCTGGCAAAGAATGATGCACTCTGGGATATGTGTTTCATCGTAGGATTCCCAAACAACATCTTAAGTTCAGAGCAGATGGCAAACCAGATTCTGAAATTCTCAAGTTCTACAGACAAAAGACTCATTCCCACATTACTTGGTGGTGAGTCGATGAACAGAGGACGTAAGATTCTTCATGCTCACAACATCCCGAGTTTTGAAGAACTTGATTTCACCTACCGGGTTGTCGGCAGACTTCTCTGGCAGATGTATCGTGTCAAGGCACAGGGTCTTTACTAACCCTCTTTTTTTATAAACCTGTTATACAGTCTTTTGTCAGATCTTACCAGTAAAATAAAAATTTCAAATAAGAGAGAGATCTCCCTTGTAAAATTACCTGAACTTTATCTTTCCTGATCGAATTGCTACAACCAGAAAAAGACTCAGGACCAGACTGAAGATCGGAAACGGTGTGTGTTTGGTCAGAGGATTTGATAACTGTGGGTTAAGAGAAATGGATTTTTCGTACATTTCACCTGCTTCATCAGTTTTGCCTAGTCCTCGTAAAGCATCACCTTTCGCATGCCAGGAATTTGCATCAGAAGGATCTTTCAGGATGGCACGATCAAAAGCATCAACTGCTGCCTGGTACATCCCATGTTCATAAAATGTCAGTCCCTTTACTGACCATTGTTTCCCAGTCAGGGAATCATTCTCCAAAGACTTATTAAAAGCCTCCTGCGCTGATTCATTCTTTCCCATCTTTTCAAGAACTTTTCCTTTGTTGAACCAGGCCTCTGCAAATTTAGGATTTAGTTCAACCGCTTTATCAAATGATTTCAGTGCATCCTCATTCTTATCAATTTCAGACAGGGAGCGACCCTGATTGTTGTATACGCTGATAAACTGTGAGTCAAGAGCAAGGGCTGTATCATAGGCCTCAAGAGCCTCATCATACCGTCTGAGATAAAACAGTGAAACACCTTTTCCATTCCATGCCTGTGCATACGAAGGATCTAATTCTGCAGATTTTGAATACGCATCAAGCGCTTCCTGGTACTTTCCTGCAGATATAAAATTATTACCATCTGTGTCAAGATTGATGGCTGTTTTGTCAGCATGCACAACAATACTGGAGCAGGCCAGAATGAGAATGATCAATAACAATGAATTGGACTTCACAAACCCTCATTTCATTTATTGTTATTAATAATGAGCAGAATTGATATAGAAACGATTCACGATCAGAAAAAAAGAAAAGGATGATAATTACTGTTTCAAACCGTGATCAGATTGATGAAATTTGGTTGAAAGGGTGATTAATCGTACTCTCTCCAGGTCTTGGAACATTTTGTGCAGCGGAAGAATCTGACTTCACTCTCATCAGCAGACCTGAGCTGACGGAGCCACCATTCGGCTTCATTATTACCACATTCCGGACATCGGATAGCAATGGTCGGGAGAGTATGGATCTTTTCGGTGTCATCGACAATGACAATCTCCTTCTCTTTTCTTTTATCAACCTTGGTCATCAGATTTCCGGGCGCATCTTCTTTTGTCCATCCACAGCCCGGACAAACAAAACTACCGCCCTGATTTTTAAGCATTCTTCCGCACTTTAAACAGAACATCATATAGGTATCTGACCAGAAAGTATTTTAGGCTTTTATAAGATCAATAGCGCTTCGTTCATTTGACGAATAATTCAGAGACATTTTCGCACTTTTTCGATAATAATGACTGAATAATTATCTGGAGACAAAACATATACAAGAGACTAATGCTGGAATTGTTTATCCCTCTCTCGTGCGTATTCTTTCTTCTTTCGCTGATTCCAGGCAGACATCGCAAATATACAGCAATCATCGCATGGATATCCATCGTATGCGTCCTGATAAGCGGTGTTCCTGCATGGATTGAAGAAACAAATCTCTTATACCCGGTAATGGCCCTTCTTTCACTTCCATTTCTTTGGGCAACAATCAGAATGCTCCTCAATGACCAGGAGGTAGTATATCAACTTACCCGGGCTGCTGGAGTTTCATTCCTTATCTATGCTCCATTTGCTTTTTACGAGCCTTTGGGCAATGCACTAATCAGCCTTGTAATTAGCAACACCGGGATGTTTTTAAATTTCTTCAACTTTCCATTTGATCAGGTTCTATGGAACACACTGCAACACGGGCACTTCAGGGTTGAGATCATCCTTGCCTGCACGGGAATACAGGCAATTGCTATTATGCTCGGGGTTGCAGCAGCGGTACCGACAACCTGGAGACAAAAAGCCCTGGCATTTCTGCTCGTCGTTCCCCCGATCTATATCCTCAACCTATTCAGAAATACGGGCGTAGTAATCGCGTATACAGAACAGTGGTTTACGTGGCTCCCGGACATTACCGGAAGCCCTGAACCAGGGTATGCAAGTTTCTTCTGGGCTCACAATATTATTGCAGAAGGGCTTGCACTGGTGTTTCTTGTCGGTCTCGCCTACGGACTCTTCAGGTTGATTCCAACCCTTGCAGACTTTGCAGCCGACCTGATTGACGCATACCGGCTTGAGATCACGAATATCGCCGGTAGAGGTAGATAATCCTCTCAAGTGCTGAAAGGTTTGTACAGATTGCAATTATTATAACTGAAACCCAGATGTAGCCGACGAGACCCCCAAGTCCAAGAATCAGGAGGGTCTCGGGTCTGCCAAAAAAACCCACCCCTTCAAGGGGATCTTCTATCTTTCCATCCCGTCGTTCTGTGAAACCTATCTCAGCATACGTGACCGGTTTTATGAAGGTGTTCATCAGGGAACCGGTGACAGCAAGTGCCACAATTGCGAAATCCCAGGTTGTCGGCCCGGGAATGATCCTGGTAATTATTGGAATCGCTGATATTCCTACACCAATGATCACAACTGCATCAGTGTATTTGTCTGCAATCCAGTCAAAAACTGCACCAAACCGGGTCTCTCTTCCTGACCTACGTGCTACAGTTCCATCTACCAGATCGAGGATGGCTGATATGAAAAGAAGAATGCTACCAGGAAGAAAAGCACTCATCGAATAGCAGACAGCACATGCAACTCCCGCCAGGAGTGAGAGAATCGTAATCATGTTCGGGGAAATGCCAAATTTTAGAAAAATCCCAGATAACGGTTCGACATACCCGATGAAACGGTAACGAAAAGCGGTAATATTCATCCTATATTGTCCCTCACCCCGTCCACCTGTTCAGAAAACCTGAACAGATGCAACAGGATTGGTAATACTCAGAAGAAGTCCGACCTGTTATGCTTTTTGTCATGAGTCTTCGCATGTCACATTTGTAGGAGAGTTATGCATGGATCATGGTGAGCATCATCTTAAACGAGATCGATGCGTGGACAGCGTGGGGGATATTCGCAGGAAGAATAATCATATCACCAGAAACAACATCAAAATTTTTTCCTGCAAGACTTACTTCTGCGTTGCCTTCTAGAACCTGGAGAACAGCATCGAATGGGGCAGTATGCTCAGATAAACCGGATCCCGCAGCAAAAGCAAATATTGTGATCGTCCCCTGGGGCGTATATGTAAGCATCCTGCTCACAACGCTTCCATCCTGGTAATTAACCAGGTCTGCAGGTCTGATAATCTTGCCTTTGAGATCCAGAGAATCTTCTCCCATACCGAGTTATCAGAACCGGATCCTATTTGACCCCTTTGATCAGAGATACCAGGGACCAGTTTAAATTGAGCTCACCACCAATAGTGTTGGTACGAATGTCTGGAGACCAGAACCGTCCTCATGTCGTACTCGTCTCTGAGGTGACTGTTGACGGAAAATTAACCGTGACCCGGGGTGCATCGTCAAAACTCCTGATGCAGTTTATGTCACATGAGGCTGAGGTCCTGCTCCATCGCATCAGGGCTGATTCTGATGCAATCATGGTCGGCTCAAATACCATACGGATTGATAATTCATTTTTAACTGTGAGATATGTTGAGGGGAAAAACCCAATCAGGGTAATTCCCTCGTCACATGCAGATATTTCTCCTGACGCAAACGTGCTATCTGCAGATTCACCAACAATCATTGCAGTGAGTAAGGAGGCAGAGAGCGAAAAGATAGCAGTACTCAAAGAAAAAGGTGCAATTATTGAGGTTGTAGGAGAGGAGAAAGTCGACCTCGCTCTCCTGTTAAACCGGCTCTCTTCACAATATGGAGTGAAACAACTGATGATTGAAGGGGGGTCAACGCTAAATGGTCAGATGTTCTCACTTGGTCTTATTGATGAGATTGTACTGATTCATCTCCCATTCATTGCTGGTGGGACAGACACACCTTCCCTTGTTGGCGGACTTCCAACCCGGTCAGTTGATGACCTTATAAAACTTGAACTGAAAAAGAATTATCTCGCCGGCGAGAACCTGATCACCGAATACGTGGTTCGCCGGTCCTGAATGTTGTGAAGATCAGATCATCATGATAGGATCTGCTTTCATGATCTCTCGAAGCAGGGTCGTTGCATATTGACCTGGCTGAAGCGAGAATGCGAAGTTCATCCGGTTTTCACCCATCTCAATACTGACATCTGAATTGAGGAGGATCGATCTGGGCGCTCCCGAGAACCGGGTCTCCAGAAATGTTGATGCAGTCCCAAACATCTCACTGGTAATTCCCTCTTGTTCCATCAGCCAGGCCATGTTTTTGTCGTCTGGTCCTGTTGCCTGGACAGGTTCAGAACCCTGCATAAAGATTGCAATACGGCACCTATCCCGTTTCACCTGCATTGCTGCCATCCTGGATGTTCCTGTTGTAACTGTGTCCGAACGCCCGTCAGAAAAGACAATCCGGTCACCTTCCACAGGATCAGCAAGACCTCTGCCCTCTTCTATCCGCATACTCAAAGCACGGTTAAACAGCCATGACTGAACCGCACTTACGAACATGGATCTCAGTGTCCGTGGAAAGGTATGGAACGCACCAGCATAATCCCCGGGATTGCTTACCAGATGATGCAGAAGTGAGCGTTCAAGAGAGAGACGAACAGGGATATGATGAAGGGCCTCTTTGGCATCTCCAGTATCAGCATAGAATTTTCGTCCCTCGGCATACTCCTCACTCTCACCTGTAGAAGGAGTACTCACAAAGGTTCTGACTGCATCCTCATACGAACCACGAAGAATATCAAGGCCGGTCAGGTGGGTGACAGGACGCTGAACACCGAACCGCTGATACCCGAAGTAATTCGGAACCCCTCCTGCAAGTCCAGCCACAATATCGTCAGTGGTTGTTTCAGGCTTGAGAGATTCATATTCAGATAATGATATCCTGAACCGGTTTCCCTTGAGATCACCAAGTGAGATCTGATGATCAGAAAAGCCCACCGGTTCAATCGTCATATCTGGGATGTGTAGTGACTGGATAACCGCAGGATCTGCTTTATATATTGAGATAAACTGTGTTGTAACAGCCCGTTTATCCTTGGTTCCTGCAAAACCAAATCGCTGGTGACTCACCCCGAGTCTGCCTGCAATCTCCTTGATGGCTCGTTGTTGATCCCAGTTTTTTTTGGTTAACCGGCAGATGAGGTATGGCCCGGTTCCTGTTGAAGAAGGATTATCAGATATTTCTTCTACAACAAAATCTTCAGGATCTCCCTTAAGCCTCCCCCCGATACCATCCAGGTCTGAAATATACCAGGAGAGGCCGAGCGTATGGTCAATGGGATACGGGCTTTTTCTCATAGGAGGGAGAGATTTCCCGTAATCTTATCAAGTTCTTCAGTCTTTGCAGGTCCCAGTCCAAGAGCCGTAATTGTACCAGGCGGGATCTCAGTCATCCCTGCATCCTGAATAAGCGCTGCTGAGATTCCTGCAGCTTCGGCGATACTTTTCAATTCAAAGAGTGTACGTTCATCGCTCGCCTTCAGTACTACCTTCTTCTGACCTTCATTCATCCATGCCTTTTTAGAAGTCGCATCAGCTTTTTCATACGCAACGATGGCCGCGTGACCAGCCTGGGCACATTTTTTTCCACAACTCATCTTCACATCATTTCTGATGATGATACACTGCTTCCACCTGAACTCGGGTTCCCGGACCATATCCTAACCCGTTAGGCATCCCTGACCATAATGATACAGGAAGTTCAGAGGTTTCATAGGTCAGGGGATCAGATATTGAGGCAGTATGGACCGGAATTATGAGGTTGTCGTGGTTGGCGCAGGCCCGTCAGGGTCTGCAGCTGCAGAATCATGTGCAAAGGCCGGCCTTAATGTTCTACTTATTGAAGAGCAGGCACACATCGGCGTTCCGGTTCAGTGTGCAGGACTGCTCTCATGTTCAGCATTTGAAGAGTGCAAAGTCAGCACCAGGTCAGTCCTCAATACGGTATCAGGTGCCACTGTCAAGGCAGGTCATGCTTCGCTCTCCTTTGATGCAGGAAAGACAAAGGCATACGTAGTGGATCGTTCAATGCTCGACCAGGAAATGGGGTATGCTGCTGCAGATGCCGGTGCAGAGATACAACTTAAAACGCAGGCACACGACCTGAATATCAACCAGCATAAGATTTTGGTTCGTGGATCAAACGGGCATGAACATATTCGGTATCAGATCCTTATTGCTGCAGATGGACCACGGGCATCGATCGGAAGAATGGCAGGACTGCCTCGTGCTCCGGTGTACCTTTCAGGGCTCCAGTGCGACCTTGCCAGTGAAGTAGATCAGGACAAGGTTACTATTTACCCCAATGCTTCTCCAGAGTTTTTCGGTTGGGTGATCCCTATGGGCGAAGGGCGGGCTCGTGTCGGAATGTGTGGTATAACACATGTCAGGGAGAAGTTCGATACCTTCATTTCAGGGTTTGGATCGCAACGTGTTCAGTTCGTATCCGGAACAATCCCTCTTGGAACACTTAAAACCACGGTTGCAGAAGGAATCATGACAGTTGGTGATGCCGCTGCAATGGCAAAGCCCACCTCAGGCGGAGGAGTATACACAGGAGTCCGGGCTGCCCGTCATGCGGGAGCTATCGTTGCACTTGCCTGTGAAACAGGACGAACCGACCCTGCATTTCTTTCACAATATGAGAAACGATGGAGGAGCGATATAGGAAAAGAACTGAAGATAGGGTATGCAGCATTCAGGTACAGACAGACAATCTCCCCTCAGGACATGGAGCAGATCGTCTCTGTGATGAGCAATCCGGACATAAGAGATTTAATCGTTCAAAAAGGGGACATGGACAGACCGGGAAGGCTGCTCAGATCTCTTCTCCTCCACCCTTCCATGTATCGAGCAGGCGGTGTAGTTATCAAATCTGCTATCCGGGCCCTGACTGAGTAAATATATTTATTGAGAAGTGGGGAGGAGAAGTAATCATGGTATCCTCATCTAGTAGATTCGGGCGTGGATTCTTTATCAATATCTCCCATCTGGTTACAAAATTCTCACTCCCACCAGATCGGGCATGGATGGGTGCACAGGATTACTTTTCAGATCTGATCATCCCTACACAGTTTAAAGGGACAGATATCGAAGAGCTGATCGGTATACTCAGGCAGCAGATCATGTGGCATCAGGCTGGTGGTCCGATGGATAAAGAACAGTATAGTGAGGTGAAACGGACCCTGAATCGTCTCCTTATAGCTCTTGACAAACAGGCAGGAATTACTGATCCAGATATTGGACGGTACCACGAGTGAAATAAACCAGCTGGATATCAGCCGAATTTAATATCCTATTACTCCTCTAAAGAAACTTATTACTGCACCCAGGTAATCACCCTGGGATAACTGAACTCCTTCCAGAGCTTCAAAGATATCAGAATCATGGGGATTCTTTTCAAGTGCTGAATTAAAGGCACTTATTGCCTCCTTCTTCTCACCGTACATCGAGTGAATCTCCCCTTTCTGCATATATGCCCTTCCGTTGTTTGGGTCTATCCTCAGGCCTTCATCAATCAGGTTCATCCCGGTAAGATAATCCCCGAGTTTCCCAGTTGCATATCCAAGCGAAGCAATGACATCAGAATCATTCGGAAGCATCTCCCGTGCTTTTGTATAGGCATTCTTGGCGCTTTCGAACTCATCGATCTTCAGAGCAGTGTACCCTTTTCTCCGCCATGCTTCGCCAAGATCAGGGGTTATTGTCATAACCTGATCATACACATCAAGGGTATTCTGGTACCGCTGGATTTTATAATCTATCACCGTCACCCGGTCCCATTCACCGGTGAATCTGACATTAGAGGATACAGATTGATAATATGCATCTACCGGTTTCATCGTCTGGGTAATCCGGGAGTTCTTTATGCCCTGGTAGTACCACATATCATTTTTCTGCATTGTGGTAAGGCCGCCATCATAAGAGTAGAAAGCACTTTTATAATCCTCTTGTGCGTAGTATGCATCACCAGCAACAAACCACTGGGGAACGTTGGTCATCTGGATCTTTTTTGCCGCTGATGCTGTAACAATAGCTCCATTATAATCTTTCTTATCCAGAAGCAAGAATCCCTTGTTGGCATAATATGAGGCTGTTCCAGGATCAATCGTTATAGCTTTGTTTATTGCTTCAATCCCATTATCAGTCTCATTCATTGACCGGTATGTAACACCGAGGTTATTCCATGCCACTGCATAATCAGGTTTAATCGAGGTAGCTTTCTGAAATGATACTACTGCTTCAGGGTATTTACCCACCCGGTAGTAAGCAACACCCTGACCATTATACTCGGTGGGATCACCTGGTGCAAATGATACTGCCTTTCCAAATGCCTCAGTAGCCTTTACCTGGTCTCCAAGATTTCCCCAGGATGAACCTATGATATGCCAGGCAAAGGAACAACTTGAATTAACAGAAAGGAGCATTTCGGATGCGTTTATTGCTTCAGAATACTTTTCTGCATTGTAATAGATCAACGCACGATACATCAGGGCAGTCTGATTTTTCGGGTTCTGGGCAAGGACAAGATCATTCTCATGCACCAGATCATCAAATGAAACTGAATTATTTACCCCCGCTGATGAGTTATCGTCTGCCAAAGAACTCTGCGTTAAAACTAAAAGTACAATCAGAATTGCCACAGGCAGGATAGAACGCATTCAAAGACCTCCAGGTGAACCAGCCGGGGGGATGGTATGAATCTGGTTCGGCGTATGAACCAAAAAAGATATTGGGTTGAGTCCGGGTCACTCACTCTTGTGACCAGTACAGGGGTTGATATCTTTGCCAAGACACCCGACTGCATCAGCCCTGCATCTCTGGCAATGTGACATCTGTTTCACATATGGTTTGCAGAGTTCCTGCATCGCAAGTTTCTCTTCCATCGTCGGTGGTTTGAGGTGGGCAAATTTTGCCTGGGCTATGAGCGGGATAATATTGTGGATGTAAACACCCATGGAACTGATCTTCTTTGCGATCTCAAGAATCTGGGAGTCATTTATTCCGGGAATATACACAGTGTTTACTTTCACGAGCATCTTACGCTCTACTGCAAGACGTATCCCTTCAAGTTGTTTTCCGATAAGGAGTTCACCCATCTCCCTGCCTGAATCATACCGTTTTCCCTGATAATTTATGAACTGGTAGATCTGTGCTGCTACATCAGGATCCAGGGCATTCATGGTGACTGTAATGTTGGAAACTCCGTACTTCTCAAGAAGGTCGATCTTGTCTGGGAGGAGAAGACCGTTTGTGCTCACACAGAGAATCAGGTCTGGAAAATTCTCATGGATGAGCCTGAAGGTCTCAAAGGTTGCCTCGTTGTAGAGCGGGTCTCCCGGACCTGCTATCCCGACTACTTTGATGTACGGATGTTCAGCGACAATATCCCGGATCTTTTTGAGTGCCTGTTCCGGATTGAGAATTTCACTGGTAACTCCGGGTCTGCTCTCATTTACGCAGTCAAACTTGCGGACACAGTAGTTACACTGGACATTACATTTGGGAGCAACTGGGAGGTGTGCTCTTCCAAAGGTGTGACTGGCTTTCTCACTATAGCAGGGATGTTCCTGAATCTTCCGCATCTGGTCAGGATCCCATTTCACGATGGTGCCGTCAACCTCTGATTCCCGGTACGATTCATCAGCCATACGTATATCTTACGTCTGACGTTCAGCTATTTATGATAAAGCCTACAGGAAACCTCAGAACAATTCGTTTTTGTTACAGGGATACAGATAAATCAGGAATATCATATCCCGGGGATAATATTACATAACTTATCCTTACCATGTAGGGGTAGAGTCTGTTCCTTCTCCCATCGTGTAAGGATTTTTAGAACCATGTCCTCTCTGCTCATCTCCATCAATTCAGCTGCAGCATCAAGTGTTTCGACAAGCGAAGGTGAAGCAGCGATAGTAATCTCCACGAGTTCGTCAGTCATACATCTATCATTTCAGACACAGATTTATGAGGTCTCCTGTTCTAACACAACCGTATGACAGAAGCCAAACTACGTGAAATCGGTGACCATGAATGGGAACATGCAGTTGAACGAAGCAGTGAACCAGTACTTGTGATGTTCTTCAGCCCGACCTGTAGGCACTGTATCCAGATGAAACCATATATTGAGGAACTAGCACAGGAATTCTCACCATCAGTCAGTTTTCTTATGCTCAATATCCTTGAATTTGGATGGATTGCCGAGAAATACGGAGTGATGGCGACACCGACCTTTATCTGGTTCTGTGGAGGAAAGCCGGTACAGAGCAGGGTTGGTGCAGTGTTCCCTGCAATGCTCAAAAAAATGATAGAAGAAATGATACAAACCGGCGAAGAATGCCGTATGAAATCTACAGAAATAAAATACGAAATTAGTGGTTACGGGTGATCAGGAGTATCATTCTCCTGATCACTCATCTCTTGAACAGAGATTTCTACTGCATCATCTACAGTCGTCTGGACAGGGGTCTCAATATCCCGTGTAAGCCAGGTCAACTCCAGCACTCCATTATAAAATGTCCTGTTACATGATGATTCAATTACAGGAGGGAGCACGGCCGAACTCCGGTACCGGGTAGTACCATCATACCCAATGACATGAAGGGTATTATCCTGAAACGCAATGCTGACGTGTTCGTTTGCAAGACCTTTCATCTCGCATGTCGCCATTACTCTGCCGTCCCATTCGGTAACTTCGATATCAGGATGTTCTACATCCCGTCCCGGACCCCCTCCACCATATCCTCCTGGAAAGCCGGGGGGCATTCCTCCTGCAAGGATAATGTTGACGCCGATGACACCAGGTCGTATCTGACCAGAGCCCAGTGTCTGGCCGAGGACTTTCTTTAGCAGTTCCTCAATATTCTTAAACTCTTCTGGTGGGGTATCACTCATGATTGTGGTGCTCTCCTACTTAGTGGGGTTGTATTTCTTATCAAGTTCCTGTGTATGTTTTTCAATACCTGTAAAGTCTTTTATTGTTCCGCTATAGATTACATCTTTGAGTTTACTGATTTCATTCTCCGGTATTCCAAGGTTTTCTGCTGATGCGATGATGAATGCAGCCTTCTCCAGGATCTTTTTCTGATCCTCATTATAGAGGATCTTCCACGAATCGCGGACATAGTGTTCACGGGTGGTTTCATCAAGTGAACCCTTTACTCTGCCGAATGCTTCATCAAAGTGGCGGCTTGTGACCCGCACGTTTGCCACTGCTTCCTCCAGTTCCCGATCAGTCCGCCCGACCATCAGAGCGATAAACTCGCGCATGGCTGCAAGCTTAGCTTCGCGGATCAGGGCCTCAATATCAGCACCCACGTATCCCTCAGTCTTGAGAGCAAGATCATCAATGCTGACATCAGCCGTCAGAAGGGTGCCTGAATCCTTCAGGTACACCTCAAAGATCTGCTTTCTCCCTTCCTTGCCCGGTGGAGGAACAAAGATATGTCGTTCCAATCGTCCTGGTCTCATCAGGGCATCATCCAGCATATCAGGTCTGTTGGTGGCTGCGATGATGGTAACATTCTTGAGCTCTTCCATCCCGTCCATCTCAGTCAGGATCTGTGAGACAACACTCTCGGTTACATGGGTTGCATCAGAATAACTTCCACGTTTTGGCACGAGGGAGTCGATCTCATCAAAGAAGATGATCGAAGGGGCTGCCTGCCGGGCTTTTCGGAATACTTCCCTGACTCCCTTCTCTGATTCACCGACCCATTTTGAGATCAGTTCTGGTCCTTTTACAGAGATGAAATTGCACTCGCTCTCATGGGCAACTGCTTTTGCCATCATGGTCTTACCGGTGCCGGGTGGACCGAAGAGCAGGATTCCTTTTGGTGTCTTGGTCTGTAAGTGACTGAAGAGCTGCGGGTACCTGAGCGGCCACTCAACCGCTTCCCGGAGATCCTTCTTGACCTCTTCAAGACCTCCAACCTGATCCCATGAGACATCAGGAACCTCAATGAGAACTTCCCTCATGGCTGATGGTTCGACATGAGACAAAGCAGCCTGGAAATCTCCCGGGGTTACACGGATGGATGCGATAAGATTTTTGTCAATCTTACCTTCTTTCAGATCTTTTGGCGGGACTTTTTCAAGGCCTTTGCGGAGGGCATGCATTGCTGCCTCTTTTACCGTCAGGCTGATATCTGCACCAACAAAGCCGTGGGTCTGATTGGCAAATGGCTGAAGGAAGAGCCGGCGACGTATCTGGTTCTCAACCTCCTCTTTCTGGGCCTTGATATCAACAAGCCTTCGTTCAGACTCTGCCTTTGATTCGGCATTCTCGTCAGTGGAAATCTTTCCTTCAAGACTTGAGATGTCCTCATCGAGCCGTGAGATCTGCATTTTTTCATCGCGAGTCAACTGATCCTCACCGATGGTGATACCCCCAACGTCTAATGGAACCCGCTGCGAGTGGATCTGAAAGATCGCCATTCTCCCTGATATGTCAGGAATTCCAATCTCGATCTCCCGGTCAAATCTTCCTCCACGGCGGAGTGCTGGATCCAGGTTATCAGGCAGGTTGGTGGCAGCAATTACGATAACCTTGCCACGGCTTTTCAGCCCGTCCATCAGGGAAAGGAGCTGGGCAACGATCCGGCGTTCGACCTCACCCTTAGTATCCTCACGCTTTGGTGCAATTGAGTCAATCTCATCGATGAAGATGATAGACGGTGCATGTTCTTCGGCCTCTTCAAAGACTTCACGAAGCTTCCCCTCACTCTCCCCGTAATACTTGTTCATGATCTCAGGGCCTGAGAGGGTGATGAAGTGGGCATTCACCTCATTTGCAACTGCCTTGGCGATCAGGGTTTTACCGGTTCCCGGTGGACCATAGAGCAGTACTCCTTTTGGCGGTTCAATGCCAAGGTGGTTGAAGAGATCAGGATTTCGTAGCGGTAACTCGATCATCTCTCTCACGAGTGAGAGTTCACGACCCAGACCTCCGATATCCTCGTAATGAACGTCCGGTATATACTTCTCCTTCTCGCCACTCTCTCCGGATGGTGATCCTTGTGAACCTGCCCGGCCAGCAGGTGCTGTTGCCTGTTTTCCGGCCCTGACTACCGAGAATCTGGTTTTTTGCGATGGAATCGCAGCACCACTTGGATCGGTTGCCGTGATACGCACCACAACATAGGCAGTCGGAGTATTCCAGAACGATCCCCCAAAGTCACGAGATCTGAAGAAGTCATCAAAGGAGCTTCGCTCAGAACTTTCTACAGGGATAGCGATCTCTTTTCCCTGGAAGATCAGAGTACCCTGGAGTTGCTCAGAGAGGAACTGCTCCAGGTCCCTGATATCAAGTCCCTGGACATCCTGGATGATCTGAAACTCAATCTTCTTGGCTTCTCTTGTTTCAGCTCTCCTGATGACAGCCTGTTCCCTGATTCCAACACCAGCTCTCCGGCGAATGTTCCCATCAATAAATATCGCGTCAGCCCATGGGGAACTAGCCGGGGAGACGAGAGCATAGGTTTTACTGGTTCCTTCAATCTCAATCACATCACCTCTGGAGAGTCCCAGTTTCTCCATCGTCTCCCATGTAATCCGGGCAATATCTTTTCCCTTGTCCTGTACCGGTGCTTCCTGAACTGTTAGTGTAATGTCACGAGTTGTAGGCATAAGATAATCCTCTTTCTTGTGTTCACCTAAAGTTACTATTCAATGATATATAAAAGTATCTTATAACTAAAAATTATTTTATTATTCAATTTACAATAAAATGAGTAATAAAGCCCAAATATTGAGAAATAGCCTGCAGAATCAAATCGAAAATTTCTTTAAAGTAATTTTTCTCCAGTACTAGACAGGAATGAAAAAAGAATAGAGGAAAAATTCGAGAAAAATTAGCACGATATTGTATTGTTACCCTTCACGAATCTGTTTGAGATAAAGATCAAGATCACGGGTCAGGTCAGATATTTTTGAATAATCTTTCTCCTGCCAGAAGGTAAGATCACGGAGTTCATCCACCATCGAATTGACACCATCGGGCAATGGTGAAACAAGATTTAACTTGTCAGCCTGGTTGACAGCAATCGCTGCTCTCATGAGAATATTGCGCTGTGAACTTGGATACAGGATCTCCCAGGCTCCGATCTCAAATCCTTCAAGTGTTTTACTTCCAAGCGTTCCTTTTACTGCATCAAGAGCACGGCTTATATGATCATCCAGAATCCTGATCCTATATTGTTCAGCTGATTCTGCATCAAGCGAGAAGATCTCTTCCAGAACAATAAGTTTGAGTTCCCTGACAAATGCCTGGATATCAGCACCCACAAAATACTGCATCTGCCCTGCAAGACTGTGGAGATTGATAGAGGGATCAAGAAGTTCCCTGATATCCCCAAGATAAAGCGAGAGAATTGCCTCCCTTGCCACAACATCAGGAGCGGGAACATAGATGTGCTTTTCAATTCTTCCAGGTCTCAGTATCGCCGGGTCAAGCATATCAGGACGGTTCGTTGCTGCAACCACAATAACATCCTTTAGTTCCTCGATACCATCCATTTCAGTCAGGATCTGCGAAAGCACACTTTCTCCCACCCGTGAGGTACCTGATTGCTGACCACGCTTCTGAACAAGGGCATCAATCTCATCAAAAAAGATAATGGCAGGTGCAGATTGTCGGGCTTTTCTGAATGCTTCCCTGACCTGCTTTTCAGAATCTCCAACCCATTTTGAGAGGAGCTCCGGGCCCTTGATGGATATGAAGTTCATTCTGGACTTAGCTGCTATTGCCTTTGCAAGCAGGGTTTTTCCAGTTCCAGGCGGTCCAAAGAGCAGGATCCCTTTCGGAGGCCGAATCTTTAGTTTCTCAAATGCCTCCCTGCGTTTTACCGGCCACTCGATAACCTTCTCGATCTCGTATTTTACCCGGTCAAGGCCTGCTACCATATCCCATGGAACTTCCGGAACTTCGACATAGAGTTCACGCATCGCAGAAGGTTCGACAGACTTTCGTGCCTCAATGAAATCCCGGTCAGAAATAACGAGGTTATCAATCACATCGGTTGGAACCTCCTGACCTTCCTTCATCTGCACCATGATCCCACGGAGGGCATGCATCGCCGCTTCCTTGCAGTGAAGGGCTATATCTGCTCCAACAAAACCATAGCTGAGCTCGGCATATGACTCGAGATCCACGTCCGGAGCAAGTGGCATAGTTCTGGAATGGACATGGTAAATCTCAAGCCGTCCTGCCCGGTCAGGTATCCCGATCTCAATCTCACGGTCAAATCTCCCTCCCCGTCTGAGAGCAGGGTCAATGGCGTCAGGAATATTTGTGGCAGCAATAACTACCACCTGACCACGGGATGCGAGCCCATCCATCATAGTGAGGAGTTGGGCTGTTACCCGTCGTTCAACTTCACCGGCTGTCTCCTGTCGTTTGGGTGCAATGGAGTCAATCTCATCAATGAAGATAATTGATGGAGCCTTATCCCTGGCTGAATCAAAAATTTCGCGGATCTTCTTTTCAGAATCACCATAGTACTTGCTCATAACTTCAGGGCCGGAGAGAGGGACAAAATGAGCATCCACTTCACTTGCCACAGCTTTTGCAAGAAGAGTTTTACCTGTTCCCGGTGGACCGAAGAGGAGAACACCCTTTGGTGGATCAATCCCAAGACGTTCAAAGACCTTCGGGTACCGGAGAGGAATCTCGATCATCTCCCGAATCAGACTGATCTCCCGGGAAAGACCACCAATGTCTTCGTAGTGAATGACCGACTCGTCATGCCGTACCTCCTCGGTCTGATACGGGACATCGTGTAGAATAACCTCGGTTGAGAAGGTGACAACCCCGATACCTTTTGGTTCAATTCTGGATACGATGAAGTTGACCGTGTTTCCAATCAGATCGATTCTGACAGTCTGTCCTTCAAGTACAGGGCGGCCCCGCAGTTTTTTTGCCAGCAGAATTTCAGGGTTATTCAGAGTGACTCCGGTTACTGGCTGAAGAACTACTTTGTGAAGATCATGGGCCAGAATTCGTTTTACCAGGACCTTGTCATCAATCCCGCACCCAGCATTACTCCGTATCTCACCATCTATTGCTATCTCATTTCTGCCATGACCGGCATTCTGAGTACACCAAGCAGCAGCCACAGCCCGCTTAGCGCCCAGGAGCTCGATGAACTCTCCGTTCACAATCCCAAGTGCTCGCATGACTGCCTGATGGAGGCGGGCAATTCCTTTTCCTGCATCCTCTTCAGCTGCACGCTTCACTTCGAGCCTGATACCACCAGGCTGATTCATGACCCGCCACCCATGTTAATTATTTCATCCTCTGTCACAACGATTGTCATACTGATGTCATTTGCATTAGTCGGGAGTCCGGCCTCTTCCTGGCATGAGTAAGCCAGCCCGACGGTTCTGATATGTCTGTTTGTAGAGAGAAAACGGTCATAATACCCTGCACCGTATCCAAGGCGGGCCCCTGATCGATCAAACCCGAGCATTGGAATGATAGCAGTTGTGACAACAGCAGGATCAGCCGGAATCTCAGATCCTATCGGTTCAGGCACATGAAATGTACTTGAAACCAGGCATGAGGGATCCTGGAGATATGAGAGACGAAGGCTCACATCCTCTTTCTGAATGATTGGCACTATGACCGGAATTTCATGTTCAAGAAGATATGAGATGAAAGAGGAGGTCTCAACCTCTGGATCTTTGGCGCAGTAGACTAGTATCTCTTCACCGGGAGTGACAACATCCCTGAGAAGTTCACAGATCTTCAGGCTCTTCTCCTGCCTCTCCTGCTCTGATAATGCCCATCTGCGTTCCCTGAGAATATTTCGCAAAACTTCCTTGCCGATTGGTATGTTATTCACCCCTCCAGCCGGTGCTGAAGTATTCATATTGAGAAACAAATGAAAACCGAAGATGTCATGGTTTTCTCTGCCGTAAGTAATGATGCGATATCAGACTAAAAAAACTTAGAGGTTTGAGTTGATAATTACCGGACCATGAAAAACCGGATAAAAGGTTGAGATTATTCTTTCTGTAACCAGTCATACAGAAACGCTGCTGCCACAGCACCGAGAATCGGGCCGATAATATAGATCGGGAAGTTGCCGAAATGGTTGGTTCCCCCGAGAACAAGATCTCCCAGATATGGCCCAAATGTTCGTGCAGGATTGAGCGAGGCTCCGGCAATGTTACCTGTGGTTGTGATGACTCCACCAGCAGTCAGTCCAATAGCAAGACCTGCAAACCCAGGTGTTGCCTGCCTGTCTACCGCCACACCCATGATGACAAGCATAAGGATGAAGGTTCCGATAAACTCGGCGAGGACTGCCTGACCCATACTGATACCAGGAAACGGTCCGGTTGCCCCAAGTCCGCCTACCGTTACAGCCTCCATTCCAACTGAAGCAGCAAAGAGAAAACTTCCAATTGCTGCTCCTATCAACTGGGCAATAACGTATGCACCACAATCAACAGACGGAAACCGTTTGGTCGCCCAGAGGGCGATGGTCACTGCCGGGTTGATATGAGCTCCAGAGATACGTCCGGTTGCATAGATCACAGCAGCAATTATAAAGGCAAAGGCAAGACCGATGGCCAGCCAGTCACCCATCCCGCCAAGAGCTCCAATCCCAATGTTAAATGATGAGGCGGGTTTTGTTCCCTGACTGATCATCAGTGTGATCACAGCTGATCCAGCACCAAAATAAACCAGCAGGGCTGTTCCAATTCCTTCTGTAACCGATCGTTTAAAGAGTGAGACCATAGGGATCACCCCTCACTGGTTGCTTCTGCACAATCCCTGCAAAGTATTCGTGGGAGTGTTTTTTTCATTTTCTGGGCAGGGAAGGGATACCCTCCCTCCCAGATTTCACGCTCCTCACGGATCACATGCTCCATACAGAGTCCCATTCCACATACAATGCAGATACCTACTGCCTCAGTGGTCTTTCCCTGTTTTGCACAGACATAACATTTCATCTGCGCCACCTATACCGCTTCGCGGTACTGGCAGTATTCATGCCTGAAGTCTGCACACGATGCAGAAGCACAGTTCTTACATATCCTTGCTGGTGCAGCTGGAATTTCTTTTTTCAGGGCGATGACATTGGTCATCAGGGTTGCTGTGATCGGCTCACTCGTGAGAAGACATGGATAATCGGAAAGCCGCATCAATGCAGATAGACGGACTGTAATTGCACAGGCAGGATATGCATACCACTGGGGGTTATTGATGATCTCATGTTTGTATACCGGTGTCAGATCAATCGGAAGCCCGGATACAGTTAGTTTCAGATCCTTTCCTGAGCCGTTCCTGATCTTTCGTGCCCGGTCTAAAATTCCCCAACCCCGGTAGATCATATCCATAAAGTCACAATTGTGCAGTTCTGCAGCAGCTCCTCTTGTCGGATTAAGCTGAACATAATTGTGATACCGCTTAGTGAGCAGGTCAACAATCATCAGGGCATTGAACCCATCCATCTCAAGGATATACTCAACAGCAGCCGCACTCGCACCGGTTGCAACTGATACCAGCTGTTCAGGAGTCTTGAACTTGGTAACCGACGCCATTAGAGAGTTCTCAATTACATCGGTGACAGCCTCGATAATACCCATCACCATGTCATCCTTGCACATGTTGAATGTGGACTGTGAGATATGGTGTGCGACATCACCAACACAGTATGCCGGTATCGTTACAATGTTTGCATAGTGAACCTTATCCGCTATTGCTGCCTTGACAAAAGGTTCCATCTTAACCCTGTACTCCTGCATGTACTTTCTGCAGTCAAATGAGTTCTGACCGAGAGAATCCATGAGTTCGGCCTGGGCAGATACCGGATGTGTGTAGATCGAAGCAAGCATCTCAATCTCTTTTTTAGTTGCTGCTGCCAGAGTCTCACCTGACTCAACTGCATGAGCAAATACATCACCGATCCCGTAACTGGTATTCATTCCCCATGATTTGGCAGCAAGAATCGCCTTCTTGTGATCATCTGGTATCTTGGTTTCACGGAGAATCTGGTTCACAACATTGCTGGTACTTCCCGGGATCAATGCAAAGTCTACAACACAGGTTGGGCCGTAGAACCCCGCATATCGTCTCGCTGACTCCAGCCCGATGATTGCTTCACTCTTCTGAATCTGCTTGACAAATTCAGCCATGCTCGCTTTAAAGGATGCATCTTCATCACAGAGTATTTCGAGAATTACCGGGGTCTGATAATGCTCAACAAAAGGATCATCTTCCGGACGTACAGTTTTGGTAAGACTCGAGAGGATGGTATAGTGTGATTTCACTGACTCCTTATGGAGATCGATTACAGCTTTGCTTTGCCCGGTTATTGCTTCCATTCCAGAAACGGCATCAAGATAGGGCTTGGCATCAGACATTGAAAATATTGTGCCGCGTTTCTTTTGAACGGTTGAGACGTCAGCCCTCTGGGCTGCCATCGCTTCCCGAATCATCTTCTCGTATAATTCCTTCACACTGGATCACTCCTCAAACAGGAGTACCCTCGATGGAGGCTCTCTTCAAAACTGGACCAAATTGATGGAGATCTCAAGCCCCCAGTATCGGGCTGGCCGTATAGCAATGAATCAGAATTCATTCGCCTGCAGGCTTGTGCCCAGACGGTGCAGGTACCCGCTGTCAGTTGACTGTTATGTCTTCAGGCATATAAGAGTATCAACAAAAATCATTACATGAAAAAAAGAAAAAAAGAAAAATCAACCCCAAATTGAGAGATATCCGGCATATACAATCCATGAGAATGCAGCAGTCAGGGGGATTGTAATAACCCATGCAGTCACAATTCGTCTGACAACACCCCAGTTGACAGACGAACTTCCCTGAGTTGCACCGACTCCCATAATACACCCACTGATTGCATGAGTACTTGATACAGGAATTCCAAAGAGAGTCACGAGGAGAAGGACAATTCCTCCACCAGTCTCTGCACAGAAACCCTGATATGGACGGAGATGGGTGATACGTTTAGCCATTGTCTGAACAATTCTCCACCCTCCGGTTAGCGTTCCGAGAGAAATAGCTGCACTTGAAAGAAGAATAACCCAGAGAGGAACACTAAAATCAGTCAGTACTCCTGCGGTTACTAACATGGCAGTGATAATACCCATCGCGTGTTGTGCATCATTGCTGCCATGACCAATACTATAGAATGCAGATGAAACGATCTGCAACTTGTTAAAGACATGGTTCATCTTCTTCTGATCTTTATTTCTGCAGATCCTAATCACAATACAGCCAAGCAAAAATGCAAGAGCAAAACCAAGAGAAGGAGAGATCACAATAAAAAGAATGATACTGACAATACCAGAAATTGGGAGAAGGTGCAAAGCGATACAGAGCGGAATAGTGAATATAAAACCAAAATATGCACCAAGGCCTGCGTACTGCTTCAGATTCTCTTCATGATACCACCGTGCAAGTAGTGTCAGGATTACTGCTCCAGCGATAATACCAAAAAGACCGAAGCCAACAAGCCCTTCCAGCAGTTTAAGAGTTGGAAGAATCACAACCGTATGTCCACCATATGCAACGGCAGCACCTATGAGCCCACCAATCATTGCATGCGTGGATGATATGGGTATCCCGATATATGCTGTGAAGTAAATCCAGAATGAAGCTACCAGAATGCCGATGATGATAACATCAAGAGTCAGCCACCCAGGAACAATAATTCCTTTACCGATTGTTTTGGCGATTGCAGTTGTGAAAAAGAGAGGGCCTACCAGGTTAAAAAAGGCTGCAAGGGTTACTGCCTGAATCGGCGTCAGAACCCGGGTTGCAACTATCGTTGATATAGAATTTGCAGCATCGTGAAGCCCATTTAAAAAATTAAAAAGGAGTGCCACTGCGATGCCGATAATGAGGATTGGATCCATCTAAATCACGAATGACGGATGCTGATATCAGAGAGGACATTGGTGACATCCTCACATTTATCCGTTGCTGTTTCGAGGCATTCGTAGATATCTTTGAGTTTAATTATCGTCACCGGGTCATTACCCATGAACAAATGTTTGATTGATTTTGAGAGTAGATCATCGGCGAGGTTTTCAAGCCGGTTAACTTCTATCCCACATGAATCCAGTCTTACCAGATCCTTGGTCGACCGGATTAATTTGACTCCGTTTTCAAGTTGAATAACCGAGAGCCGAATAAGCTGTGCAAAGTCCTGCATGTAATTGTCAAATTCAAGGACTCCATAATTGATCATCTTCTCTGCTGAATCATCTATGTAGTCCAGAATATCATCTAATGCTGATGCAAGACGCGAGATCTCAAGAGGATCGAGCGGAGTGATAAATGTCCGGTTCAGGTTCTCATATATCTCGTGCGTGATCTGGTCACCCTGATGCTCAAGGTCTTTGATCTTCTTAAAGGCAATATCCCGATCCTGCTGGTTGTTCACCATCGACTCGAGTTCTTCGGCGGATATGACAACAATGCGGGCTAAACGCTCGAAGAGGTCAAAAAACACCTTATCCTGCGGTATGAGCCACTCTTTGATCCCCACGGTATCGCAATAAATGTCTTCTGATAGGCTAAATATGCTCCGTTCTGTTCATCAAACAAACAGAACCCGGACCTGAGGTTTGATGCAAAATTAAAATTTCCACGGACATATGTCAGGAGCAGGTTCCAGAAAAAAAGACAACGCTCCCGGATATATGAATTCAGATAGAAATTCTCATAGAATTGCAAAACTCTAAAGCACTATACACAGCCTCTTCAGGGGTTTGACAGGGGATCAAACCAGGAATATCCCAGGTTTTAATTCCAAACACCGGTGTCCCAATTCTGAGGGAGACTCCAATTTCAGATAAGGTGCCATAACTTCCTGACACAGCGATCACTGCATCTGCTGACTCAACAAGGATAACATTTCTTGCCTGGCCCATCTGGGTTTTGATAATAAGATCAAGATACTGGTTTCCTTCTGAGCCTGGAACAATCCCTGCAACAAAACCACCTGCTTCACTGGCACCCTGACTTGCAGCTTCCATAACCCCACCTCGGCCACCAGTCAGGAGGATACAACCTTCAGCTGCAATCAGTCTGCCTACACTGAATGCAAGCTCCTTTTCCCACTCTTTTGCTTCAGCTGCACCGATAACCGCAATCTGATACCTTCTCATCCGGATCACCCATGTTTTGAAAAAAAAATTCTTCCTACTTAGTAATAGCTCCCATAACCTGCATGAACTGGTCAGGAGGTACTTCAGCGATATCAGGGTATGAGATATTCTGAAGATTATAGGCCTTCATTGTCCGATACTCGAGCCAGGTTCCATATAAAGAGAGAGCCGCAGTCCGCGTTGGAACATCCTGCCCAAATGATCCTACACTCCGATTCAGAGCCATGACACTGTCAATGACCTTGATGCATCTGGTTGCACCGGTCTGGTATTCGGTTCGCAGACTGCTCACCGAAGGAGAGAGTGAATAACCGTTTGTTTCGTTGATGTTCTTGTTGAGCCGTATTCTGGCATAATCGGCGGTCAGATTCATCATTTGCGGAAGGTCAGAACCAAATGTTGTAGAGCCATCCATTCGTCCCTTGATATCAAAGAAATCAGGAATCCAGTATTGATTCATCAGAAAGAGAAACTGCTGATCACCTGAAGATACCTGGACCTGTGAAGAGTTCTTCTGGACTGTCTGATTCTTACTCGAAGTATTCACTGCCACAGGGGCCGGGGTTACAGTAACATTTGCTACCGGTACAGAGTGTGAAGAGGAGTTATTTACAACAGAAGTCGTGGTCTGAACCGTTTGGTTCTGCTGGGGAATTGGCGCAGCGAACCCGGTTGCAGTGAGTGAAATAAATAATATGAATGTAATGAAAATTACCGAAAATATTCTCATTATTTGTATGTTGATGTCAGGTGAGATAATATCTCGTTCATGAAATGATAAGAACCAGATATACTGAAAAAAACACTTTAAATAAGAGCGACTTGTTTTGATATCTCATTGACTATTAATATTTGCAACGCAATAAGCTAAGTAGGATCTATCAAAATACTATTATAAGGCTTTTAACCGACTTTTCGGGAATAAAATCAAAATTTGTACCGTAAATAAAAACGATCAACAAATAGATGAATAATAAAGTAGAGATACCCGCGATTGCACATGAACGGGTGCTTCATGTGGATGACGAGCCTATGATCTGTGATATAACCAGATTATGCCTTGAACGGGGTGGACGATTCAGGGTGGATGTGGTTCACAGTGCTGAGGAAGCCCTTGCCTGTTTTAAAACCGGCTCGTACTCGTGTGTAATATCAGATTACGAGATGCCCACAATGACTGGGATCGAACTTTTAAAAGAAATCCGTTCATTAGATCCTGATATACCTTTTATCTTATTTAGCGGTCGGGGCAAGGAATCTGTGGTTATTGAAGCCATCAACACAGGGGCCGATTTTTTTATACCAAAAGGAGGAGATACAAAGACCCTCTTTGCAGAACTCAATCATAAAGTTGATTATGCAATAAAAAAACATAACGCAAGGCTGGCTTTAAAGAGAAGGGATGCCATCCTTGAGACGGTGAGTCTGGTTGCAACCCTCTTTCTTGGTGGAGAAACATACAAAAAGGCCTTAAAAGAATCTCTGGCACTTTTTGGTCTCGCAACCGAAGTGGATATGGTCCTTATCTTCAGGGATGAACCACAGGAATCCGGAGTTCAAACATATTCACGTCTCTGTAGTTGGAGCAGGCTTGGAGATCCAGAACCTGAAGAAGGACTGGTACTTAACCCGGGAAACGATTCATCCTGGATAGAAAAGATGCTACAGGGTTCTCCTATCGTGGGTTCTGCAAATGTCTTTTGTGATGTCGCAGAAGTGTTCATTGAGGAAGAAAAAATAAGATCTATTGCCGCTTTCCCCATTGTAGCAGACAGGAAAGTAAGGGGAATGATCTGGTTCTGTGACTGCCTTTCAGAGCGACAATGGGCAGTAGTAGAAGTTGACGCACTTCAGGCAGCAGCATCCATTGTTGGATCAGCTCTTCATCATGAAGAGATGCATTCAGAACTCATATCAGGAAAAGAAAAGTACGAATCCATGTATTCTATGATGCATCAGCTCTGCGATACAGTTCCTGACATGTTGTGGGCCAGGGATCTTCAGGGCAGGTACATATTCATGAACACAGAAGCTTCCCGGAAACTTCCACGAAGAACAGATGCAATTAATTATGACCACGAAAGCCGATCAGGCGGGAACGCAACACGCGATGAGTCAGTACTCGTTGATGGAAAGCCGATACATCTGGAGATAAGAAAGGTCCCTTTCTTTGATAATTCTGGAAACCTCATCGGATCTGTGGGGATTGGGCATGATGTTACTACTGAAAGAGAGGCAACCCGGGAACTCATTATTGAACGCAAACGATATGCAAGTATTTTTCATCATGTTCACATTGGCCTTCTGACCTGTAATCCTGATGGAGTAATCCATGAGGCTAATGTGCGGGCTGCAGAACTTTTAGGGAAAAAAGTGAATGCACTACAGGGCATGAACCTTCACCAGGTTACCGGGCTGAAAGATAAAGACCTGTTCACAGACTTCTCTAAAGCACAGGCAATCGGGCAGCCGGTTCATGGGCGATGTGAATATAACCCGGAAAATGGTTTAGGTAAGATCATCTATTATACAATACAGCCCTACTACGACGAGGGACATCGGGTCACAGAAGTACTCCTGACCATTGATGAACATTATCAGAACTAGAACGGAATAGTCTCACAGAAGTGAGACCAGATCACGGAGCACTGCACCGGGATCTTCTGCCTTTACCACACTGGATGCAAGCAGTACACCTACAGTTCCAAGATCCACGGCTGTCTTCACACATTTTCCTGAATGAATCCCAGCACCGGTCAGCACTTTTACATCAGGATTTGCTTTCAAGGCTGCCTGTACTGAACCGGTTATGATCTCCGGATTCGCTTCAGCTACAGATATTTTTCCGCCTATTAATTCTGGAGGCTCTATTGCAACATAATCTGGTCCCAGAGTTGCAACTGCAGATGTTGTAGCAACGTTGTTTGAACAGACACAGGAGATCATCCCTTCATTACGCAGAGCCTGAACGTTTGTTTCGATATCTGCAATCGAGAGGCGATATTCAGAGTGGTTTATCAGAGACCCTACTGCCCCTGCAGTTTTTATTGCAGTGAGAGGAATGCGTCCGGTATGAGCGCCGGGAGATATTGGATCAAAATGCTGGGCGAAAACGGGTATGCCAAAGTGATGCTTGATCGGATGAATGTCCATGTACATTGGTGCAAGGGCAATTGAGACCCCGCTCTCTTCTGCTACTTCCTGTGCAGCCTGTGCTATGCGGTGGGCACCGTGACCCACCGACTCCTGATAACACTTGAGGTTGACAAGGACCACCGGGGACTTGATTGTATGGTGTGCCATACCGATACGTTAGAACCCGAGTCGTATAAATACGTGTTAGATCAGAAGATCATAGCCACGTCACTTGGCAACAGTTCCTTGCAGGGTTATGATGAAATCCTGAACAGGAATCTCTTTTCCTGATTTTTTCAAGGCTTCATTCACCACGTAATTTATACCGCTGCAACAAGGGACTGTCATATGGACAGTAGTAATGGATTTGATTGTGTGATTCTTTAAAATTTCTGTAAGTTTGCTGATGTACTCCCCAATATCTGAATCAAGTTTTGGGCAGAAGATGATCAAAATTTTATTCTTAAGAAACTTCAGATGAAAATCTGCAAATGCAAATGGGACACAATCTGCTGCAACTAACAGATGAGCATTATCAAAATATGGGTTTAATGGATTCAGGAGTCTGAGCTGTACAGGCCACTGACGAAGTTCTGATTCTGTATGAACTAATGTCTGATTTGATGGATGTTCATGCTCTATTGTTTGGGCTGCCAATCCGGGGCAGGTTGCAACCGGATTCTTGGAATGCTGATGCTCTGTGTGACCAGGGTTTACCTGATGATTAGGGACCGGGATTCTCATGTCTTGGAGCGAAGATAAAGCCTGGTGATAGAGATCCATCTCATTGTGTCCGGCAAGATGCTCAAGATGAGCTCGTATGACTGCCTCACCCTGTCTGGCAATATTCTTCATAACTTCCTTTTCGTCATATGCACCAGCCTCACGTTCAATAACTGTAATTGCACCTTCCGGACAGGTTCCGATACAGGCTCCAAGTCCATCACAAAAAAGATCACTTATCAGCCGTGCCTTTCCATCCAGAAGTTGCAACGCTCCCTCAGGACAATCAGGTATGCATTGCCCACATCCGGTGCATTTTTCCTCATCGATGGTAATTATCTTCCTTTTCATGATGCACACCAGTTCATGCCAATAGCAGAATAACTGGATAATGTAGATACCTTCTACTTATACTCACTGTTGAGTAGCAAGACGGATGAAAAAAAGAGATTCGAAAAGGTAAATCTGATTATACAATAATCAGTCAGTTTGTACGAGTCGTTGTCCCAGATTATACGCTTTTTCACAATCTTTGGGAAATACTGTCTTTCTCCTCTCTATCCTCTCAGCAGGATCGCAGTAGCTGAACACTATCTTTGAATAATCTTCAAATTGCAATGTTTCATACGAGAACAGCGACTCACATGAGCCAAACAGTCGCTCAAGTACGGATTGATTGGTTTTGAAATGTACATCATATCCATATTCAGAAATCACATTTTCTGAAACGTTCATGGTGTACACAAAAGCCGATGGTATCGTCCTTCCAAAGAGTGACTGAGGAGGTTTGGCATAGACCATGTACGGAAACATGAGGCGTTCCATAAAACAACGCATCTCACCAGTGACTGTTCCAAAGTACAGAGGTGAACCCAGAATGAGGGCATCGACATTCTTGATTTTATCAAGAACAGGGGTCAGTTCATCTCTGATAGCACATCTCCCATAGCTCTTCCCATCCTTTAATTTACATGCAAAGCAGCTGGTACATCCTTTATAATCAAGGTCATAGAGATGTACAAGTTCAGTCTCTGCTCCCTTTGAAGCTGCCCCATCCAGTACTTGCTGGAGAAGTGTTGCTGTATTCCAGGTTTTCCTGGGACTTCCATTGATTGCAATAATTTTTTTGACCATGTTAACACACCGTCACTGCCAGGTGATCACAGCCTTATTCCTCGTCGGTATAGAGGCAGACCTGTATTTCGGGTACCCGAACATCATTGCATATAGTGGTTTTCTCCCCGCCGGAAGAGCATAAATATCACGAATCTCTGATGATTCCTGGGAGGCCAGAGCCACAAACCCTCCCCAGCATGTCCCAACACCAAATGCAGGTGCAGCGATGTCAACATGTGTGAGAGCAATGATTCCATCAACATGCGCAATGGGTATCTCTTCAGGAATATGAGGGATCAACAAATGAGGGGCGTTCCGACAGATGGGATCCAACCCATTCTCCCATCCAGTAATAAGGATCGGAATATATTTACTCAATGGATGGTTGCTTCCCACGAGTGTTCGCATCCAGTCAATGACAGCTTTGGCAACTTTTTGTACCTTTTCAGGATCATGGATTATCAGCCATTGAACCGGTTGTCCATTGCCTCCAGAGGCGGCATACCGTGCCACATCAAGCAGTGCTTCGATAGTCTCCCGGGATACGGGTTCATTTTTAAAATTTCGGATTGAACGGCGACTCTTAAGGTAAGATACCAAAAGTTCAGGCGAAAGACCGTTGCCGTTCCATGCCGGTTCAGGTGTAAGTCCTTGATCTTTCTCAAGGGTAAGCGCTCCTGTAGGACAGAACGAAGAACATTGTCCACATGACACGCACCATGCTGCCTGTGATTCAGCAACAAATGGGATCTCGCCATCTAATGAGGAGTGTATAATTCCCATGGGACATATGTCGGCACAGACCCCACACCTGTTACAACTCTTATCTTGAACTATTATTGCCATAAAGGTCCTCCTCAAAGAATCTCCATTATACTCTATTATAGATATCAGAAGAGATTTAGTAATACTATAACCCAATAGTAAGTATTGAGGAATTATAATTGAAATGCGAAAAAGTAACTAAATGTAGACTAGAATCAGTCGTAGACATTATTGGGAGCAAGTGGAATCTCATGATCATCTGGCATCTCCGTACCAGTACATTGAGATTTTCTGAATTGCAGAATCGGATGTGTGGAATCAACTCAAAGACCATTACTAAACATCTCCGTGATCTTGAAAATGAGGCTATTATTTCCAGGACTGTATACCCAGAGGTCCCGCCTCGGGTGGAGTATGCCCTCACTGAACAGGGAAAAGAGATACTTCCAATAATTGATGAGATGCTTATCTGGGGAGGCAAATTTCGCCATCCACCTGATGGAATAGCCGGATGTGAACCGGAGGGAGTTATTGCAACGACTGAATAAATTATTTACTGATAAATGATCCCATCCTGAAGAATCCTTTATACAGTTCATCAGCTTACAGGCTAGCAATGTATCCGGAGCCTACTGATATCAGAGTTCTGGTGGTCGATGATGATCAGGAGTTTCAAAAAATAATCTCGCATTATCTTACCGAAGAACCGAGATACTCAGTAGAGTCAGTTGATTCAGGCCAGCAGGCTCTTGAAATGCTCCAGAAAAACTCTTACTCTGCTATCATCGCAGATTATCTCATGCCAGAGATAGATGGTCTTGATCTACTCCGAATAGTGAGAAGTCAGGGTAACTCTATTCCTTTTATTATCTACACAGGGGAGGGGTGTGAATCGGTTGCAATCGATGCATTAAATGCAGGGGCAGATTTTTATTTAGTAAAGGGAGAGGATCCCGCCCCACAGTTCATGGTTCTAATAAAGAACCTTGGAGAGATTGTAGCCAGAAAGCAGGCTGATGAAGCCCTCAAAATTAGCGAGGCTGAAAACAAAAAGATGCTTTCGCTCCTCAAGGCAACACTTGAGGCAACGGAGGATGGAATACTCGTAGAAACAGTTGAAGGAAATATAGTCGGTTATAATGAACGCTTTCTCACAATATTCAATCTTGAAAAAAAACAGGTTGAAGGGAGATCGGGGGCAGAAATCTGGGCATTGATATCTGATCAGATTATACCTGAACCAAAGCGTACGATTCAGGGGTCAACAACAGGAAGAAAGAATCAGCCAGTCCTTCTTTCATTCAAAGACAGCAGAGTGATTGAATCACATGTCAGACCTCAGATCTGTGAAGGAAAAATAATGGGGAGGGTCTGGAGTTATCATGACTTAACAGACCGAGTTCATGCTGAGAACGCCCTACGTGAGAGTGAAGCATTTAACAGAGGCCTTGTTGATAATCTCCCCGATTATGTCATCATCTATGACAGGACAGGAAAGATACTTTATATAAACTCTTCAGGTATTATCAGTCTTTCAACGAAAAAGGGGAACCCTATCGGAAACCAGATCTATCAATACCTTCTTCCAGAACATCACAGAATAGTGAGAGAGAATATTGAACGCAGGTTCAATAAGGAAAACGTTCCCCCATATGAGGTGCGGCTTGTCAGAAATGATAGCACCATTCTTGATGTCATGGTCAAAGCTACGATAATTCCTTACCAGGGTTCAGATGCAATAATGGCTGTTCTTTCAGATATTACCTCAAGAAAGGAAGGAGAAGAGGCACTTGAAAGGTATGCACAGACATTGCAGATAACTGTAAATGCCCTGGCTTCAGCTAACAAAAAACTCAACCTTCTATCAGATGTCACCCGTCATGATATCCTCAACCAGATTCACATAATTCTTAATTATCTCGATATTGCGTCATCAGAGAATTCTTCACATGTACCAAAGGATATAATGAAGAAGATCGAGGATGCGACTTCTATTATTCACCGTCAGATACAATTTACCCGGAGTTACCAGGATCTCGGGATAAACAAGCCCGAGTGGCAGAACGCTCAGAAAATTATCGATGACCTATCATCCCAGAACATCACTATTCGAAATGATGTTAGTGGACTCACCATATTTGCTGACCCACTTTTACCAAAAGTTTTTGAGAATCTCCTTGATAATTCAATGAGGCATGGCAAAACGGTCACAGAGGTGAGGGTAACTGCTGAACTGGCAGGAGATGGGACCATGTGTCTATTATGGTCAGACAATGGTGTTGGTATACCAAAAGAAGATAAAGATAAGATTTTTGCGAAGGGTTATGGAAAAAACACAGGATTTGGGATGTTTCTAATCAGGGAGATCCTTGCACTTACCGGAATATCAATCAAAGAGATCGGGATACAAGGATCCGGAGCCTGTTTTGAAATGTGTATTCCAAAGGGATCATTTATTCTTCAATTGTGATATCCTGAAAAAAACTGAACCAGATAATGGGACAGTCCAAGGAGTAATTAACAATTGTAATCGTCTCTTCGATTAAACATTCTATGTAATGAGTAACCAGATTTTCAAATCCGTATTACCCCTTGATCACATGGAGGCAAAGTAACATCCTGATTAAATACCCATACTGCATTGCAAGATCCCTGGGAAAGATCCTATTAAAAGACCTGTGACTGAGGTTTTCTAAATCAGTATAACAAATCAATTTTTTGCATAATTTTGCCGTTTTCTACATTGTAAGACATATCCGTTCGCATCTTTCGAAATTTTTAGTGGATATGAACAACTGATCAAAGAAATAAATCGAATATATTTTTCATACATTCCGTAAAACAGTAATATCCTGACAACCTATTCTCATGATACAGCGTATGAATATTCTTGAGACACGGGCGATCACGTACGAATATCGTGGTGGCATTACTGCCCTTCATAATGTGTCAGTCACCGTGCCTCGCAACGGATGTGTTGCACTGCTGGGATCCAATGGAGCAGGAAAAAGCACGCTGATGAAGCACTTCAACGGGATTATTACTGCAAAAAGTGGCGAAGTACTCGTAGATGGAGAACGTGTTTCAAAAGAAAACCTGCGTGTAGTCAGGCAGAAGATAGGAATGGTCTTTCAGAATCCTGACGACCAGATTTTTGCCCCAACGGTCTGGGAAGATATCGCCTTTGGTCCCACCAATCTTGGTCTCTCCCCTGAAGCAATTCAGGAGAGGGTGCATCAATCGCTCCAGCTCCTTGAAGTTGAGCATCTGGCAGACAGGCCTCCTCATCACCTTTCAGGAGGGGAAAAAAAGCGTGTTGCTATCGCAGGGATACTTGCCATGAATCCTGATATCCTTGTCCTTGACGAACCCACATCCGGCCTTGACCCTGTCGGAATCAGGGAGTTGGTCGGGCTTTTAAGAAGACTTGTGCAAACCAGACAGATCTCCTTGATGTTTTCAACTCATCACGTTGACCTTGTTCCGGATCTGGCCAGGTATGTTTATGTTATGCATGCCGGAGAGGTGATCGGGCAGGGGACAGTTGAAGAGATATTTGCTGATGTATCACTTCTCTCAAGGGCACGGCTGGATGTTCCGATTCTCACCAGGCTGGTCACCTCCCTGCAAAATCGTGGAGTGCCAATTAAGGCAGGGTACAGATTCGAAGATGTCGAACAGGCTCTCTACTCGCTCATATCTGATAAACCGGAAATGCGATGATAGACGAACTAACATCTATCGATTGGGACGCATCTCGTAGTTCTTTCACTCACAATCTGGATGCCCGTGTTAAACTGATCCTTGTCCTGTTCATGATCATCCTGATTGTCTCATATCCCCTTTCGTGGGGAATTGTATATATTGCAATTCCGTTTGGCATGATCATTGCCGGTTTATGGGCTTTATCGACTCTTCCGGTAAGGACCTACCTCACCAGATTTGTCATGACCCTGCCGTTTGGATTTTTTATCATATTTTTCCAGATATTTTTTAAAAACAGTCACTACCAGACCGCAACTGAAATACCCATGCCATTCCCGTTCTTTCCAGTATACTATGAATCAGTTGAATTTGCCACTCTGTTGCTTCTCAAATTCCTTCTCTGTATCAGTGCCATCCTGCTCCTCTCCTCAACCACACCGATGCAGGAATTACTCAAGGCAGGACGCAGACTCGGCCTTCCTTCGGTAATGGCCCTCTCGCTCGGAATGATGATCAGATATCTCTTTTTGTTTGCAACAATGTATACCCAAATACATCACGCCCTTCAGGGAAGAAATTTTGACCCATGGGCAAAAAATCTCCCTTATCGCTATAGGATTCGCACACTGGGATATGCAATGGGAGTTCTTTTTCTAAGAGCATATGAACAGGGAGAACGTACGTATTCGGCAATGCTCTGCCGGGGATATGGCAGCCATGCACTTGATCATCTCCAGAAGAAAGCCCTAACCCACATCGATCTTATCGTGCTCACAGTACTTGGGGTTGCAATGCCTGTAATAACGGTATCCGTTTTTATTTTGTATGGATGAAGCAGATAATTAGGATCGATTTGGACTTCACATAGAAAATCAGGTTAGTTGACCAGAACCAAATTTCACCAAAACTTTGGTGATTCCTCTGGGGGTCAATACCTCTCGTATTTGTCCAGTATCAAGAGCTGCCTGAGGCATACTTTTTATCGGAGCAGTCGCAGGATCCTGTGCAATGGTATACCCGCCAAGGGATCGAATATGGGAGATCCCAGCAGCACCATCCTGCCCCATCCCGGTAAGTTCAATACCAAGGAGTCGATCTCCCTCAACATGCTGAAGTGAAAGCATTGTCCGATCAATAGAAGGTTTTACTCCGTGTAATTTCGGACCATCATCAAGATGTATCATCCGGTTCTTTTCAAGAACCAGGTGTCTACCTGCAGGTGCAATAATGATCCTGCCCTCTGCAAGCCTGAATCCTTCTTCTGCGATAACTGTCTCCATACCAGTCAAATCAGCGATATGTCCCCTGAAGGTTTTTGTAAAAGCTTCAGGGAGATGTTGAATAATAATGATAACAATAGGAACCACAGGAAATCCAGTAAAAATCTCTTCAAGGATATGCGGTCCACCGGTAGAAGAGCCGATAATCGCTATCTTCATAAATTATGGTCCTGACCATATTCAACCGGTAAAAACCCAGTATAATACCGGACCCTACTTACCAGATTATCAGGGTCAAAGGGCTTTGTAACATAGTCCATCACCCACTCCTGAAGTCCTATCATTTTAGAATCTGGAACATCTTTTGCAGTTAACATGACAATAACTATTTTGTGAAAAAGATCTTCTTCGAGTATTTTGGAGATGGTGTCCCACCCATCCATTTTAGGCATCATAACATCAAGGAGGATAAGACCGGAGAACCCTGAACGTAATAGATCAATACAAACAGCGCCACTCTCTGCGTTCACGACCTCATAACCAGCGTCCTTCAGGATGGTACAGACTGCAATCCTGATATGAGCATCATCATCGACAATCATTACCTTTTTTTTGGATTCCTCATCCTCCATCAGTAACACATCCTGGACTGGTTCCTTTGAATAATCTGTGTCTCTCCTAAAAATTCCCTTGCTCATGTAATGTGCTACTTCTGAACTCAGGTATTTTTTTTAGGTTAACAAGAAACGTTGATCCTTTCCCAGATCCTTCACTCCGGGCTTTGATAATGCCACCATAAATATCAACAATACGCCGGGCAATAGCAAGTCCAAGCCCGTGAGAATTCAGGTCATGACGGGAAGAGTCTGCTTTATAGAACTCATCAAAAATCCTGGGTAGAGCATCTTCAGGAATACCAATCCCGTTGTCTTTGATTCTGATGCATATCGATTCAGGTTTTTCCTTTGCTGTGATTATTATGGAACCATCAATATATGAGTATTTGACCGCATTCCCTATGAGATTACCCATTAATGTTTCAAGATGCATTGGAGAAATCATAAGAGAGAATGAATCAGGGATCTCATTCCTTACAAACAGACTTTTTTGATGGATCATATAAGCATTATCTGAAATGATCTGATCAAGAGCTTCATGGAGATTTATTTGCTGGAGATCAGAGAGCGAATAAAGGGCATTCATCTGGGCAAGTTCAAGGATCTTGGTAAGCATCCGTCTTATCGTCTTTACATCCTCTATTGAGACATTAAGAAGATCGATGAGTTCAGGATCACTGATCTTCTTGCGTACATATGGAAGGATAGCCACCAATGGGGTAAGAGGAGTCTTGAGATCATGGCCGATCTGCATGATAAACTCATCTTTCTGTCGCAGTAACTCCTCAATCTGGGTTGTACGAATCCGAACCCGCTGGTCTAAATCCCTGTTCATATCAAGGAGCTGGCTTCGCATGGCATCAAGTTCGAGTGTCTTCTGTTCAAGTTGATTTGCATACCTGAGGAGATGCTGTTCAACCTCTTTTCGTTCGGTGATGTCCTGGAGAATACCAAACGATCCTGTTACCACACCTTCCCTCTTCCTGGGCTGTCCATGAATCCTTATGTATTTAAACTTCCCGGCCAGGAGATCTATCCTGATATCAAAACCGAACTCACCGCTCTTAGCTGATTCATTCAGAAAATGCTTTAAAAGTTGATTCTTATCAGGATCTGAAGTGATATGTATAAGGTCACCAAGTGTGATAACATTCATGTCAGATGGAAAAGCCAGGATTGAGAAGACTTCTGGTGATACCTTGAAAGTTTTACATTTTCCATCATATGACCAGAGACCAAGTCTGGCAATTCTTCCTGCCTGCTCGAGTTTCCACTCAGACTCATGAACCAGCTGCTCATACTGCTTTCTTCTTGAGATATCACGAATGACACCTTCGATACCCAGAAGGTCACCATCTTCAGTATAAACAAGGCGACAACTGACTGAACCGGTAATCACTTTACTTCCTGCACCTTTCAGGATGAGTTCGTAATCCTTGACCCCGTCGCTATTCAGGACCTCTGACAGAAAGATCGGCCAGAGGTCAGGGTACATCAGCATAGTTTCCATGCTCAATCCGATGAGGGGGGCAGAAGACTGATACCCAAGTGCCGTCGCCATAGAGGGGCTGATCTCAAGAAGAATTCCGGCTTTATCAGTACGGTAATACATGTCACCGATATGCTCGATAACACCCCTGAATTTTTCCCGGCTTTGGGCAAGATCAGACTCAACCCTCAAGTTCATCATACCGGCTCCAACAATCCGGCCTATGACCTTGAGGGCCGTAATATCATGTTCTGCTAGGATCTCTCCCATATTCCAAAGGATAAAGCACCCATATACTTCCCTATCATACAGAACGGGAATAATAAGAAGTGTCGAGACTCCTCTCTCAAGCATTGTGGCATTTAGACCATTCGGAACAGTCTCCAGGGTGTGGATCAGATATGGCAGACTACAGAATACATCAGAAATCTGGCTGGACCCGGTAAGATCTATTGGCGAGACGTCGTCCCATCCTTCACCAATGAGGAAACCGTACCGTCTTGACCAGAGTACTTCCTCACGAAGGGGTACCTGATAATCAGATTCAGAGGTGAATTCAAGAAATGAGATATATGGAATCTGAAGAAGTGAGCCGACCCTACTAACAACCTGCTGGACCATCCTGTTTGGATACGAGATTTGATCTGATGCCGCAATTTCGTGAATTATATTGAGGAGTCTAATCTCATGAGATTGTTGATCCTCAACAACCCGGTGACTTGTTATATCAGAAACAGCCAGTATAACGCCAGTTACCTGGCGTGACTGTTCACCTAGAGTCCTAATCGGAATAAGCGTGAGAGTGGTCTTATTACCTGAATAAGAAGAGCCTAATCTAAATGGATATTCAATAATTGAATCAGAAGAAGTGAGAATCCTATTCAATACTATGGTGAGATCAATCATAGACTTATCCCACCTGAAAGCCTGATCTACAGGTTGACCGATCACATCTGAAAGACTCTCAGGAAAGAGTGCGAGGAAAGAGGGATTCGCGTATTTTACACACAGATCAATATCAAGAATACAGAACGGATTTGAAAGAAAGGGTATCAGAGCATTGAAACATTCTTGTAGGGCCGACGTGGTCATTTCAAAATTCACCATATCGGCCATTCAAACTATCCTTGATCAAAAGTTATCTATTCAATATTCTAGCCTGCCCACTTATAGACTCTACGCAGGATTTCAAAATTAGACTCATGAACATATCTGATCAGAACTCTAACACGTACAGAACAGGATAATTATGGGTCGTCGCAGGAAGATAGAAGAGGTTGATGGATTTCTCAAACTGACTATTAAGGTAAAACACCAGGTTAGCGGAGATGAGAAAGATTTCATCCAGACACTGAACCATTCTCTTTCTCCACAAGATCTTAAGTTCACAATAGAAGACGATCTCTTTTGTGCATACCTGGCAGCATTCGATCCTGATTCTTTCAGGGATATTTTAGAAGATGCCAGAAGAAAGACAGGTATAACTAAGGTTTACGAGAGAGAAGGGCTCTCCGATCCGGTCTCTTCACTTCTCGAAGAGATCCTTTCAATCGGTAGTTATGGCATCAGATATGGAAAACGGATCTATATTGGGTATGCTGACGAGCGAAAGGTATCAGACAGGAAAGAAAAAGAGTCGACACGGGGGATCCATTACTATACCAGGGATCATCAGTTTTCACATGATCGAAATCCAATTCCAAAAGGAAGAGAGAATACAATTGTTTGTGGTGATAGCGAGGATGTCCTGCGATCATTTCCTGACAATTGCATCGATTTGATTGTCACATCACCACCATACAACTTCGGGATGGAATACGATCAGACAGATGATGGAGTAGACTGGAATGCATACCTTGACAAGCTTTTCAGAGTATTTACCGAAGGAATCCGTGTACTCACATACGGCGGCAGATTTATTGTCAATGTCCAACCCCTTTTTTCAGATTATATCCCTCTCCATCACCTCATCTCCTCGTTCTTTATGCAACAGAAGATGATCTGGAAAGGCGAAATCCTATGGGAGAAGAACAACTACAACTGCAAATATACTTCATGGGGCAGTTGGAAATCCCCATCAAGTCCGTACCTGAAATATACATGGGAGTTTATCGAGGTATTCTGCAAAGGGGACCTTAAAAAAACAGGACGGAAAGAGGATATCGATATCACGGACGAGGAGTTCAAATCATGGGTTGTGGCAAAATGGTCCATAGGTCCTGAACGAAGGATGAAACAGTATGATCATCCTGCCATGTTTCCAGAGGAACTCGTTGAACGATGTATGAAACTCTTTTCATATAAGGGGGATATCGTTCTTGATCCATTCAGTGGAGCTGGAACCACTGCAACTGTTGCCACCCGTCTTGGAAGACGCTATATAGGCATCGATGTATCAGAGGAATATTGTGCTACCGCACGGGAGCGTATTGCCAAAGAAAGAAAAAGCGGGATTCAGTCAAACCTGATCTGAATCATGAAAAATAAAAGAAATTCCTGCCTGGTTACCTGCGCCGCCCGATAGCCAGAACAACCCCACATATAAGAGCAACAAGAGGAATAAGAGGATTGACAGGGGATTTCTTTGAATTGTTTAACATCCCTGTTGCATATGCTTTATTAGACTGGGCCAGTTTATTATCAGGAGAAATGGCAAGAGCCTGCTCTGATGCCTTCAACTCCTCTTCGTACTCTCCAAGAGAGCCATGAGCGGTGCCTTTAATGATCCATGCTTCGGTAAGGTTTGGATTTGCCTCAAGAGCTTTAGATGCATATGTGAGAGCCTCACGATCTGCTCCGTTCTGTTGTTTAAACGAAGCCATAGTTGCCAGTACATTTGCATCTTCAGGATCAAATGCCATTGCCTTGTCAAGAACTTCTTTTGCACCGGTCATGTTTCGAAGGTTCATGAGTACACTTGCACGGGTGACAAGAGCCAGGGTAAAATTCGGTTGGATCGAGAGGGCCTGTGCAGTAAGATTATCAGCCTGGGTGAAGTTGCCTGCAGTTGCCTCATCCACCGCCAGGTTGTAGAGCTGAACAGCTCCGATATTATCGTGACGAATCCCTGCCGCAGAGGCAGGTGTGACTATACTCATGACCATACACAGGAGCAGGAGTATAAGGATCAGAGTGGGGCATCGAATCATAGAATTATGTTGATCAGGATCTCATATCCAGATATCCTCAAAACGGAAAGTCGAATCCGGTATATAGTATCCGGAAAAGAAGAAAGATTATCCCTCAAGTGGAATTGTTGTGAGCTTGACAGTTTCGACTCCTTTTTGAGCCATCAGACGCTCTGCAACTTCCTTGACCTCTTTCGCCTCACCCCTGACAAGTAGGACCTCAACACAGCGGCTGTGTGAAACATGTGAATGCAGCGACGCTTGAATTAATCCCATGTAATCATGTTGGATATCGGTGATTGAGGCAATGAGTCCCCGTTGATGATGATCATATACAATGGTGATGACACCCTGACGCGGTCCGTTTATATCAGCCATCCATTTATAATAACGGATATATGATCTGATGGCGTCTCGAATCCCTTCTGATCGAGACGAATAACCCCTGGTCTTGAGGATCTGATCGAAGCTATTGAGAAGGTTTGAAGGAAGAGAGACACCTATACGTGAAAGATCGTGTTCCTGAAGTTCTTCAACTTCTTGATCAGATAGTAAGTCAGGCATAAGGATACTATTTGTGTCATTTCGTATAATTTTTTCTTATTCAGTATGCATCAGACTAACTGGCATACACGTGAACAACGATTCTTCTGAATTAAATCTAGTTGAAAACAGATAGATCAAGAACAATACTGCTATGACTGTGTCGACACGCCATGTTTTTAGAGTATTAGAGGTGCTACCGGTACATGCAGGGCAGACTGTCGTGTGTTACGGTAAGGTACTATTCTGGCTTTTTAAGCAATGCAGTCAGTACTGCTCGAAGTAACTTTTTGCCTCGGATTGAGAGATACCATTCTTCCCGGTTTACTGCCAGAATAATAAATTGCTTCCCAAGACATTTGATCTCATCAGGAGTAAAATACCGAGTGATAATCCCATCTCCACGAAGATACATCGCATGCTCAACTTCCAGACCCTGGCCATCCCGCATATCACCTGATGCAAAAACTGTCAGAGCAAGAGTGCCTCCTGGCCTTAGTACACGAAAGATCTCATCCATCAAAAGAGGTTGAAGAGGTGAAGAAAGATGGCCAAGAATGTGATGGGCATACACAAGATTCACTAAGGCATTTTTTACCGGAATCCTGCATACATCGCCAAGTAGCAGATGAACATCAGAAAGTTCTGGATCAGTTCTGCAGATCTGTAGGGCTGCTGATGAAAAATCAAGCCCGATACAGAAGCAATTGTTACTATCTCTGACACGAAGGTTCTTCCCGTCGCCAACTCCCAGTTCAAGGACAGTTCCACAAGGGCGGGGTTGAATAAATTCTACAGGAGCATTTCCCCATTGTCTCCCTTTCTCACAGTACCTCTTATCCCATGCTCTCTGTTGTTTGTCAAGAGATGATTTTGAATCAAGAGGAACAGGAGATGGGAGGAAGGGCATATTACGCCTCGTTTGATCCGTCAAATCCTCTGCACTTGCAGGATCCGATTGTTATGACACAAATGCCAGCAAGCAGGGCAATCAGACTGGCTGCAACTGATACTGAGAAGAAACCTGCAATATACCCTCCAATTGAAGGAAGAAAAGTCATACCGGCATAACTTGCTGTGGTATAAAGACCCATCGCGACCCCTTGTTTCCTTTCTGCCATCGCAAGGTACCTTATCTGTGATATCATGACAAGGCCTGCAACAAAACCCATGATAAAAATTGATGAGGGATACTGGACAAAAACCAGTACCAGAATTGCCATAAGAACTGCAGAAATCCTGATCAAGAGCACAGGTTCAATTCTGAACCAGGGAGCAGCTATTGATGAGATGATTGTTGCAAGGTTCATAACCGCAAGAGCGGTTCCAACCTCTGCTGCCGGAAGTCCTGACAGATCCGGGTAAAGTGCCTGGACAAAACCAGTAATTCCAAGGAGCACAATGACCGAGAACCAGAGTGGTGCCTGTCTTCGGATCATGTTGGAGACATCAGAGAAGAGGGGATGCCATCCCTGCTGTGAATCCTCACGTGCCAAGGCTGATGTGTCTGTAAAATCTGGGTTTCTTATTCCGAAACAGAAGAGCAGGGAGATAACCGGTACCACAGAGATTATTGTGAAAAAAATTATTCCGGCAGTGAGATCACCAAAGATACTTGTGATCCAGCCTCCTCCCACAAGTCCAAGCAGGAGCCCCAGGTTAAGCAACGCCATGAAAATGCCGGAGAATCTTGCATGCTCTTTCTGATAATTTATCCAGGAGAGTGATGCGGAAACAAACAAACCTGCGCCGACTCCTTCAGCCAACCTGATGAGCAGGATCAACACCGGATCGCTAACCATTGCCAAAAATACACCAGATAGTACAGTTAGTATCATACCGGCAGTGACGACCCGAAACTGACCGATACGATCACTGATGATACCACCCGGAAGAGTGGTTATCATGGCTCCAAAGAAATATGCAGAGTAGATAAATGCCTGAATCTGTAATGCACCATTAAGACTTGGCAAAATTGGAATTATCGCATTTGAAAGAGCCATCAGGGAGGCAACACCAAAAAAAAGACTGAAAAGAAAGAGATTTGATCGGGTCATCTCATCACCGATCTTATTAGACAAGGCGATAGGTTTCCAGGTTCATCGGAGCCATGGTCTGGATATGGTATTTTTTGTAAATGGAACTTGCAAGGTCCAGAGTCTTACTCTCCTCTCCATGAATAGTGAAAATTTTTTCAGGTTTAGGCTGCATATGGGAGACGAAGTTCATAAGTTGCCTCCGGTCAGAGTGACCTGAGAACCCATCAACCGTGAAACATTCGAGGTTGATAACGAGTGTCTCTCTGTTGCCAATCGGTATCTCACGCCATCCTTTCTGGATACGACGACCGAGTGTCCCATCTGCCTGGTAGCCTACAAAGACAAGGGCACATCGTTCATCTGAACCAAGACTACGCAAGTACTCCATAACCGGACCGCCATTTAGCATACCACTGGTTGTAATAACCACACAGGGATCCCCGGTTATGACTTTCTCCCTCTTATCAGGTGAGTCAACCTGTTCAAAGCAGTCAGAAAGGAATGGATTGAGACCCTCTTTGAAGATGAGGTTTCTGAGATCAGAGTTTAGATACTCCGGATAGGTTGTATGAATTGCGGTTGCTTCCTTGATCATCCCGTCCAGGTATACTTTCATCTTTGGAAGTTTTTCAAGTCTGATACCCTCTTCAATAGCAAGCATGACCTCCTGTGAACGACCGACTGAGAATGCAGGGATAATAACCTTGCCACCACGGCCGATCACATCGCTGATAATACTATAGAGTTTCTCTTCAGCCTCTGCACGCGGTGGTTGCATGTCGCCTGCACCACCGTATGTAGACTCCATAAGCAGAGCTTCGAGTCGTGGGAAATGGTTTGTTGCAGCATTGAAGAGTCTGCTCTTGCCATAATGGATATCTCCGGTAAATGCAACATTGTAGAGTCCGTCACCGATGTGGAAATGGGCTATTGCAGATCCCAGGATGTGTCCTGCATTATGGAAGGTCAGTTTAATGTCAGGAGCGATATCAGTAACACAGCCATAATTGATGACAATCGAGTGCTTGATGTACTCCTTAACCTCGTTCGATGAATAGGGAATGGTGTTCCCTTCCTTGTTCATCACATCAAGGTAATCAAGTTGGAGCATTGCTGCAAGATCACGGGTTGGTGGAGTAGAATAGACCGGGCCAGTGTATCCGTACTTGTAAAGAAGCGGGATATAAGCGCAATGATCAAGGTGAGCATGGGTGAGAACCACTGCATCAAGCTGTGTGAGTGGGTGAATCTCAGGAACATAGAGATATGGTGTTGATGTTGAATTCCCTGGATTTTCACCGCAATCAATGAGGATACGACTCTCAGGAGTTGAGAGAAGAAAGGCTGCACGACCGACCTCACGACAACAGCCAAGGGTAGTGACTCTGATCCACTGGTCTTTGGCAATGACATCACGGTGGATCCGTCTCCCTATCCGTCGGAGCAGTTCTTTACGCTCCTGATGGGCTGCACGGAGATACTGCCGGACCTGCTTAACAGTTGAGGACTCAATAGGAGGTGTCCGTACGACCTTGGGAGTCCATCCAATCTCCTTGGTAATATCGCGGAGTGTAGCACCATTCTTTCCAATGACCACACCAGGCTTTTCAGCCTCGATGAGCACTTCGCCGGTATCCTGTTCAAAAAATATGTCTGTGATACCTGCGTTATCTCCAACAACTTCTTTGATAGCAGTAACAGCCCGTTCCGGATCTTCCAGAATCGTTGGCCGTACCACGATTCGCTTGCGAAGTTCCCGGGCAAGGATTTTTATTAGATCGTCCTGGTCAGCGAAACTTTTCGGATCATCTGTGTAGATGACCAGTTCAGGTCCTTCAAACTCTACCGATGCAACAGTGATACCTTTTGGTACCTTACGTTTGATCTTCTCGTGCAGTTCTTTGAGTCGTTCCTCGATTAACATTACAACCGTCCTAAAAAAAGCAGTAAAAAAACTTGAAAATGGATATTTAATTTGGTATTAACTGGCTGACTTCAGTTTCAGATAACTCACGATAAGCTTCTTTCGTGATAACTACAACTGCCATACTCTCTCCTGAACCTGCATCACGCTTGATTGCAGACCGTAATGCACGTATAGCAAGCTCAGATGCTTCCTTCTCACTCATGGCAGGTTTGAACCGGTCTTCAAGGACACCGTATGCCATTGGAGATCCTGAACCGGTGGCGACGATCTTATCTTCACGAGAAGAACCACCAACAGCATCCACAGAGAAGAGCACCGGGCCGGATTCATCAACACCACCGATAAGAAGCTGCACATAATACGGGTAATACCGGTTTCCGTGCAGAATGTTAGAAAGAAGTGTTGATGCAGCACTGACAGACAAATTTTTGCCACGGCGAATCTCATAGAGATTTGCCTCGACAGTCATGAGTCTTGCCAGTTGCTGAGCATCACCAACACCACCAGCAGTAGTGAGACCAATTCTGGACCCAATCTGGTAGATCTTCTTTGCAGTCTTATTGGAGATCAAAAAGCCCATCGTTGCCCGCCTTTCGCTGGCGAGCACAACTCCGTCTTCAAATACAATGCCGACGGTAGTTGTTCCTTTCATTGTTTCATTCTGTTCTGCCATAGCAAACACCAGGAATAATATAAATGCAGTGCAGAAGGATTGCAGGGTGCAAAAATGCCTATGCTAAGAGCATCCTGCAATAATTTAAAGATTGTTATTGGTATTTCTCATCAAGAAGAACTTTGATGAGATCCCGATCAAAGAGAACACTCTTAAGCCGGTTATCCCCATTCACCACAGGAAGCTGGTCAACACGGGCCCGTTTCATCTTTAGGGCACATTCACTAACTTCTGCATTTGGGGGAACCATGACAACACTTGTTACCATTGCGAGCTTGACTGGCCGGTTCGGGAGCTGTACCCGTGAAATACCATAACTGATATGATGGACATCCCTGATACTCTCCCAGGTCCATTCATCATCATCGGTCCCGGTTGTAGAGAGATCTGAAGTCTCGACAGAGTCCTCTATCATAGCACACCGAATCAGGTCACGCTCTGATATGATTCCCTGCAGTTTGCTCTCCTTATTTAATATTGGAATCGCTTCAAAGCCTGATATTTCCATGATCCTGCCAACTAATGGTAAAGGAGTCTCTTCCCAGAGGGCAAAGGTATGGCTTGTCAGACGATCTTTTATCTCTTCTTCAATCTTCATCCTGGCAATGGCCAGCACCAGATCTGCAACACTAATCAAACCAATCAATTCACCCGCGGAATCTACAACAGGTAGACGGCGGACGTTGTTGTCTGACATCATCTTTGCAGCCTCAAAGATTGTTGCATCTGCCAGGATTGTGAGTGGACTTGGAGTCATCAACAGGGCAAGCTGGTTCTCTTCAGGCTTGTGGAGAAGATCCTTTCTTGTAATGATCCCAACCAATCTCCCTTCTTTGAGAACAGGCACACCACTGATTCCGGTTCGTTTCAAAATTTTAAGAACATCATCACGGTTTCCTGGAATTTCCACAGTGACGACATCAGTCGTCATGTAGTCAGATACCAGATGAGCCGTTGTTATGATCTCACCACCAGAACTGAGACAGAACTGTGTTCTACCACAAATGAACTAACACTTCCAAGAAGGAGACGATCCACGTTACTCTTTCCGTGTGACCCCATTACAATCAGATCTGCATTCAGCTTCTGACCTGTTGAAATAATCGTATCTCCTGCATGGCCCTGTTCAAAGTGGGTCTGTACATCAATATTCTTCTTCTTCGCAATCTCTTTAACCCGGTCCAGGGCTCCGGAACCCTCCTGCTCAAGCAGGCTGTACATCACTTCGAGTTTACTGTCTGCCGGGATATCGGTAAACAGGCCGGTCTCGACGACGTAGACCGCATGCAGGTTTGCTTTCCAGGCACGAGCCTGCTCAACGGCAGCTTCGAACGCTTGTTCACTTACTGCAGATCCGTCAATCGCAACAAGAATCGTTTTATACATGTGGTCCCCCTCCTAAAGGCTGTTCAATTAATTTCGATTCTATATAAAAAACTCTTGCGCAGATTCGGTCAGCAGGAGACCGTTTTACAATGCTTGCAACAGGATCGTGGGAGAATTGCAAATTAGAATCTGAAATATCAAAAATATTGAAATTTACTGGATTTCCTTCCTTAATTGAGTGATTTATTCCCGCAGCATCAAAACCAGTTGTGGCAGAATCAAGGAGGTCTACAGGGGGGATTTGATAGATCGTATGTGCAAATGAAATCTCATGCATAATGTCTGGTTGAACAAACATGGCATTATCCGTGCCGATAAGGATGCGAACACCCTGCTTAATCATCTCACGTACCGGAGGGTGATCTGCTGAACCGGTTACTTTGAGGAGAAAGTTAGACCGCGGGCAGATAACTATAGGTATTCCGGCATCAGCAATTGCTCTTATCTGAGAGGGTGCCGCATGGGTACAATGTACCAGAAGGTCAGGTTCACATGCAAGGGCAGCATCGATATCACTACCATCTTTTTCACCGGCATGAAAGGCTACCAGTTTTCCGTCTCGTCTCATCCGGGTGACTATTTCTGCATACGAATTGATATCCCGGGCACTACTGATACCTGCACCATCGCTGATTCTTTCGCCACCTTCCCGACCAAGGATAACCGGCCGGCATGGGAGATCTTTGCATGCCTCCCGGAGGAATGACACTCCTGCCACACCTCCTTCCCTGAAATCAACAAATCCTGCAGTACCACATCGAACCATGGATCTGACAGAACTTTTCATTCCATTAGTTAGAAGATCCGGAGGAGTTTCTACCAGAATCCTGTGTTTAAGACCACTCGGAGGGGTAACAAGAGACTCAAGATCACCTGAACAGGGAAGATCCATTGCAACTGTGTCACCAAGATGAGTATGTGCGTTAAAGAATGCCGGACAGATCCATCGGTTTGGGACATGCTTCTCATCCTCTATCTTATCGATTATACCGTTCCTGACAACAATGGTAACAGGACGTGGAGCAAGTGGCTCACCAAGGATTGCCATTCCACTATAGAACTTCTCATCCATCAATGAAGACCTCTGAACCTCCTTTTAAATAATCAGTCGTCGAATTATACGTATGGCAAAGAAAGCGGGTGGAAGACTTATATCTTCTGCCGGTCTCGTCAATTATTATGACAGTGAAGACCGGCGGGCAGTCCATATCAGCCCCTATGTAGTGCTTGGTGTTGCAGTTGGTGTTGCAGTTATCATCTTCGCTGCTAACCTGATCAAATTCTAACACTTTTCTTTTTGGAGTGAACGTCTGATGATGTCCTCCTGCTTTGTGAAGTACATTTCATCGTGGCCAGACCACGCAGGGCAGCCCCTGAATAGTACAACAGGAACTCCATTATTACTCTCACCCATCACAAAGTTAGAGAATCCGGCTATCTCATCGATCACTGCTTCTTCTGTGATCTCAAGTACTTTTCCAAAGAGATCACAATCACCTCTAAAATCTCTAATTGCAGTCATACCGCTCCATCCAATTGCATGGCCGGTCTGCCCACGCCTGAATGCACGACCACAGGTATCTGTCAGGATAACCCTACAGGAAACTCCTGATATTTCACGAATTCTTTCAGCTATCCGTGAAGCTTCGCCCATCGGATCAGGTGGGAGATAGACAGCATAGCCATGTTCAACATTACTTGCATCAACCCCTGACCTGACCCCTACATGCCCACAGGGAAGAGATGTCAACGTGAAAGGAGTCTCGATAATAATATCAACGGCCTGATCGAGAACGACCTGGAGAAATCTTGGATCTTCACCGGTAACTGATGCAATAGAGCATGCCTGTTCTCCCGGAATGACGTCTTCAAGTAGCCGGGAGTACCCGTTTGCTTTGGAGACAATCGTGGTGGCTATACAAAGTATGTCACCATCTAAAAGCCTGACAGTGTTGCAGATCAATGCTGCAATATCGTCCCCTTTTTGTATGAGAGGTAATCCTTTAAGGCCGGTTACAGAAATTGAAGAATCCATAAATATGCCTGTTCTTAGGGGATGCAACAGTAATCTCATATATCAATTTTGTTTATGTCTTTCAGAGGTGGGGTATGATTCCTATACTCATTCTCTGAAGTACCCGGAAGATTCATCAGGAACTGAAGATCTAAGGTTCAAACCATGTTTCTGGTGATCAGGTGCGGGGGTTGCTCACATATGATGACTGCGCCCGATTACCGGCATCATATGCTCTGCCCGGTGTGTGGCGTGACCACTGCTCTAGAAGGGACCAGAGTGTATGTTACCTGCCGCGAACGGGCAGTTGCAGAGAATATTGCTGAACAACTGGTCAGAATTTTTGCGAGGCGACATGGAAAGGACCTCACCGAAGAGGAACTACACATGCTGCGCCAAAGGTTTGCAGCATGGGAGAGGCAATCAGGCTGGTTTTGAGAATCCTTTTAACCGGTGCTTAAATGGAAACTAAAGCAGAACATTCACGGGAAGTTACCGGAGAGGATCTTTGTGTATATTACCAAACTCTTCGTTCTTCGTTTGGCGAGCGTGGATGGTGGCCTGCAGAAGGGTGGTTTGAGACCATAGTTGGTGCTGTACTTGCTCAAAATGTCTCATGGAATGGTGCATCACAGGCAGTTCAGGCACTAAAAGATGAAGGACTTCTAAATCCCAAACAAATTCTCTCGAGTCCTCAGGAAATCATCGCCGCCCATATCAAATCTTCACGATATTATAATCAGAAAGCAGAACGACTGCAGATATTTGCCAGGTTCTTTTTAGATCAGTATAATGGGGACATCGACCGGATGAACAGGGAGGATACTAATACCCTCCGCAGACTCCTTCTTGACCTCAAGGGATTCGGCCCTGAAACCGTTGACTCTATCCTGCTTTATGCCTGTAACAAACCGATCTTTGTTGTCGACGCGTACACCCGGAGGATAGGTTCAAGGATCGGATGGTTTACTAGAGATGAATCGTATCAGCAGATGCAGGACTATTTTACCTCAAGACTAAAACCAGATTCTGCCCTGTTCAATGATTTTCACGCCCAGATCGTATACCTGGGAAATTCTATCTGTAAAACCAGGCCACAATGTAATTCCTGCCCACTCCGGGATATGGATGATCGGCTCCGATGCAGGTATATCATCACTGATGACCATAATATCCAAAAGGGCAGAAGAAAAAATGGGACCTGATATAGCAACTGTCATCGATGAGGCATTAACCAGGACCTGGAATCTGCTTTGGCCTCTACGCCCTGGAGTCTGGATACGGCTTGCGATAATTGCACTCTTTCTTGGTGGAGTTGTAATTAATCCATTTAAAACTGACACAGGATTATCAAAAATTACAGATATTTCCAGCCCGGCTGCAGTCTCTGGTTATATGGATATCCTTATCACACTCGCTGCCGGGATAATTGTGACAGGAGCCATATATGTGATGATCAGTTCGATACTTCAGTTTATCTTTGTGGACTGTTTATCATCAGGTAATATCCAGCTCACCAGAACAATGCGGTTGCGGTGGGGAAAAGGGATCAGGCTCGTCGGATTTTATCTGGTTTTACTTCTGGTTATTCTAATAACCATGATCTTTTTAATGATCCAAATTCTTATTCCAGGCATGCAGGGAGGGTACTTTGATCTTATACGATTCTTGATCCTGCTGATAGAGACCTTGCTTATATCGCTCATTGTGCTCATCCCTGTGTGGATTATTGCCATTCTTACTGGTGACTTCGTCGTTCCTGTGATGATTGTCGATGATTCAGGCATTATTTCCGGATGGAACAAGACCATCAGACTCTTTTCAGGGCGATGGAGGGAGGCGGGAATCTACACAGGCCTTAAAATCCTACTCATCTTTGTTACCGGGATAATTCTTGGAATTGTCATCTTCCTGATTAGTATCCCTCTCGGCCTCATCAATATGGCGATTTCTATTGGTTCCGGGCTCACCCCAGACCAAGGCAATTCAGAAATCATTATGTTTGGAGCCGGTACCGGGGTAATGATTCTCATTTCCCTTTTTCTTCTGGTCCCAGTGATCACCTTCTTTAGATACTATTCTCTGGCAGTCCTTCGTGATCTTGACCCAGACTACAACCTTCTTCCTGAATGAATTCAAATTTTCTTGAATGAAACCCCAGAATGTGGCAAACACCACAAAATCTTCATATGGTGGCTACCAACGTGTGAACAGCGACCTGCAGGTTCTTCAGGTCAAAAAGGTGTAATATCATGGATACCCGCCCAATACTCATAACACTCCTTATGCTTGGTGTCTTCATTGCTGTATTGATTGGAAGTACATCTGCCGATGGGAACACATCACCATCAGGTATGAACCTCTCTTTGAATTCAACCAATAATACCATCAACGGTACTGTGAACGTCAGTTCCAATCTGGAAACAAATTTGAGCAGATCCGTCGACTCCAATGAGACCATGGAGAAAACAGAGGCAGATTCGACAGGTTCAACACAAAATATTCAGGGAAACATCCAGGGGATGTACAGCGGCACTGAAAACCCGAACGAACCAACTGATGTTCAGAGTTCCACGCCTTCAGGAGATCCGCTCCTAAACCAGTATGCACTTGGAGGAGTGAGCATTGATATTGGTGCACACCTCATGGAAGCCAGAGGCAATGACACCAATGTATCGGCAGAGATCTCGCTGAAAGACCACACCAGTGCAAACGGATATATCAAAACTATCCAGAAAGATTTCCATTACGAAAGTAAAGTAGATACTCCAGAAAATGCGGATACATGGCCTAACCTTTAATTCACTATGTATTCTGTACAAAATAATTGAATTGAGCAGGTAACCAGTCAAAACAGATTTGTTTGCGGTTGTATTAAACCACAAACAGAATATGCGTATCAGTACTCCCCGTATTTTTTTACCGCCTGGATTAATGCCTGAACATTTTCAGGTCTTGCATCTCCTGAAATTCCACCATCAACTCCCGGATAAATCATCATCCCTCCGGATTTACAATCACCAAGCATGGATTTCATATAATCATCGATCTTTTGTGGATTGCTTCCAATAAGGAGGGAATTCGGTGGACCTGATACCAGAATTATTTGGTCATCAAGAACTTCTCTGACCTTTCGGGGATCTGTTTTATCAAAGACACCAACAACTTTGCCTTTTGGAAGTTCAAGCAGAGTCTCAAGATGAGCATCGTGGCGACCTTCAAAGAGGATGTATGGTGTCTGTCCCATTTTAATAACTTCCAGAAGGACTGCTTTCAAGGATGGCCAATAGAACTCATCGTACATCTTCGGGTTAAGGTACTCGTTGAGATGTAATGGGAAGAAACATTCAACAATATTTGTTCCAAGGGCCTTTTTTACTTCAGGTGGGACATTCCCGGTAAGTTTTGCAGATTCTGTGAGCAGTGGTACAAGTGCATCGGCTGATTTTTTTACATAATCAGGCTTGCGGTACATGTCAAGCACGATATTTTTTATATCACGCAGAAAGTCGCTCATCACATCGAGAGGTGCATAACTCCATGCAGTTGGGAAGGTGGGAATACCCATCTTCCCAAGTTCTCCGATAAGCGCTCCCTGTGCAGCCCCGGCCTTCCCGATCTCAGCTCCAAATTTAAGCATCGCAGCGTTAGCTTCAGGTGAACCGGGATCGCGAAGAGCTGAACAAGTCCGGGGTAATGCAACGCGATTAAGAAAATCTGCAGGATCCGCAATAAACTGATCATATTCATCCTGTTTCATGATCTCTTTGCCAAGAAACTGGGGATGGGCATTATCATCGAGCTCTGAACCAGGCCATTTGGTATAGGCATCATTCAAAATAGCATGATAGGTAGCAAGCATGAAACGGGCACCGGATGCAAGTTCTGGGGCATTTTTCATGAAGGTCAGTGACATGTTGGTGCCTTCAAGCCCGTTCAATATCAGGAGAGAATCAAAATCAAAATCTTTTGCCGTTTTTATCGCAGCATCATGGTTCTTGGTATAATCAAAGTATATATCCTTTGCAGTATACCCTGCATACCGGGCATGGAAAAGAGACATCATCGCGGTGATTGGAACCCGGTCCGGTTCTTTACCGTAAATGACGTTTTCCAACCGACTCAGTTTTTCATGGTAAATTTGAGTACCATCCATTGCCAGTCACACTCCTGCCAGTTCTTTGATCTTCCTTACACCAACCGCTGCATCATCAGCCCATGCATCAGCCGTGGTATATTCCCGAGCCTCCTCATCACATCTTCCACCACCAATGACAATCTTAACCTGATCTCTGAGCCCGGCTGCCTTGATTGCTTCAATAGTAGTTTTCATCGATTCAATAGCCTCGGTTAAAAGCCCACTCAAACTCACGACCTTCGGATGATGTTCCCTGATAGCTTTTACAAATTCTTCAGGTGGTTGATCTACACCAATGTCCACTACATCAAAGCCTTCGGCTTCAAGGAGGGCAGCAACAATATTTTTTCCGATGTCATGCACATCCCCCTGCACAGTTCCGACTACGATCAAACCTTTACTGGCAATTTTATGTTCTCCAAAGAGAGGCTTTAATATCACCATAATCTGGGAGAGAATTTCGCCTGCCATCATCAGATCTGAAACAAAATACCTGCCTTCCTCGAATCTTTTGCCTACAATGTCAGTTGATTTTCGAACATCTTCGAGGATATTCATAGGATTTTCCTTTGCAGCGATTCGCTGATTAAGGAGGTCTATACATGTTGTTTCATCAAGATCAACAAGGGCATTGATAAAATCTTCATTTAAATTAGTCATTATTCACTTCTCCTACTGGGATACACGACGTACGAAGGTTTACTATCTCTCATTCTTTTCAGGAACATTACCATAATTTACAACCTGTTATTCTCCGTCTTTATAAAAGAACTCTAAAAATAATGCAATCTCTTGTAATTCATCTATCTGCCTCCAGAGATTTTATTAGTACGTCAACAGACAGGCGTAACGTTTAATCTATAACTAATTAATTAGGTAATAAACATATGGCCCATACATACCCATTAAGCCATCTATCACAAAACTATTTTCTCAGGTCCGGTGTGTTACTGTGTTATTCAAGAGGAATGACAAATGCCTCCACAATAGGTTGCATTATACTCACCACATAGGTAAGATATTTGATTATCGGTGTCAGAGGCTGCTATTTTACAATCTTTGAACTGTGATGTACATCACGTATACACAAGGTATTCATCCTCTCTCCAGCACTATCTGTATGAGATATTGTTGTAGAAATCAACACGGGATTTAACCACGTGGAATTAAAAAGCAACAGGTAATGTGAATCCAATGTTTTTATTTCAAGCCGAACAGAAAAAATACGAAATTGCCGGAGTTAAAATTGGAGGGCAACCAGGAGAGGTACCGACTACTCTGGTTGGAAGCATATTTTATTCCCGTCATAAAATTGTTCATGACGAAAGGGCAGGGATTTTTGATAAGGAAGCTGCTGATGCGTTAATTAAAAAACAGGCAGAACTTGGTGATAAAACCGGAAATCCAGCACTCCTTGATATCGTGGGTTCAACACCTGAAGCAATCAAAAAATATATCGACTTTGTGGCAGCAGCAAGTGAAAAGCCATTTCTTATCGATTCTCCAAGTGCAGATGTAAAAATCGCTGCTGTTGAATACGTAAAAGAAGCCGGTCTGCAAGACCGGATGATATACAACTCCGTATCGATTGAGACGAAAGATGCTGAATTGGATGCACTTAAAAAGAATGGAACACAAGCGGTAATTCTACTTGCATATACGAAAAAAATAACGAGTTCAACAGAGCGGGTGGCCGTGGTTGAACGATTTGCACCACAACTCGCTAATTTAGGAGTCTCAAAGATTTTTGTTGATACTTTTGTTATGGATGTTCCAAGCCTCACTCCATCAGGAAAAGCAGCAATCGAAATAAAAAACAGGTTTGGCCTTCCCTGTGGCTCAGCAGCACATAATGCAATATCAACCTGGTCAGGTGTGAAGAATTTATTTGGGAAAGATGCAGTGAAATCTGCTGACATTGTTGCAAACCTCATGCCAGTAATTCTTGGTTCAGATTTCCTCCTCTATGGACCAGTAGAAGATAGTGCCTACGTTTTTCCAGCGGTTTATACGATAGACACCTCATATAGGTATGCCTACCGGATGAAGGAATACATCACATTGTAATCAGCCCAGATATGACAGGTAAAGTTACCATTACCTTTGAACCAGAAGGGAAAATGATCACAGATTCCCCTCGATCAGTTCTAGAAATATCCCAAAACGCCGGTATCACATTAAGAAGTGATTGTGGTGGGATTGGAGTATGTGGGAAATGCCGGATTCAAATCGCAAAAAAATACGGATCTATTTCACCACCAACAGATAAAGAACTGAAATTTCTGACAGCAGAAGAAATAGCACAAAATATCAGGCTTGCATGCCAGGTAAAAATTCTGTCAGGGACTGCCACGATTTATATACCGAAGGAAAGCCGAAACGAGGCACGTGAAATATCTGGCACCGCATTAGAAGGTAGAATCAGCCTTTCACCAGTTATACAAAAAGTTCAATGTCAACTCCCCCGGCCATCTCTAGAAGACACATTACCGGATCTTGAACGACTCACAATTGGAGTCGGGAGAATTTTCAACCAGATTCCATTATCGATCCTAACAAATCTGCCGGCAATCCTCCGAGCTGCTGAATGGAATATTACGGCCGTCTTCTGCAATAATGATCTCATTGCCCTTGAGTCCGGAAACACAACAACAGAAATGTATGGAGTTGCCATCGATATTGGCTCCTCCAAGATCATCTGTCATCTTGTAGATCTCTTAAATGGGGTTACAATCGCAGAAGAACATGCAGAAAACCCGCAGATAATGTATGGAGAAGATGTAGTTTCACGGATTACCTTTGCAGCAAAAAACCCGAAAAATCTTAAAAAAATCCAATCCCTTGTAATCGATACAATTAATGCGCTAATCATAAAGATGTCAGAAAAAGCGGGGATTGAAAAGGATAAAATCTATGAGATTGTCTTTGACGGAAATACAGTAATGCACCATCTCTTTCTGGGAATTAATCCTAAATTCATAGGTGTCTCTCCTTTTCTCCCGGGATTAAAATCTCAGGTCAGTTTTCCATCACGTGATCTTGGTCTTGAAATTCTTCCTGAAGGCAAAGTCACCTCACTTCCACTTATTGCTGGTTATGTTGGATCAGATGCAGTGGCTGATCTCATGCTTACCAGAATATATGAAAAATCTGAATATAGTCTTCTGATAGATATCGGGACTAACTCAGAGATAATGGTAGGAAACTCGGAAAAAATCCTCGTATGTTCTGCTCCCTCTGGACCTTCATTTGAAGGTGCTCATATAAGTGCCGGGATGAAAGCTGTTGGAGGAGCAATTGAGACTATCTCAATAGAGGATGGAAAACTCAACTACACAACCATTGGTAACCGAAAACCCAAAGGGATATGCGGTAGCGGAATTATTGATCTTGTTGCTGAATTGTTTTCTGCTGGAATCATTACAAAGAATGGAAAATTTACTGACCTTTCTCATCCCAGGATAATAAAAAGAGTAGTTCCTGAATTTCTGGTAGTTCCAAAAGAAGAGACAGATACAGATCGGGATATAACGATCACAGAAAAGGATATTAATGAATTTTTGCTCGCAAAAGGATCTCTCCGGGCAGGATGGACAATCCTGTTAGAAAAATTTGGTATCTCCCAATCAGAAATCTCCAGAATATGGCTGGCTGGTTCTTTTGGAACTCATATCAATATTGAAAATGCGATGAGCCTTGAACTTATCCCACAAGTTGACCCTGATCTGGTAGTCCTTGCAGGTGAGACTGCAGTAGGGGGATCAAAAATCGCCTTACTATCGGGTTCAGAGCGAGAATCAATTAAAAAAATCCTCATGAAGGTCAAATATGTAGAATTATCAGTGGAAAAATCGTTCAATAGAGAGTACTTACGGTCTATCCCGATATATCATGCAATCAGTTCAAATTCCATTTTATAAATGAGAATCCCAACCCGATTGGTAAACCGTTAGGAAAATATATAATTTGTTTTTAAACTCCATTTTTAAACATATTCATGAGTAGTCCAGGTGATTGCCAACATAAAACCTTAAGATTATTTTTAATATATGTACAGTAATTCTGAAAACTCATTTCCACAATAATCAAAATGTGATAAGCGTGCCTGACAGAGGCAACTATCCATGATCATTGCACATTCTAAACAAGAGCGGTTGAATCCAAAAAAAATTATCCGAAATGAGGTAGTGAAAATTTTCGTAATTTAGTTATTCAAAGGAATCAACGACATATTGCCCATATAGTGCGAATGTAATTATCAAAAAAAAACGTGAAGATTTTTTTAAAATTAGTCTCAATTCATTTCGTTTCTACTTTTTGGATATCAGGAAAAGTTAGGCATCATCCTCATTTTATCGCAAGAATTATCACCATTTGCTCTCTTATATCCTGATAATGAATCGGGATGAGCCTCTTTTAGCTGAAGGAAAGAGCCTGGACAATGATAGTATCCTGCAAGATCCATCATACTACATCAACAGGGAGCTCTCCTGGCTCCAGTTCAACAGGCATGTGCTTGACGAGGCAAAAGACAAAAGTCATCCCCTGCTTGAACGGGTCAAATTCCTTGCTATCTTCTCAAATAATTTAGATGAATTCTTCATGATCAGGGTTTCAGGTCTACATCGCCAGCTTGACGAGGGTGTCCTTAAGGCCCCTCCTGACGGGCTTACACCGGCTCGAATTCTTGATAAGATTTATGAAGACCTTTTCCCCCTGCTTGAAGAACAGGTGACTGTCTGGCATGATGAAATCATACCAGAACTCAGAGAGCATGGAATTGTCATCCATACATACGAGACACTTGACGAACAGCAGAAACGTGAACTCAGAACATACTTCATCAAGGAGATATTCCCGGTTCTCACCCCCCTTGCATTTGATAAATCGCACCCATTTCCATTTATCTCAAACCTCGCACTCAATCTTGCAATCATTGTCAGGGAACGGGGGGGGGAGGAGGATCTCTTTGCCAGGATCAAAATTCCAAACAAACTCTTCCCACGACTTTTAAAGATCCCTGGTACTGATAATGGACCGAGGGCCCCGGGAGGAATAGAACTCATCTTCCTGGAAGACGTGATATCTTCAAATCTTGACCTTCTCTTTCCGGGTCTTGAAGTAAGGGCATCATACCCATTCAGGGTTACCCGTGATGCTGATATAGAGATAGAGGAGGATGAAGCCGACGATCTCCTGACTGCTGTTGAGGAATCAGTTGGAAGACGGTGGGTAGGTGTTCCTTCCAGAATTGAGGTCTCATCCTGGATGGACCAGACGGTCTGTGGTATGATGGGGGAGAAACTCGTTAAGCACCCGCATATGTTCTACAGGATCGCCGGCCCTATCGGGATGGCTGATCTTATGTGTATGCTTGACCTTGACCGGCCGGATCTAAAAGATGCCCCGTTTGTCCCAAGTATCCCGAAAGCCCTGGAAAATGAGAAGGCAATATTTAACGTCATTCGATCCCGGGATATAATGCTCTTTCACCCATACGAAAGCTTTCAGCCAGTAGTCAACTTTCTCAATCAGGCAGCAAAGGATCCAGATGTACTCGCCATAAAGATGACCCTGTACAGGACAGGGACCCGTTCTCCGATAGTGAGGGCTCTTTTAGATGCCAGGGAGATGGGAAAAGCTGTCTCTGTAGTTGTAGAACTTAAAGCCCGGTTTGACGAGGAGAACAACATCGGTTGGGCCAAAGCTCTGGAACATGCAGGTGTCCATGTTGTATTCGGGATTATGGGCCTGAAAGTTCACTCAAAACTTTGTCTGGTGGTCAGACGTGAACGGGACGGGATTGTAAGGTATGTCCATATGGGAACTGGCAACTACAACGCATCTACTGCCAGAATTTATACCGATATTGGCCTTTTCACCGCGAACCCGGAGATAGGATCTGATGTTTCAAACCTCTTCAACAGTCTGACCGGGTATTCGAGATACATGGCATACAATCACCTGCTGGTATCACCTAAGTACATTAGGCGTGGAATCATCTCACTCATCGAGCGCGAGATCAAGAGACAACAGGAATACCGTGATGGTCGCATTGTTCTGAAACTCAATGCCATCCAGGACGAGGAGATGATTCAAGCACTCTACCGTGCTTCTATGGCAGGCGTAAAAATCGAACTACAAGTCAGAGGTATCTGTTGCCTGCGGCCTGGCATTAAAGGAATATCAGACAACATTTCTGTAAGCACAATAGTAGGAAGGTTCCTTGAACATTCACGTATCTATTATTTCCATAATGGGGGGGATGAGATCGTTCTTCTTGGCAGTTCTGATCTCATGCCCAGGAACTTAAACCGCAGGGTTGAGGTTTTGTACCCAGTTCTTGATTCAGGGATAAAAAAGGAGATTATTTCTGAGATCTTACCAATCCACATGCGTGACACTGCAAAAGCCCGTGTTTTGGGATCTGACGGGATCTATCATCCCAGAAAATCAACAAACGGGGATGAGCTGATCAATGCACAGGAATGGTTCTTAAAGCACAGGGGGATTTGGAACCAACAGGCGGCAGATGAGCCTGAGGAGACAGGTATTGAACGCAATGGAATCTAGATGCTGGATAAAACCTTCAGGCAGCACGAAACAAATGAACAGAGTGAAAATCATATGGTGACTGTCCTGGGTATCGATCCCGGGTATGCAACAGTGGGATATGGAATTATATCTGATGATAGGCGGACACCTGGTGCTGATGAATGGGGATGTGTTAAGACCAGTAAATCAGATGGAGAACCACCAAAACGACTTGGACTCATCTACAAAGGAATAACCAACCTGATCGAACGGTATAACCCTGAAAGTATGGCGATTGAACGCCTCTTTTTTGCCAGGAATACAACCAGTGCCCTTCAGGTGAGTGAAGCACGGGGAGTTATCCTCCTTGCTGCAGTGCATCACGAAATTCCGGTAACCGAGTATACGCCGAACCAGGTGAAAGTCGCAATAACCGGATCAGGATCCGCTGATAAAAAACAAATGCAGGAGATGATCACAAGACTGCTTCGACTTCCTGAGATTCCACGACCTGACGATGCTGCAGATGGTCTGTCACTTGCACTCTGCCATATCAACTGTTCCCGGGGTCGTCGATGATAGCACGGCTCAGGGGACCCGTTGTTGATGTAGGCGATGATTACATTATCATTGAGGCAGCAGGGGTCGGGTATCGCGTACGGGTTCCCGAGACTTCAGTTGCAGCATTGAGAGGATCAAAGGAAGCGGTGATTCATACCGAGATGGTGGTCAGGCAGGATGCAATTCTGCTATACGGATTCCAGACCACTGCAGAATTAAAAGTGTTCAGGATGCTGACATCAGTCTCCCGGGTAGGTCCCCAACTTGCAACCGCTATCCTTTCAAGACTCAGGCCAGACCAGGTTGCAGGGGCAGTTCTGGCTGGAGATTCACGACTGTTAGCAACTGTTCCCGGGGTAGGAAAAACAGGAGCTGAACGGATTGTGCTTGAACTTAAAAAGAAAGCAGCAGTTCTTGCAGCAGATCTGGGAACTTTTGGACAGGAAGGAGGGAACAATGCACAGGCAGATGCAGTGCTAGGGCTTATGGCACTTGGATATGGTCAGGGTGAGGCTGCGGCTGCCGTTGGAAAAATTGATCCATCCACTCATGATGGAACTCCAGCAGGAATAATCAGGGAAGCTCTTAGGATCCTGAAAGACAAGGGAGAGAAGAATGAGTGAACCGGTCCTCGAACCTACAGTAAAGGAAGAAGACAGGGAAGAAAGATCGGTTCGCCCTTCTCTCCTATCAGAATTCATCGGACAACATCAGATAAAAGAGACCCTTTCTATCGCCATGGAGTCAGCCAGGCTTCGAAGCGAACCTCTGGATCATGTACTCTTCTCCGGGCCACCCGGCCTTGGAAAAACTACCCTTTCACATATTATTGCCAGGGAGATGGGATCAGCCATTGAGACCACAACAGGACCAGTGATTGAGAGACCTGGGGATCTTGCTGCGATGCTCACCCCCCTAAAGCAGAAGGATCTCCTCTTCATCGATGAAATACACCGACTCACTCCGATTGTTGAAGAGATCCTTTACCCTGCGATGGAGGACTATGCCATCGATGTTATGATCGGGGAAGGGCCATCTGCCCGCTCAATACGGCTCCCTCTTGAGAGGTTTACTCTCGTGGGGGCTACAACCCGGATAGGATTATTGAGTTCTCCTTTCAGGGACAGGTTTGGACTCATCCTAAGACTGGATCTCTATGAACCATCAGATCTTGCTACCATTGTAACCAGAAGTGCCTCAATCCTGAAGATCCCAATAACACCAGAAGGGGCTGATGAAATTGCAAAACGAAGCCGTGGAACTCCAAGGATAGCAAACCGTCTGCTTCGACGAGTCTATGATTATGCCATTGTCCGGGGAGACGGATCAGTGGATGGTCCAATTGCTGATCTGGCTCTTACATCGCTGGGAATAGACCGGCTTGGACTTGATGACCTGGACCGGAGGATCCTTCAGGTAATTGCAGGGGATTTTAACGGCGGTCCGGTGGGACTCAAGACAATCGCTATCTCAATCGGGGAAGAGACCCGGACGATCGAGGACGTGTATGAACCATTCCTTATCAGAATCGGGTTTTTGAAACGAACGCCACAGGGCAGGGAGACGACACAGGCTGCCATCAGTCATCTTACCGGATCTGGTCTTTCAGGAAGACCGAACTCATCACTTGACGATTATATCGTGTGACATACCCTGCTTTTCGCAGGCAGGTTACCAGAAGACTTACTGGTCTGTGTATCGTACCTGTAATTGACTATAACCGATGATTACGATGAAGTCTTTCCATCTCATATTTTCTATATTCCTGCTCCTGGTTTTTTCCGGGTGCAGTATGGCAGATTCCTCTATAAGTAATAACACGACGGTTCTGAACAGCTCTCCCGGAACTGCTCATGCTGAACTTTTAAGCACTGCTGATCTTGAAATTCTTGCCAGCATCACCCCAAGAGAGGCAGAGATGGGATCACCATTTTCAGCAGCAATTGTTGTAGCAAACCCCGGACCTGCAGCTGCTGATCAGATAAAAATAGATTATTACCTAATTCAGAATGTTTCTGATGCTAAGCCAATCTGGATTCACCAAAAGACGACAGAAGAGATTCCCGCTTTTTATAGAGATCAAGTACCATTCACTGTTGATCTGCCAGGTGGAATTAATCCGGGAGAATACTATCTGATGTCAACCATCTCAACCTCAACAGTTGACAGAAACCTGAGCAATAATCAATATGTATCAACAGCTCCAATCGAAGTAAAACGGTCAGTTCAGCCCTCACAATCAGATCTTCCGGATCTTGTGGTCACTCTCGATAATGCCTCTCCAACCGAGATTGCACCTGATTATCCCCTTACCATCAATTACACAGTCTCCAATATCGGAAAGGGAAGTGCAGGTACATTTCGTCTCGGATTCTATCTCTCCAAGGATTCGGATGTAGATCCATCAGATCAGAAACTCTGGGATGTTATCTTTTATCAGGCATACCCGGGGATGAAGGAACCCGGTATCAGTACAAACCTGATTCCTCACGACATCGAACCTGGTGAATACTATCTGGGTGCTGTCATCGACTTCACCCATATGGTAACCGAAGCAGATGAGGAAAAAAATTCTGCAGTATTTGATACTCCTATTACAATCACAGCACAAAAACCACCTGTAGACAAAGCATTTCTGGAAAAAGTGGCAGGCTACATCGCAGAAAAGACAAATAAATATCGGGAATACAGAGGACTATCAACTCTGAATTATGATCCAGCCCTGGCATCCATTGCACAGTCACATAGTACTGATATGGCTGCAAGAAATTATTTTGCACACGAAACCCCTGAGGGAATAACTCCAACCGGTCGGGCAACAGAGGCAAAGTACGATACCACTAAACGGCTTTCTGATGGGAGTAACAGGTCAGGTATTGCAGAGAACATCGTCAAGATAGCCAAGGGAAATATTGTTGGGAAAGGGTACTCAGGTTTTGTTGACCCAAGCGATCCACAACAGGTTGCCGATGTGATGATGATCGAGTGGATAAACAGCCCAGACCATAATGAAAACCTGATTAATCGCGGAATAGATCGGATAGGTGTGGGCGTTGCATATGATGGAGAGTTCTTCTATGCAACCCAGGATTTCTTTTAAACACTTTTTTTGGATCCTAAACCCGGACATCTATCTGACAGAATATCGTCTTTTCATATAAAAGGCTGGACCTGTAAATTGAAAGGGTTATATGGTTCTATGATGAGCCTATAGCAGACGTGAGATCCAGATCGATCGCATATCTGCCCATGCAGGGGCCCACCCAGCCGGATATATGGATTACACCTGTATTTCATCCGGCGTCATCCCTGCATTCTTCCCTGCAGCAGACAAGGGGTACTGAATTTTTTGCAGTGCTGCCGCAGGTAACTGATATCATGGCTGACGAAATAACTCCAACTGGAGACAAATATCTTCAGCCTTCTTTCTTGCCAGTGACAAGTTAACCAGACCAGATGTAATTACATGATCTTACAGATGACAAGGGAGTAATATGAGCAGGAAATGGGTATACGACTTTACCGAAGGCGATGGGAAGAACAAGAAACTCCTCGGAGGCAAAGGTGCCAATCTCTGTGAGATGACACAGATAGACCTGAATGTCCCACCAGGTTTTGTAATCACGACCGAGGCATGTCTGGCCTATCTGGATGATCCAGAACGCAGACTCCCAGAAGGAGTGATGGAACAGGTCCATGCAAATCTGGCAGCAGTTGAGAAAAAAACAGGGAGAACCTTCGGTGGAAGAGAAAAACCACTACTGGTCTCTGTCAGGTCTGGTTCTGCAATATCCATGCCAGGTATGATGGATACCATTCTCAATCTCGGTCTCAATAGTCAGACTCTGCTTGGGCTGATCAATGGAACAGGTAATGATCGGTTTGGATATGATGCATACCGCAGGTTTATCCAGCTCTTCGGTAAAGTTGCACTTGGAGTGCCTGAGGAGAAGTTTGATACCGAGTTTGAGGCTGTCAAACAGAAAGCGGGTGTCAAGCATGATGTGGACTTGTCAACCAGTGATTTGACAGATATTTGTGACCGCTTCCTCAAGGTAGTCCAACTCTTTACTCACAAACCATTCCCAACAGACCCCTACGAACAGCTTGAGATTGCCATAAAAGCTGTCTTTAACTCCTGGATGGGGAAACGTGCGATCGATTACCGGCGGGAATTCAAGATCACACCAGAACAGGCCAATGGAACTGCAGTAAATGTAGTCGCCATGGTCTTTGGGAACATGGGTAATGACTCTGCAACAGGAGTCGGGTTTACTCGTGATCCCGGAACTGGTGAGAATGTAATGTTTGGTGAGTACCTGGTCAATGCCCAGGGAGAGGATGTTGTTGCGGGTATCAGGACACCTAAGCCGGTTGCTGCTATGGCCCAGGAACTGCCTAAACAGTTTAATGAACTGATGGAACTCCGCCGCAAACTTGAGGCTCACTACAAAGAAGTGCAGGATTTTGAGTACACCATTGAGAAAGGAACCCTCTACTGTCTGCAGACAAGAAACGGAAAGATGAATGCAACCGCTCTTGTTCGCACTTCAGTAGAAATGGTCAAGACCGGCCTTATTGATAAGCGCCAGGCTCTTCTCAGGATTAATCCTGAAATGCTCAACCAACTCCTCTTCCCCCGGCTGGATCCAAAAAATTCAAGTAAGCCAGTGGCAAAAGGACTTCCAGCTTCACCCGGTGCAGCAATCGGTATAGCCGTGTTTGATGCTGACCGGGCAGAAAAACTAGGACGGACAGGTGAGAGAGTGATCCTTGTCAGGGAAGAGACCAAGCCAGAAGATATACATGGTTTCTTTGCTTCACAGGGTATCCTCACCAGCAGGGGAGGAAAGACATCACATGCTGCAGTGGTCGCACGCGGTATGGGAAAACCCTGTGTGTCAGGCGCTGAAGGCATTACTGTTGATATTCATCTCAAGGTAGCCAGGGTCGGTGATACTGAATTCTATGAGGGCGATCTTATCACCATTGACGGAACCACCGGCCTTGTGTACCTTGGTGAAGTTCCAATGATAGAAGCCGAATTCTCGCCAGAACTTGAGACAATTCTCTCCTGGGCAGACGAAGTTGCACAGTTACAGGTCATGGCCAATGCTGACACACCCGAGGATTCAGTGAGGGCTTTGAAGTACGGGGCAATGGGTATCGGACTGTGCAGGACAGAACGGATGTTCAACGGAGTTGAGCGGCTACCGATCATGGTGGAGATGATCATTGCAGAGACCAAGGAGGACCGGATTGCAGCCCTTGGAAAACTGCTCCCTATTCAAAGAGAAGATTTCAAGCAAATTTTTGAGGTGATGGCTCCCCGTCCGGTTACCATCAGGCTATTGGACCCACCAATCCACGAATTTCTGCCTACAGAAAAACAGTTAGTGGATGAGATTAAAGAACTCAAAAACCTTCGTGAAACTATCAGGGGGATGAGAGTCCTCACGGATGCTGCTCATTTCATGAATCTTTCTGAAATAAAATCCAAGATACAGGGATTTACTGATCCAGAACTCGTTGATACAGTTATTGCCAAGAAAGAGACGATGCTCAAGAAAGTCAGGGCTCTGCACGAGGTTAACCCCATGCTTGGCCACCGGGGGGTACGGCTCGGTCTGACCTTCCCGGAGATATACGAGATGCAGATACGAGCCGTACTTGAAGCTACAGCTGAATGTCTCAAGGCAGGTATTGAGGTTCATCCGGAGATCATGGTTCCGCAGGTATGCACTGCCCAGGAACTCAAGCGGGTGAAAGAATGGGTGCTGGAGATCCAAAAGAGCGTTGAAAAGGCTTATGGACTTGCCCTCAAGTTCAAGTTTGGTTCAATGCTTGAGGTTGTACGTGCCTGTATGCGGGCTGACAACCTTGCAGAAGAGGCTGAATTTTTCTCATTTGGAACCAATGACCTCACCCAGGCAACATTCTCGTTCTCACGCGAGGATGCAGAAAACAAGTTCCTGCCCATGTATAACTTAAGTAATATCCTCCAGGATAATCCATTTGAGGTACTGGATGTCAAGGGGGTCGGCAGACTGATGGAACAGGCAGTTAAGTGGGGACGCCAGGTCAGGGCAGATATGAAAGTCGGGATATGTGGCGAGCATGGAGGTCACCCGGCTTCTATCATATTCTGTCATAAAATTGGACTCTCTTATGTATCATGTTCAGGACCCAGGGTGCCGATTGCACGCCTGGCAGCAGCCCATGCAGTATTGTTAGAGAAGATATGAGGGCATAATAAGCCACAGTTGATAATTATTCCGATAATTTTCTTTTTTTCTCATTCTTAAGAGGGTCCTGTAGGTAAAATCAGAAATGAGAAAAGCCATATCCATATGAGGCATACTGAGTACCAGACCTGGTGATGACAAACAATACAATTCAGGCAAAAAGAGATCCCGAGTACTTAATCGAGATGTCTGAGTATCTCAATGCGCTGGCAAACCCAACCCGGCTCCAGATCCTCGCTGCATTAGAGGTAAAACCACTGGAACTTAAAGAGATCACAACCATCACCAAGACCAGCTATGAAAATATTAGAAAACACCTGGACAAACTGGTGCTGGCAGGACTTGTTAGAAAAGATGCTGGAATGAGTTCAGAGACCATGACAGGTGTGCATCCGGTGTGGAAATACTCACTTGCACCTGGAGGAATGGAAGCAATCATCACCAATCTCTCCATGTTCTCAAAGGTCCCTCTCACTATCACTCATACCGAACTCGCAGATCAACTCAAAACAGTCAGAGGGGAACTTGCAGATCAATTCGGGCAAAAATCACCAGGCCTATATCTCACCACTGGTCCTGAAGAAAAGAACATCTATCCCCTTGAGGGAGAAAAAACAGCAATCGGCAGAATTGATCCGGTAGATCCTGCTTCTTCACAGCCAAATTCATCACGTATTGTTCTCTCTTCTGAGTACAGGTCAGTCTCACGGGTGAGCAGACCACATTGTATTATCTGGCATACAGATAAATGGGAGATTGAAGACTATGGTAGTACTTCAGGGACATTTGTAAACACAGAACCAATACCTCCAAGAACTCGACATGAGATCCGTGATGGTGATATTATCATTCTGGGAACTGGGAATTTCTCTGCACGGTTTCTTTTCCTAAACGACACAACATTGTAGATCTAGGTATGCCGACCTGCATGATACAAAAAACAATACTATTCCTGTTTATACTTCTTCTGTTTGCAGGGGCATCTGTACATGGGGATAATATCGGAGATCCTATAAATCCTGGGATGGATCAGCATATTCTGACAGGGATCCTCGATGGAAAATCTGCCCCTATTGTAATACTTCAGAAAACATCTGATCAGCCTTACCCAAATCAAAGTAAAATAATATCGGCAGAGATAATCCTCACCCCTCCATATAAAAATGGGTCCGAAGATCCAAGGCCGTTTGTCCCATCCTGGGAAGAAAGAAATAACCCTGAACCTTCATCATACCAATCCCTTCTTATCTCTCCACTCCTACAGATGCTACTCTCTATAGGAATCTCGTTGGTTATTCTGATACTTGTCACTGCTGCAGGTCTAAGAATAGGTGCATCATATCAATATGAATCATGTGAAAAAACAAGGAAGTGGATAGGAATTGGACAGGTGGCCTGTACCCTGCTTATCGTCATAGCTGTCTGGTGGATATTTACTAGCCAGAATAATAATGCCAGAACTGACCCCTACTTCCTCTCGACCTTATACGCATTTCTTGGTGTTCAGGTTTATCTTGCTGTTTCATCACTTATCCAGGCAATATCGATATTTAAAAACAGGCCAATTCCCCCAGTATATCACATCCATATTCTCTTTGTCTTCATTGCAATCAGTTTGATCTTGATGTCAAGAGTTCCTTTCTTCCCTCCCCTTCCAACAAGCATCCTCGCTATCTCGATCTTTTTCTTACCTGGAGCTGTCCTTTCTCTTATGACAAGCCAGATCATCAGACGTACTACAGACATAGGTGGTTTTGATCCAAGCCTGACATTGACAAGAAATCAGTCGATCATTCATACGGAGATCACTTCCTCATTTCCAGAGGCTCTGAGGATGCGGTACCAGGACGTAAGTATCATTGGCAGCGGCGGAGTGGCAGTTGTCTATCGGGCTGTCAGAGTGAGAGACGGAAAACTGGTTGCACTGAAGATTCCATTCTCTCCAGATGAGACGAGTGGTAAAACGTTCCTGAACGAAATGGCAGTCTGGCGTGAACTCCATCACCCCTGTATTGTTGCAATCTATGATCAGAACATCTTCCCAATTCCTTATGTAGAGATGGAATACATGAGCAGATCACTCCGGGATGTCACATACCCGGTTGCTCCTGACCGGGCAATCTCAATTATTGGAGATATTGCTTCAGCTCTTTTGTATGCACATGGGAAGGGAGTTATTCACCGTGATATAAAGCCTGGTAACGTACTTCTGACGGGAGAAGGAAGAGCAAAACTCGCAGACTGGGGTCTCTCAAGGTCGCTCCATCGAGCAGAAGATACAAAAAATACTAGTTTTTCCCTCTTTTACGCAACTCCGGAACAGTTAGCTCCAGACATGTATGGAAGTGGAGATCAGCGGACTGATATCTACCAGCTCGGAGTCCTCTTGTACGAACTGCTCTGTGGAGAACCACCATATGTAAAACCAGGTATCGGAGAGATCTTCATTGCAATTCAGAAGAACCAGTTCCGATTGCCATCTGAATGTAATGAATCACTAAGTCGGTTTGATCCACTGATAAAAAAGTCACTCAAAGCAGATCCAGCAGAAAGGTTTGCATCAATCGAAGAATTTATCGCATGCCTTGAAATCACGAACAATAATGGGAGATAGCATTAATACGTTCAATGGCAGGTAAGAAAATTTTTTTCGTTCTCCTTTAGATGATGAAGAGGACAACCTTTTGGTAACTAAGATTATTCTCTAAAAATTCCAGACAATTCGTCAGATGATGTACTCACAAAATCTGGTGGGATTGTTGATTATTTAAAATTCCTTTCATTATCCCGGACAACTACATAGAAGTGATAAAAGTTGGGAAAGATAGCCAGGTATAATATGAGAGGGCTGACAGTTCTTTTCAAGGTAATTACCAGAAATATTCAAAAAGCCTTTTTTTAATCAAATTTAATCACGATTTGTATGAACTAGAAACAGAACTATTAACGGTTTTTTTGAAAGTTCAGAGGTATGTATTTACCAGCAGTTTATGATTCTACCAACTATAGTTTTCCATTTTATATACATTGAGATCAAATAGTGTTTGCTCTTTCTATGGGGTAACCCATGATTGAGTTGAAATACAGGATCAGGTATAGCTCGTCATCCTTCGTGTATTTGGTTAACATCTTCTCCAGCACAAAGATGTTATTTAAATTTCTGGCAAAAACATACCCTGAATTCAGTATGAATGGTATCACAACCCTACCACAGGAGACACAAAGAACCAAGGCTTGTAAATAAGCTGATGACGGGCGGAAGTACTATGATCCTGTATACCCACCTCCTAAGAGAACTGCAGATCCGAATAGGGGAAAGGTCCTCCCCTTTCTCCTTGATAAATTAATTAATCGCTTCTTACACCTATTTTGTTAAAATTTCTCTTAATACCTTCAGGTGGGTTGGATAGAGGTAGCCACAGAAACAGTGATGATTTTCTAAAGAATGAAAACAGATAGAAAATTCTTCGACGGCAAGAGACGGAAGCCCGATTGTTTGTCTTTAACTCTTTTCAGAAGAACTGAGTATTCCTCCTAGTCAATTTTCGCAGATTTCAAGATCTTTAATAAAGTATTTCTTGAGTTCTCGTGTAATGCAATCGTACACTATCATATTAATTATAGTATTGAGCCTGAAGGAGGTGGATCCCAATATTCACTTACAACTGTTTCTTAAGCAAAGAAAGGTTCAAATCTGCCGGTATAACATTATGTCTTTTCACAATCCCCCATTCCACTCTTTTTTTGATATAATTTCAGGTACATCTCTTCTCCGATACACTCCCGGGCATATTTACACCACTGAATACATGAAAGAGCTTCATTGTAGATGACAAAACCACAGGAACTGCAGGCAACTGATGTATCATTCGAAAAGATCTCAACATCTTCACCACATTGTGGGCACTTTTTTATTGAAAGCGTAGGCGTTTTCAGATTAGCAGAACCAGGACAATGATCAAGTATCATTTTTTTCTCCTAAACACTAAAGAGGAAATATTCCATCATCACACACCATGACAGGCATCCAACGGTTATAGTACACAATCCCTGCAATCCTGGTTCCCACAGGGAATATTATCAATCTTCCAGATAAGAGCCCATCTCTTTATCGCCCTGATTATCTCGATGAGATCCAGACCACTTTTTGTGAGAGTGTACTCACATCTGACAGGGAATGCAGAGGCATCCACATTCTTGATAATTATTCCTTCTTCTTCAAGTTCTTTAAGTCTTTCAGAAAGGATTTTCGGGGTAATGTCACTCAGTGACTCTTTCAGCTCTGAAAACCGGCGAGTATAATTTTCTCCCTTATAGAGCTCCAGGATAATTAAGAGGGTCCATTTTTTTGTTAAATATTTTACCGTCATGTTGACAGTGCAGATCTCTTCCACAGTATAGATTTTGAAACTCACCACTATTAATAACTAGATATACATAAGGTATCATGTATCCTTTACATACGAAAGGTGAGGAATCATGTTCTGTTATCAATGCGAAGAAACTGCCCGGGGAACCGGTTGCACTGTAAAAGGTGTCTGTGGAAAGGAAGGCCATACTGCAGATGTTCAGGATGTCCTGATTTATATCTGCAAAGGAATCTCTGCTAGAAACTACCCTGCTATACAAAAGGGGAGCGGGAACAAAGACGCAGGAACTTTGATAACAGAAGCCCTCTTCGCCACCCTTACCAACACAAATTTTGATGATCAGAGATTTAAGGGGATGATCTCACAGGCTATCACCATTCGGGATGCTCTCCCGAAATCCGGTGATGATGAGCCTGATGCATGTACCTGGACTCCGAAGAGTGATGCTGACATACAAGCCAAAGCAAAGGAGATCGCAACAGAAGCTAATGTCAACGATGATATTCATTCACTCCGGGCCCTGCTTCTGTTTGGATTGAAGGGGCTTGCTGCATACTATCACCATGCAGAGATGCTTGGTTACACTGACATAAAGGTGACAAACTTTATGCAGAAAGGACTTGCTTCAACCCTTCAAACACTCCCAGCTGATCAGATGGTTGCTCTGGTTCTCGAATGCGGAGGTGTTGGTGTTACCACTCTTGCACTCCTTGATGCTGCAAATACGAAAACCTACGGAATTCCGGAGATAACATCTGTAAAAACAACGGTGGGATCTAAACCGGGAATCCTAATCACTGGTCACGACCTTCGGGACCTGGAACAGCTACTGGAGCAGTCAAAAGACAGTGGAGTTGACATATACACCCATGGTGAGATGCTTCCTGCAAATGCATATCCAGCTCTTAAGAAATACCCACATCTGGTAGGAAATTATGGTTCTTCATGGTGGCATCAAAAGGATGAATTTGAAAAGTTCAATGGCCCGATTGTGGTCACCACGAACTGTATCGTTCCACCAAAGGACTCATACAAAGATAAGGTTTATACAACCGGTCCGGCTGGTTTTCCAGGTGTAAAACACATTGAAAAATCTCCAGATGGAACAAAAGATTTTTCTAAGGTTATCGAATATGCAAAAACCTGTCAGCCTCCCCAGGATCTGCATTCACATGGGCGCGATCTCATTACCGGATGTGGTCATGACGCTGTTCTTGCCCTTGCAGGAACTGTCATCGAAGCTGTAAAGAAAGGTGACATTAGGCGTTTTATTGTGATGGCAGGATGTGACGGACGCCAGAGCGAACGCGAATATTATACTGAGTTTGCCAAGGCCCTCCCGAAGGATACCATCATTCTGACAGCTGGATGTGCCAAGTTCAGATACAATCACCTGGATCTTGGAACAATCGGCGGTATACCGCGGGTCATCGATGCAGGACAGTGCAATGATTCATACTCGCTTGTTGTGATAGCCCAGGCCCTGGCCAATGCCTTTGGTGTAGAAATCAACGAACTTCCAGTATCATACAACATTGCCTGGTACGAACAGAAGGCTTGCCTGGTCCTGTTAGCCCTGTTGCACCTAGGAGTAAAGAATATCGCCCTCGGACCTAAACTTCCGGGATTTGTATCACCAGGAGTACTCAATGTTCTGGTTGAGAACTTCAACATCAGTAAGAACAGCACTGTTGAAGAAGACATAAAACGGATGGTTCCAGCGTAAGTAAAAAGCGGAGCAATTGGGAGATGCGGTAAAATGACAACGAGAGAATCTTTCTTTCACAATGTCATTTTCAAAAGAACTAGCAAAGACAATTCGTTCGGTATTATGGTGGAGAATGGAATTCAACTCAGAAACCCTGAATGAATCCGGCAAACAGTGTCGGGCACGTGATGAACTTCGTGCAAAGGTTCTCAACCTGAAAGACCTGGTGGGATATCAGGATGGTTCGGTATCCAGCAGAATGATTGTAAGTACCAGGACAGGTTCAGTAACCCTCTTTTCGTTTGATGAGAATGAAGGATTATCAGAACATACTGCTCCGTTTGATGCTGTTGTAACCATTCTTGAAGGTGAATGTGAAGTCTGGATCCAGGGAGAAACACATCAGATGAAAGAAGGTAATACAATCATATTTCCTGCAAATGTACCACATGCATTGAGTGCTGTGACCCGGTTCAAAATGTCACTGACCATGATACGGGATACCGAACATGACTGATGATAAAGATGGGGTCTACTGTAAAGTCTGTGGAGGAATTATACCACAGAACACAACAATTGGATCAATAGAAATTGATGGCAAGGCCACGGGCATAAACCAACTTGATTTTATCCTGAATGAAGTTGCAGCCCACCAGATCCACAATGAGAATGAAATCAAACAGGAACTCATTACCCGTGCGAAAATTCTCAACTATATTCCTACGAAGATTACTGAAAAGTATGCAGTGGCCCTGTTCAACGAATATAAAAAGCGGTATCAGTGACCTGATTGAAAGAATTCTTCCTCTTTTACTCCACTATTCTGACTCACACCATCTCGATTAATTCCTGATAATACTGTTTTAATCCAGTCCGCCATTCATCACGTGAGACAGCAACCGGAGCATGGTTACAGAGTCTGATTATCCGGTCTGCACCCGCAATCATCAGTTCCATTCCGGAGCCAGCGATTATCAGGCTTGAGTCATCCAGCCATTTACGATCTTTGCTTATTAAGGATGCCAGTGAATTAACCTGGGAATCCATGCTCATATAGCATGGATTGAGCAGATTCTGTGCAGACCGATCTTCATCGATGATGATATACGGAGATCTCTTTTTAATTGCTTCCTTTATTCTGAACGCCATGGATGCTGAACCACTACCATGACCTGAGGCACAATACGGAGTACCATCCATGCCAGGTGGAAGACTGCCAAAGAAGGGCGTAAGATCAACTCCTTTCAATTCGATGTTGGTAGAATCAACTGAAACACCACCGGGGAGAGTGACCAAATGTTCTCTTCCATCTCCATGAGCATGAATATCTTGTCCGCAATAAATCGCCTGAAGGAGTGATGATTTTCCCTGGGCATTTGATCCGGTAATTGCAAACAGTTCGCCCCTTCTGATACCAAGTCCGGTGATGGTCTTGTTGGAACCGGGAAGATAAACCTCGACTGGATTCAATTCACGTGGACAAATAAAAGGAATGTGAACACCACGCTTGGGCCCTGCAACACGTTCCCAGCATCGATAACGGGTGTATTCCCTTGCAGGTCTTGTACCATCCCCGATAAATGATATCAGCCCGAGTTCTCCAAGTCTGTCCTGAAGAGTTTGTTGATCGATGACCACCTCCCATGTACGCTTAATCTTTCCACGTGGAGTTGCATTCACAGTATCCGTTATAGCCTGTGCATATGATACAAGCCGATCCACAATTTCTGGAACTCGTGATGAGGAAGGTTCTCGATATGGGAATGCACCCTGAAGAATCAGGTGTATCTTCTGATCTTTGAAATAATTCTGATCATCCGGATGCCACAAACTTGTTGCGATTGAAGATGAAGACGAAATAATAGTGCAGGGCTCAAGATTAACCTGATATCGTGATTGGTTCCCGGTGTCAACCCCATACAAAGCACCAAGATCATGGGAAGATTGTGCTTTCTGTTTACAGTATTCAATGACTGCCTGGATTCCTCCAATTGAACCTGAGAGGGGGAGAGATATCTCATCAAATATTCCGGTTTTAATGACCACCGGAAGTGCAAAATGGAGATCCTGCTTATCAGGAGAGGGAACAATATAAGCATCTGTAATAGGCCTTGCATGTGTATCAGCTGCAAAATCAGGGGTTCTGGTATGGTGCAGTATTTCAGAGAGATATGAATTCCAGGTAGATGTCATGAGATTCAGGGAAGACGTATTATTAATCAATCTGCTTTAGGAATTGTACATCGGAAAGTGTAGAGACACAAATGTTTCTCTGATTATATCTAAGCACTACTTCCTGTATCCTTTGGCAAACAATTCAATGTGATGGATGATATCACTACTTCCGGAGATAACTATTTCACCGGAAAATATGGCAGGATATCTTATTTTTGTGGTATTAAAATTACTCTTATATTGAAGGAACATACTGCGGTTTTTTTGTGAATCACCAAGATCATAATACGTGATTCTGGCATTCGGGTTACGTTTCTCAAAATACCTGACAGAGTCAAGAGCCTGCTGGCATGACTGGCACTCATAATCATAGAAAAAAATAAGAGGGGACGGATTTTTAATCAGTCCCTGAACAGTTGTATTTATGATATCAGGGATCTGATCCTGTGAAATTTCAGTACCATTCATGAGAAACACTGAGGCAGAAATCGTCTGGTTTGTAACAAGAATACAACTCACGATGAATACTAACACAAATCGATAATATACAGCTGAAGATATAGTGGTCATAATGTGTACCCGGGAATTCGGTTTTATTCCTAATAACATTTCGGCAAAGCAGACCATAAACAAGATCTAAAATAACCTATGATAGAAGATCAGGAAAACCAAACTCTATTGAACATTGTATTAGTCTCACCTGCGAATTAGATTATGGTACATTGTTATGAAAAAATTCTGGATGATTCAATTTATTATTCTCGGATTCTGTTTATTCCAGACAGGAAGTGCTAACTTGACACCACCATCAGATACATTTATTCTAAATACCAGTATCGAACCCGGTGATGACCTTTTCAATTACGTAAATACTGCATGGATAAAAGAACATCCACTCCCAACAAACAAGAGTTCGTACACAACTTTCACAGAGGTGAATGATAAAACAGAAGATCAGTTGCATATTCTTTTTGATAATGAAGCATCGAACTACACATCTGGAAAAGAAACCCTGATTGGAAAATTTTATTCAAGCGGTATGGACACTGAAACCATAAATAACCAGTCCATCACCCCGATTGCTGGAGAAATTGCTTTAATTAATTCAATTTCCACAAAGCATGATCTCTTCAATGTCTCTTCACATCTAATAGAGTATGGTATTGATCCATTCTTTTCATATTATGCTGACCAGGATCCAACCAACTCTACCTGGATGATACCACAGGTAGAACAGGGTGGGATTGGGCTACCTGAACGGGATTACTACTTCAGAAATGATTCAGAGACGGTTTCTATTCAGGAAGCATATAAGAATCATATAAAAAATGTCTTCCTTCTTCTCAATTATTCTGAATCAGATGCCAAAGAGTATGCCGGGACAATATATAATATTGAAAAGGAGATGGCCTCATCTCATTATACAACCGTTGAAAACAGGGATCCTATTAATACTACCCACATTATTCCATGGTCTGACCTTCAGTCAGAGTACCCGAATATCGAATGGGAGACTCTTGCGGCCATCAATGGTTCTGGATATTCTGATAAGATAAACCTACACCAACGTACTGTAATAGAGAAATTTGATCAGATGGTTGATTCAGTTTCTCTCGAAGATTGGAAGATTTTTTTACTTTACAAACTTGTTGATTCGTTATCACCCTATCTTTCAGAACCGTTTGAGGAAGAGAACTTTGATTTTTACAGCCATATCTTGAATGGTATCGAATCTCAAGAACCTAGATGGAAACGTGTCCTCACAGTTGTAAATTCTGCAATTCAGGATGAGGTAGGAAAAAAATATGTTGAGATGTATTTTAACGCGGAGGAGCGTGAAAAAGCACGAAAAATATCCCATTCCATCCGGGAAACGCTTAGAGAGAGGATCGTCAACCTGACCTGGATGAGTGATTCGACAAAGCAGGCTGCAATAGAGAAACTGGATGCCATAGAGGAAAAGATAGGATATCCGAATGTATGGCTCAATTATTCTAACTTAAGCCTATCAGATTCGTATGTTTTGAATGTACTAAATGCTGGAAAGTTTTCAAAAATACATGGGCCAAACGGATTGGATAAGATTGGTAAACCAGTTGACAGAACTGCATGGCTGATGTCACCTCAGACAGTGAATGCATATTACAATCCAACTCTCAATGAGATCGTATTTCCGGCTGCAATATTACAACCACCTTTCTTTGACCCTGATGCTGATGATTCAATAAATTATGGAGGAATCGGAGCTGTTATTGGTCATGAGATGACACATGGCTTTGATGACCAGGGTCGCCTTTTTGATAAAGATGGAAACCTTCGTGACTGGTGGAATGCAGATGATTCAGCAAAATTCCAAAAGCAGGCAAATATCATAGTTGATCAATATAATCACTTCGAAGTGATTCCCGGGGTATTTGTGAATGGAAATCTCACACTTGGTGAAAATATTGCTGATTTCGGAGGTTTGACCCTGGCTTTTCATGCCTGGGAAAAGAACGGAAAGGATGTATCAAAGATGTCAGGTACTGACAATATTACTCCGGAACAAAAGGTCTTTTTCTCTTTTGTCCGGATCTGGAGTGGAGTTGCCAGAGATGAGTACCTCAGAAGTGATTCATATACTAACCCTCATCCATGGGTGAAGTTTAGAGCAAATGGCCCATCATTTAATATTCCTGAGTTTTACGAAGCATTTCCATCAATCAGGCCTGACAATAGCCTCTATCGGACGCCAGAGCAGCGACCGGTCATATGGTAATCAGAAAAAAAGGGAAATTCATACAATTGTATGGTAGAATTGAATCACAGATCAATCACATTTTTTTTTGAACAGTAAAGAGAAAGGCCTTCAATATGAAGGCATGACATGTACTCACTATTGCTGTATATTATCAATGGTAATCAGATATTGCAGCCTCCTATAAAACAGAAACCCAATTTGAGATTATCCATGAGAACAATAATAAGTATTATCCTTGTATCTCTTGTTGCCATCACAATAGCATCAGCTGATAGCCAGGAGTATTCAATTACAAAGCATATCACAAATCCCGGTGATGTTATCGGGGAGACTTCCTGGTCAGATAATCTCCTGACCAATGGGGGAAAACTTGCCATAAACAAGAACTTTGATTTTGATTCTAAGAACCAGGCTGTAAATACATACAATATTCAGACCCAGAAAATTCTGACATATGATACGACCAATGGATCACACATGCTCGGCGAGGAGAGTTATCTCCTGAATATTGCAGGATCATACAAACCAGCTGATGATGACTTAATCCGGTGTGTGTATGCAGCCAAAGACCTCGCCTGGCTCCCTGCATTCTGTAATACAGTTCAGTCAAAGACCTCCTTTATGAATGTAAACCATGCCCAGATATCAGAATCCGGTAATCTCCGGATGGTTGGTGAAGATCTGGTGCCAGCCGGACTGAATTACCAGGTGGCTATCAGCCCGGATACAAATTCCGGATATTTAAGCGCTGACGGTATAGTAAGAACTACATTTGGTGGTTCTATCATGGAGGCGAGGGATAATCAGACCAACGTTTCTGCTACAAACCAGTGGAAAGACAAAACAGAAGTAGCAGGAGATATGAGAACCTTCCAAAAAGCATTCTCATACCAATCAGGGCTCAAAATCTAACTCATCGTCTATTTTTTTTTAAATGATTAACCTGCGGTCAAAAAGCCTGACTGCAATACATGTGGCAACCACAATTCCTGCGATGATCCATGCAATATTGACAGGCCAGAACGGCATAGCTCCGCCAACCATGATTCCCCGGGTAAGAGTGACAACATGTGTTAGCGGAAGAGCAACAAATGCAAAAATCTGCAATGGCTCTGGAAGAAGACTGAGTGGAAAGAATGTTCCGCTAAAAAGAAACATCGGGGCAATATAGAGAAGCGATGGATAACTTAAAGTATCAATAGAAGGTGTAACTGCTGAGAAACATGCTGCAATCGCTGAGAAAAGGAATCCTGCCAAAAAAGCAAGAGGAAGGATAACCAAACTCTGGGGAAGATCAGCAAGACCCAGAAGAGATAAGATCAAAAGAATAGCGGCAGCTGATATGAGTCCCCGGGTTGCTCCCCAAAAGATCTCACCAATAACAATCTCCCGCAAACGTATCGGAGTAGCCATCATTGCTTCAAAAGCCTTCCCATAATACATCCTGACATAGGTTCCGTATGCACATTCGAAAAATGAGGCATTCATAACAGAAGCTGCAAGGATTGCGGGAGCAATAAAGCGGACAAACGAGATCCCATCAACCTCTCCTACATAAGTACCGATACCAAATCCAATAGCCCCCAGGTAAAGAAGAGGTTCAACAAAAGGTGGGAGGAAGTTTACTCTGATATTCTTCCGAAAGACCAGTAGATTTCGGAACCACACATGATATGAATTGCGAAGAAACATTACCAGGTTATAATTGGTCCGGGTCATTCACGAAGCCTCCTTCCAGTAAGCATTAAAAATACATCCTCAAGACTTGCCGGTCTTGTAACAACCCTGACGCCCTGGCACTCTGAAAGGATCTGATCTGCAACCTGTCGAGGGGTTTTAGTCCTGATTTGAATTGTTTCACTAACGGACTCGAAGATAATTCCAAGCGAGTTCAGGCAGTTGACTACTTCAGGTGTATGTTCAACCTCCACGATATCCATCCCAATATGAGTATCAATCAGATCTCTTGGCGAACCTTCAACCAGGATCTTCCCGTGATCCATAATCACCAGCCGGTCACAGAGCCTTTCAGCTTCATCCAGATAATGGGTTGTAATAACTATCGTGTTTCCCTGAGAACGGATCTGCTGCAAGCGTTCCCAGATGTGGTGACGTGCCTGGGGATCCAGTCCAATCGTTGGTTCGTCAAGAATCAGGATCTCAGGATGATTGATCATGGCACGTGCCAAAAGCAGTCGCCGTTTCATACCCCCTGATAGTTGTTCAATGAGTGTGTCTCGCTTGGCTGTAAGTTCGAAAAAATCCAGAAGGTCTTCGGTTCTTATACGGGCCTCAACAGGTGAGATATTAAAAAATGACGCATAAATTTGCAGATTTTCTGCAACAGTCAACTCATTGTCGAGGTTGGTTTCCTGAGGAACTACACCAAGGCGGCTACGAATCTCCCTTCCCGCAAGATCAGGATCCATGGAGAAGATATGCAGAGAACCTGCAGTTCTGGGAGAGACACACTCGCAAATCTTCATAGTTGTGGTTTTTCCGGCCCCGTTTGGACCTAGGAATCCAAATAGTTCTCCTTTTTTTACCGAAAAACTGATACCGTCAACTGCAGTAAGGGACCCATATTCTTTCCTGAGATCCACGGCTTCAATTATTCCAGGCATTGTATACCTATACGTGTGCAGAATGAACCGATAAGAAGACTTCTTTCTGGAGAAAGTAACAGTGTATCAATTCTTATTCTATACTTCTCAAAAGACCAAGAACACATTCCATGGCAATGAGAATAATAACCACCCATTCAAGGAAATTTGAGTGTTGAATTCTGACCTCTTCAGAAAGCATCGAGTAGTTTTCGTGAATGACCTTAATTTTTCGGTCCACACTGTCACTCCACTGGCTGCTTCGCATCACTTTAAGGACAGTGGCATACACCCTGGCATAATAGACATCTTCCGTGACTTTGATCAGGTTGTTCACTTTTTCTGTTATTTCCGATATCTCAGCATAGGTCTCCATCAACTGGGACATAATATGATGGTATTGCCGCATCCTGCGAAAACGTGACATCCGGTCTGCCTGCTCAATATCATCATACATCTTCTCCATCTGACGGTTGAGAACCCGGTCATAATATCTGAGTTCTAGTACCTGCACATTTGCAAACTCAATGAGATCTATGAGGTCTGTTGGATTTTCAGGATTGCAAAGAAGCGCTGAGTCATACGAGAGGATAGCAATATCATCAGCAGTGTAACTGTGCGTGTTTCTGACGATCTCCTCCCGCATCTGTGATGAAAACTGAGTTCTCTCTCCACTGAGGAGGACTGCAGGATCAATACTTTTGTCAATACGATCGGTGACATAGATCGTATAGTCTTCAAAGAAATCAGATTGGATCGAGATATTTTTGATATGTGGCCCAAGAATCTCACCCAGATTCTTTAGATACGTGCCAAAGAGATCAGACAATCCTTCATGTCCCGCAAAGAGTAGAGCCGTATCCTCAAGAGCAGATGAAGGTGCCTCTGGATCGTCATACAAAAAACAGAGACTTATTGCCCCAATATCATATAAACGGGCGATGACATGCAGGTTAAACGTATAACCCTGACGCTCAACGCTCACTTCATGCATTTTGAGCATGAGCGGGGGGTCTTCCATCATAATGGATTTCGGATTGACCCGTAGAAAACTGGCCCTGGCAGTAAAGTAACTTCGTGCAAGTTCACGTTCGAGCTGATCGAGATCAATCTCCCTTCCAATATCATATATGCGGTAAAAACGGAGTGAAATCACTCTTACAACTCTCCTTCAGATCGTCCTATGAGAAACAGGACTCAATTGTATATATGAGTATGTTGGCAAAGGAGATACTCACATCGATCAAAACACAAGTGCTTGATAGCAATAGTGGATTTTTATATAATCTAAAAATATCTGAATTTGTATCAAGTACTCAATCAGGGTCATGAAATTTTTATTTTGAAAATTGATCAGTATTGAACTTAAAAAATCATGCGCGATGGATTAGACAACTCTGACCCTGGATTATAACCTCCATTTTTTAAAATATTTTTTAAAAAAAATTAAACTCTATTTTTAAATTTTTTTAAAATATTCCTGAAAAATTGCGGATTAAATGAAAATAGCCCCTAATTTTCTGCCGATTCCTAATAGAAATTGTTTTAATTAGAGAGGGAGACTTTTTGGGGCGTAATTACACTCAAAGAGGATATACGAGGACGATTATGAAAGGATTTTTAGCAAATCTATGTAATATCACGGGAAATTATCAATGGAGAGATGGTAGTGCCTTCGCATAGTGATGAGAATTCACACTCTTGTGAAGGACAGTGCAATTGTGCACATACTACTATAGAAAATCCAGTGCCTCCTGCAGGAAGGAGAGTGGGGTTAAACCGGGGAATAAGACCCTGGATGGCAAGTCTTATTGCGATCGGGGGCATTATTGGTTCCAGTTATTACCTTGGTTCAGGGTATCTCATCAGCCAGATGGGACCCAGTGTCATTTTTCTCTATTTTATAGGCGGGTTAGTAATTTACACAGTGATGCAGTCTTTTGCTGAACTGTTGGTAAATGTTCCACGTCATGGAAATTTCATAAGTTACTCAGCAGAATTCATATCACCGACCTGGGCGGTTGGAACAGGATGGAGTTACTGGTTCAACTGGTGTGCATATATCCCATCTGAAGCGGTAGCAGGCGGAATTATTATGCATGTTTTCTTTGATGGGGTTCCGGTAATTATCTGGGCGATTGTGTTCTTAATTCTGATAACAATTTTAAACCTGATACATGTAGGCGGGTTTGGATTTGTTGAAAGTACCCTTGCCCTTATAAAGATCATACATAATGTGGCGTTTTGTATCGTAGCAGGTCTCATTGTCATTGGTCTTGCCGGTACAGGAACCGCAGTAGGGTTCAGTGTTCTCTTCCCACCGGGATTTACCTGGACAGATGCAATATTTCCAGCAGGATTCATGATCCTTCTTGCCAACATGGCCCTCATTCTGGTTAACTTCCAGGGCTCTGAGATCGTCGGTCTTGCAGCTTCTGAAACACAGAATCCAAAGAAAGTGGTTCCCAGGGCATGCAGAAATGTTGTATACCGCATTCTCCGTGTAGATATCATACCTATTCTCCTTCTGGTTATGATTCTTCCTTACTCTGAAGCAAATCTTCAGGACAGTGTCTTTTCCATGGCACTTGCTAAGTACGGATTCACGGAGGTTGCAGGAATCCTCTCATTTATCGTGCTTACTGCTGCGTTTTCCTGTGCCAACTCAGGATTTTACGGAGCAGTTCGTGCACTCTATGGCCTTTCACTTGAAGGAATGGCACCAAAGACCTTTGCTAAACTTAACAAGCATTGTACCCCAATGTATGCCACTCTCTTTACCCTGGTTATCTGCTGGGCAGTGCTTGGGTTATGGTGGTTCTCAAACGGTGAGAACGAACTCTACGTGTGGCTTCTCTCGGTCTCTGCATTCACCGGTGCAATCTGTTGGATATCAATCTGTTGGGCTCAGATTTCTTTCAGACGGAGAGTATACCAGCGTGGATACACAAAAGAAGAAATTGAAAGTCCATCCCCACTCTCTCCATGGATGCCACTTTTCATAGGAATTATCCTTGAAATATTCGCACTTGTTATCCTTGCTTTCAACGAGGATCTGAGAGGCTCTCTCTATCTCTCGATACCTGCAATACTTATTCCGATGATCATCTACTACATAGGCATGAGGACCGGCAGATTCAAGGGTATTAAGGTTATTGAACCAGACGAACAGAGTTTTGATGAACTCTTCCCTGACAAGCGAAACCGCCAGTCAGAATAACAACACTTTTTTAGTCAGGAAGGTAATCTCCCCACAGGGCTCCTGAAATTATGCACTTTGAGCAGAATATTTCGCGTAAAACCGGCATGCCACCCGGAACACCGATATATATCGGCGACGAGGCACCGAAAGAAACAACGATTCATCTGCTTGTCTATTCAGATCAGAATATTTCAGGGTTTGAACAGGTATCTCCAGAGGAACTTACCACCAACATTCAACAAGGAAGCAATGCCTGGATCTCAATAACCGGACTGCGTGATGTAGCTCTCATCGAACAAGTTTTGAATTCTTTCTCTATCCATCCGCTGGTAACTGAAGATATTCTCAACACCAGGACACGATCCAAGATTGAAGAGTTTGATGAGTACCTCTTCATCGTTATGACGCATTTTCAGAGGTCAGAAGATGAAATGCATGAAGAGCAGGTGAGCCTGATTTTAACAAACAACATCCTGATTACCTGTAGTAACTCAATCGGGATGTTTCCTAATATCGAAAACAGGATAAAACGATCTACCAGTCGTTTTAGGACAAACGGAATTGACTATCTGGCATATACCATCATTGATACAATAGTTGACGGATATTTTTTTGTTCTCGAAGACCTAGAAGAGCGGGTTGAGGATCTTGAAGATGAGATCGTGAATAATCCGGGCAAAGATACCATCAATCACGTGCAGGATTTCAGGCGTGATCTAATATGGTTTAGAAGAAAAATCTGGTCACTTCGTGAACTGATTACCAGACTTGAGAGGACAGATTCACTTCTGATCAAAAATACAACACATCTCTATCTTCGCGATGTCTATGATCATACGATAAAAATTGCGGAAGATGTTGATGTATACCGGGAAATGGCAGAGGGTCTTATGGAGATCTACCTTTCAAAGATCTCAAACAACACCAATGAGATCATGAAAGTGCTCACCATCATCGCTAACATTTTTATTCCCCTCACATTCATTGCCGGCATATACGGTATGAATTTTGAATACATGCCTGAACTCACGAGCCCATACGGATACCCTGCAGTGTTATTGGTGATGTCAATGGTAAGTGCTACCATGCTCCTATATTTCAGAAGAAAAGAATGGATTTGAACAGGACTAATCTTCCTGTTTATTTCCCGTGCCAGGAAATATTTTGACTTAAAATACCTGGACTGCTTCACGAATCCGTTTCTGTGATGTCCCGTCTGGACCAGTCACTGCAAGAGCAACAGTGTAAACACCTGGTTGCTCATACGTGTGAGTGGGCTCTTTGAGGTCAGATGTCTCTCCATCACCAAAAACCCATTCCCATCCTGTGATATGACCACTTGACCGATCGTGGAAGGTTATGGTAAGCGGACTCTTCCCGCTCCTTCCAGAGAGAGAGAAAGCCGCAACCGGCTTTTCACTGCCTGAAGGTGTAAGATCCTGATCTTCTTTAGTCACATTTGAAAAAGACTCATTCATAACCGTACCTGAAGATACAGGTGGAATTGATGGCGAATCTACAGTCTGATTTTTCAATTCAAGTATTTCACTGGCTTTTTCATGTGGAGAGACCCGGATCACCGTCGTTGTACTGTTCTCTCCATCAGGTCCAGAGACATGCAAATTTACAGAGTAGGTTCCTTCAGACTGATAGATGTGGGTCGGGTTTTTGTTTGTCGATATGGATCCATCACCAAGATCCCAGTTCCATCCGGTTACAAGACCGGTTGACATATCAAGGAACTTTACGGTCAGTGGGGCAGAGCCCCCTACAGGTTCTGCATAAATAACTGCTATTGGAGGGATTTGAGGCTCAGATACGGTGATGTATCCTCTCCGTACTGCTACATCCTTTCCTCCCGGACCGGTAACTGTCTGTGTTACTGCATAGACACCAGCCCGAGTATAGGTCATAACAGGATCTTTTTCTTCGCTAATAGTACCGTCACCAAGATCCCAATTCCATCCGGTTACAACACCTGATGAAAGATCCTGGAAATGGATCTCAAGGGGAGCCGTTCCACTCCGTTTATCAGACTTGAACCTGGCGACAGGTGCTGCAGGAACATTATCAACAGTGATCAGATCTTTCTTTATCTCAGCTGCATTGCCAGCCTGCCCGGAGACCTGTAATCCTACAGTGTATACACCAGGCTCGGAATACAAATGTGATGGGTTCTTTTCCGATGAACTTGTGCCATCTCCCAGACTCCACTCATACTGATCTATGGAACCTGATGATGTATCAGAGAATGATACATTCAGCGGAGCATATCCACTAACAGGTGTTGCTGTAAAACCACAGACAGGAGTCTTCATCCCTTCAAGGACGGTTATAGTATTTTTCAGACGTATCTCATCTGACCCATTCTCTCCGGCTACCACTAGTTTTACCGAATAATTTCCTGCAGTACCATAGGTATACATCGGATTTTGTTCGTATGATGTTCCACCATCACCGAAATCCCAGGCATATCCATCAATTTTTCCGGTAGGAACTGCCTGGAATGAAACTTTCAATGGAGCAGTTCCATTTATTATATCTGCAGATATTGCTGCAGTTGGCCCCGAAGGAATATTCGGCGTGGAAGTCGCCTGTAAAATTGGTGTTGGTATAATAGGTTGTTCAGACCTCATGGATACAGGTTCAGTTACTGTAATATATGCAGGAAGGACCTTCCTTCCCTGACCATCCGGACCATCAAGGAGGAGGGTGAGATCATATGTTCCTGGTTTATCATATGTGTGAGTGGGATGTTCCTCTTCTGAACTGGACCCATCACCAAAGAGCCACTCATATCGATCTGCTTTCATAGCTGAATTACTGGTAAACGACACAGTCAACGGAGCAGATCCAACGGTCCTGTCAGTGGTAATAAGGATACCGTGAGACTCGGATACTGGTTCTGGCTTTTCCTGAATTTTTGTTGGGATGATTTCAGGAGTAACCGGGATTTCAGTAATCTGTGGATTGACAGTGCTTAGTTCAACGGGCTGAGTTTCAGGCACTTCATTGTCGGAGTGCGGGACAATAAGGGCAGGGGTTGGTGATTCATCAATTATAGATGGGGTAGGTTCTGGTTTGAGGCTGACGACGATCTGCTCATCAGTTCTGCTCTCTCCTGCCGGCCCTTTAACAATTAATGATACAGTATAGATGCCAGGATTCTGGTATGTATGAACAGGATTCAGATCAGAGGAAGTTGCACCATCGCCAAAATTCCAGGTCCGCGTGGAAACAGTTCCAGTGGAAGCATCTGAGAACGATATGGTGAGTGGTGCATTTCCATATCCAGGGTCAGCAGTGATGACAGCCTTCGGCATTGATGTCGATGAAGTTACCAATATCATAGAGAGATCAGATTTCTGAGAACCCTCCGGAGTGGTAATTGTCAGAGAAGCTGCATAATTTCCTGGTTTTGTATAGGTATGTGAGGGATTCTGATCTGATGCTCCAGTTCCATCGCCAAAGTCCCATTTCCACGAAGATATTTCACCTACAGAACTATCATGGAAACGTACAGTTAATGGGGCAGAACCTTCATTATTTGCGGTCCTGAACTTTGCAACTGATTTTTTCTTTGCAACCGGAGCCGGTGTGACAAGAGGCTCGTGTTGTTCTGATATATTAGGTGTAGTACTAGTTACCAGAGGGACAGGGGTTATCAATGGGGTTGGGACCGGAGTTATGGGTTCACTTACAATAATTCCTTTTTCTGAGTGGCTTGAACCACCGGGACCTCTTACCGTTAGGACCGCCTGGTATGAACCGGGAGAGGAATAGGTATGTACCGGGTTCTTGTCAGTCGAACTGATGCCATCACCAAATGACCAGTTCCAGGAACTGATATTACCCGAAGAGGCATCAGTAAACGAAACTCTCAAAGGAGCGACTCCGTCACTTACATCAGTACTAAATGACGAGACCGGGGCCACCGCAGGTTCACTTACAATAATTCCTTTTTCTGAGTGGCTTGAACCACCGGGACCACTGACCGTTAGGACCGCCTGGTATGAACCGGGAGAGGGATAGATGTGCACAAGGTTCTTGTCACCCGAACTGATGCCATCACCAAATGACCAGCACCAGGAACTGATATTGCCCGTAGAAGCATCAGTAAACGAAACACTCAAAGGAGCGACTCCGTCACTTACATCAGTACTGAATAGCGAGACAGGGACCACCGCAGGTTCACTTACAATAATCCCTTTTTCAGAGTGACTTGAACCACCGGAACCACTGACCGTTAGGACCACCTGGTATGAACCGGGAGAGGGATAGGTGTGTACAGGGTTCTTATCAACCGAACTAATGCCATCACCAAATGACCAGCTCCAGGAACTGATATTACCCGTAGAGCCATCAGTAAACGAAACACTCAAAGGAGCGACTCCGTCACTTATATCAGTACTAAATGACGAGACCGGGGCTACAACAGGTTCACTCACAATGATTCCTTTTTCTGAGTGACTTGAACCACCGGGACCACTGACCGTTAGAACTGCCAGGTATGAACCAGAAGAGGAGTACGTGTGAATTGGGTTCGTTTCTTGAGAACTACCACCGTCACCAAAAGCCCAGTTATAGGATGTGATACTGCCAGATGACATATCCATGAATGAGACAACTAGAGGGGCAACTCCGGATACGGCATCAGTTGAGAAACCTGCTTTCGGCACAGATACCGGTTCATTCACGGTAATGACCTTTTCAGTATGACTCTCTCCCGCAGGTCCCTTGATGGTAAGTCTGGTCGTGTACGTCCCTGGTTTTGAGAATGTGTGAGTTAGATCAGACTCTGCTCCGCTGTTCCCATCACCGAAATCCCATGTTCTTGTAGTGACATCACCGGTAGAAGTGTCAGTAAACCTGACCAGAAGAGGGGCATCACCAACAGATGTATCTGTAGATATAATAGCCACGGGTGGCTCAATAAGGTCAGTGACAGTGACCATTGCAGGTATCGCAGCATTTGCACCGCCATCCGGACCCGAAATGGTGAGCGAGACATCATATACCCCAGCCCGGTTATACGTATGAACAGGATTCTGTTCATAAGAACTAGTACCATCACCGAACGTCCAGAGCCATGAATTGATCCTTCCTGTGGAATTATCGGTGAATGCAACCATAAGTGGTGCTGAACCGGTTTTTGGTTGAGCTTTGATTGATGCTTCAGGCATAAGTGCAACCTCTATCGGTTCCACATGTTCCGTTGTATTTGAACCCTGGTTCCCTTTAACAGTCAACCGGACTTTGTATTTTCCAGGGAGTGTGTATACATGTTCAGGTGAGGCAAGATCTGATGATGTTCCATCACCGAAATCCCAAGACCAACTACTAGGGCTTCCCGAAGAATTATCAGTAAACCGGACAGCAAGTGGGGCAAGTCCACCAGTGACAGACGGCGTAAAGTCAGCAAGGATCCCAGGAGTTAACAGCTCCAGAAGATGGGTTTCTGACGTCCCGGTATCTGGAGTTAAAACCGGAGATTCTGTTGTCAACGGGGTTAAAAGTTCGGTTGGAGTATTAGTGGGAGTTAAAGTAGGGAATGACAACATTTTAGGGCTTATGGTCTGAACCGGTTTCTTGGAAACGGGTGATGCCAGTGCCTCGGACACTTTTATGTACCCAAGTCTGGTCTTCATGTCAGAGCCTGCTGGGCCCGTAACACTGAGCGAGACAGAATAGATACCGGGACTTGTATAGATATGGAGGGGATTCTGCCCGGTATCATGTGTACCATCACCAAAATCCCAGTACCATTCATCAGGTGATCCGAGGCTGACATCATTGAATTGAACAGCCACAGGTACGGCACCCGATAAAGATCCAGCCCTGAAATCAGCTATCACTGACTGATGCCCATTTTCACTTACTATAGAAGAACTGTCTGCAAGCGAAACTCCTGAAATAATACTAACAAAACAGATAAGAAAAATAAGTCGAACGAATCCTCCCATATTATATCCCCCCAGTAAAAACCCGGCTGTGTTGAATATAGGGAGTTTATAAATAAAATCTATTCGTCTTTGAATTACGTACTTCTTCCATTCTTTAGTTATCAGGAAGAAATTAGTTCAGGAGGTATCTATTTCACTTGCCTTATTAATCAGGTTTATCTGTCTTCCAATAGTCAGAGGGAATGATGAGTTTAAACCGTGCTCCCTGCCCAAAAATTCCAGTTTCAGTGATACTAATTCCAGTGACGGACAGGATTTCACGTACCATAGTAAGCCCAAGACCTGAATTTTTTCCATACCCGTGATAAAAGATCAGTTCTTTCTCATCTTCCCTGATTCCATCCCCGTCGTCCTCAATAAAAAGTTCAAGATCACCATTCTTGCTTTGTAGGGATGAGATCAGAATTCCGGTTATAGAGTTCCCATGACGGATTGCATTTTCAAACAGGTTGTATATGACTTTTCGAAACAAGGGATCGGCATAGATCATAACCTCGGGAAGATTCATTGAAATCTGAACAGACCCAGTTGCAAGATCATGACTGGCTGCCTGAATAGCATGAGGAAGGTGAATCCACACTGGATCATGAGAACCAACCATATGATACTCATGGGAGAACTGAAGATGCTGAGAAATTTTCTCCGCGAGATCGATACATGCTATAAAATGAGGGTTATCTATTGTAGCTCTGCCATCCTCTCTAATGAGGGTCAGATAACCTAGCAAGGAAGTAACCAGATTACTCAAATCATGCCTCGTAAGTCTGCTTAGCAGAGTGACCTTCTCGTTAGCAATCTCTAATGCTCTTTCTGCAGATTTTCTGGCAGTAATATCTCGTAATATAAGGATTATGCCCGCGGGGTCACCTTCAGGATCCCTGACCAGAGAACTGGCGATACTAACTGGAACTTCAGAACCCTTAAGATTACATTCATAATCGGAAAGTGTGCCTGATTCTGATACTAACTGGGTTATCCTGGAAAACTCATCAACAGAGATACAGGATGTTACATGAAGTCCTTCCATATGCCCGGGTTTCAGGCGGAATAGTTTTGCTGATGCAGAATTCCCAGATATAATCAATCCATTCATATCTGTCAGAACGAGTCCATCCGGCATCGTGCTAATGATATTGGATGCTACTGCTTCTGGACCTAAGGTAAACAGACCGTATCGCAGTATTGTGTATGCAATTATGAACGAAAAGAGAACAATACCAATAAAGACAAGATTTGGAAGGATGATACCATTTCTTGGCAGATAAAAAGCAGACTGGGAACCCAGGCCTATGATGAGGAGAAACCCTGTACTTACAAGGGCACACTGCCTTCGAACCCGCTCTTTATGTGATCGAATCCAGGACTGGACACAGAAATATAGTGCACTGAGCATTAAGAACAGAAAATATATGGATTCAATCTGAAATGCAACACTTCCATAAACAGGAGAATATTGATACCCGGTTCCTGCATGCAACATTATGTAGGTCGAATTTGTACAGATCCCAAGAGCTGCAAAAAACAGGGATGGAAGATAGATCAGAAGGATAATCTTCAGGATATGTTCCCGTTTCGAAAGCCAGTGACTAGTAAAAGTAAGTGAGAAATGTACAGTCGTGGCGATAACCAGGGTCCAGAATGAACTTGCTTTCAGCCAGAACCATGACCCTTCATAACTGTTTACGTGCCAGATCAAAAATTCCCCTACTGCCCAGTAAGACGCTCCAAGCATAACTGCAAAGAAGAGACGGTTAACAGGAGAGGAAGAATTTTTAGATAATACAAAAAATCCGAGACCATAGGTTATACATGCTGATACAAGACAAAACCAAACGAGTATTGAAAATAAATCCATGTATTAACCAGGGCTTTTTTAATCAGTATAATAAATAAACTAATTCTGATCTATTACAACATCAGAAAATTTACACAGACATGCTTATCTAGATACCTGATTGATACCTGATTTAAACGAGAATTAAAACTGTAATACGATATATCAGAAAAGCGCCGAGGGGGAGATTTGAACTCCCGAGGTGAAACACCAGTGGTTTTCGAGACCACCGCCTTCCCGGGCTAGACTACCTCGGCATTTATGGCAACATATGTGGATCCAATTCAGGTTTAATGATATCGGATTAGCCTAATCATGCGAGAGAAAAAGAAGGGGTTTTTACATACCTGGACCAGGCGCATCATTGCGTGATACCATCATGTCATCAACACGGAGAAGCATCTCAACGGCCTCAGCTGAAGATTGAATAGTCTGGCGCTTGCAACGGAGCGGTTCGATAACTCCCTCACCAAGCATATCAACTGCCTTACCAGTAAAGACATTCAGACCATAGTTCTTCTTGCCTGATGCATGAGCTGCCTTGAGTTCAACAAGTTTATCAATCGAGTTCATACCAGAGTTTTCTGCAAGGGTAATTGGAATGATTGAAAAGGCATCAGCATAAGACTCGATTGCAATCTGTTCTCTGCCACCGACTGTTGCTGCATACTCACGGAGTTTCACAACAAGCTCAGTCTCAATGGCTGCGCCACCGGGTACATACTTCCCGTCTTCCATGGTATCCATGACGACCCGGGTAGCATCCACCATTGCACGTTCAAGTTCATCAACCAGGTACGTGGTGGTTCCCCGCAGAAGGATAGTTACAGTCTTCGGATTCTTGGAGCCGTAGATCTTGGTCATCTCGGTGTCCTCAATCTCTTCTGCGCCTGCAGCAGACCCAAGCATGGACTTGGTCAGATCATCTGCCTTGTTGACAATTGTTGCATTCAATGCACGGGCGGCAAATTTCATGTCCTTTTCTGGAACATCTTCAATTGCCATAACTCCGGCCTTGGCGAGGAAGTACTGGGCTGCATCTGCAATTCCCTTCTGGCAGAGGAGAACATTTGCTCCTGTTGAAATGACAGCATCTGCCATTGCCTTGAGAGCTTCCCGTTCCTGTTGACCAAATGCTTCAACCTGCTCAGTACTGTTGATCTTGATCTTGGCCTTGACTTCAGTCTTTTTTATCTCAAGCGGACTGGACACAAGGGCAACTTTTGCATTCTTAATGGTCTTTGGCATTGCCTGGTTGACACGGGTCTTTTCAAGAACGACACCACAAATCAGCTCAGCATCATCCATTGATGAACCCTTATGTGATTTGATCTGAACGTCGTCTTCATCAACAGTGACCTTTTTCCCGTTCTTCTCTGCTACTGCCGTGACTGCCCCTACTGCAATCTCACTGATCTTCTCTTTGACGTTCTCAATGGATTTTCCGGTGATAGCGGTCTGCACAATTGAGGAAAGAATCTCTTTGTTGAAAGGATCTACAGTCGTTGCCATGCCCTCAAGGATCTCAAGAGCCTTTGTCATTCCCATCCGATATCCACGGCAGATAACAGTCGGGTGTATCTTTTTATTCAGAAGGATTTCGGCCTGCTCCATCAGGGACCCGACGATCACCACTGCTGTTGTTGTTCCATCCCCAACCTCTTCATCCTGAGTCCGGGAAACCTCAATGACCATCTTGGCACCGGGGTGTTGAACTGAGATCTCATCCAGAATTGTAATTCCGTCGTTGGTGATGGTAATATCCCCGGTTCCATCAATGAGCATCTTATCCATACCCCGGGGACCAAGGGTAGATCTGACAGCCTCGGCGAGTGCCTTTGCGGCCGCTATATTTGAGCGCTGCGCCTCATATCCGTGCGTCCGCTCTACATTTTCTCGTAAGATTATTACAGGCTGTTGCGCAAGCATAGAGTATCCTCCGTATGAATACAGGTGGATTTAAAGTTCTATATATATATTCCGCATTCGCGGGAAAAAGAAGAGGGGATTAATCTATTCGGGAAATTCTGAAGAGGCTATAGACCGGGACTCCCTCAATTTCCCTGATTCCGCGCTTATCAAAGAGGACACAACATGCAAGAGGGGTTGCGCCGTGGCTTTTTAAATATGCCACAACCTCACGAAGGGTTTCCCCTGTTGTGATAACATCATCCACAACCACACACGTATCACCGGGAGTTATCCCGAAATTTCCACTCATGGAACCCATCGGTGTTTCAGCAGCGCTATGCTTAGATGGATGATAAATTGCAAGACGACTCCCTTCTGATGCTGCCATAAGTGTTGCCAGAGGAATTCCGGATATCGATATACCGACTAATGCTGTCGGGCTTGGCCCTTCCGGCTGCATCATACGGTATCTGGACATGAGCATCATGCTACTTTCATGAAGCAGAACCGCATCACCACTCACACTCGTCCAATCGATATGGACATCTTTCGGAGTTGAGGCACCTTTCTCCTGAGTTAAGAGCCAGGTCACAGTCTCCATGGAAAGGGAAAGTTCGTCCGCGATCTGACCAGGGCTGTGGCCTTCACTTCTCAAGTGACGTGCCTTCTGAATGAGATCTTCGATCGTAGACATCTTGAAAGAAATCTCCGGGGAGCTATTTATTCTTTCGTTTTAATGCTGAACCACAGATCGGACAGTCACCGGCTTTTGTCGGGACCTGATCAAAATACTTGCCACATCCAGTACATCTGAGTTGCCAGACCCTTGGACCCGCTTCGCGCTGGATGATTGAACGCACGGGAATTCCAAGTAATAGAGCGGTGTTCTGTACAGCAAAATCATCAGATACCAATGTTCCTTTTACCTCCAAAGCGAGAGCAATCAGATCAGTATCTGTCTCAGAAAGAACGCGTATATCCCCACACTTCCCTGCTGCTTCCCTGGCAGCTTTCAGTGATTTCTGAAGTGGAGGCCTTATTTCCATTCCCTCATCGAGCAAAACTGAAAACCTTGCTTTTCCACGCAGGTCCTTAAGTTCTGATTCCACCCGGGGAACAGTCAGTAAAATACCCTCCAGGGGGATAGAGAGAAAAAAGGCCGAGGTATCAAGAACTAGAACAGTCCGGCCGGATTCAGGTTCTGATGAACCGGAAGAATCAGAGGTTGTTTCAATATTATCTGTTGAGAGCATTGACAATAGTCCTGGCTGCAGAGTAACCACTACAGGCACTTTCGATAGTATCACTGCTGATGATCTGATTTATCCCTACGCTTTTCAGGTGAGTGTACGCTCCGGATGCAAGAACACCATGCACACAGACGGTACATATAGAAGCAGCTCCCTGGTCTAGAAGCATGGCGGCTGCGGTTGCCTGGGTGCCTCCGGTTGAGATGATATCATCAACGATTACAACATCTCTTCCTTTTACCGGGATTTCTTTAGGTTCAATCCTGACTTCTACACCTGATAATCTGACTTTGTGGAGATGATCAGACTCCCAGCCTCCGGCTGCTCCAATATCATGCGCAAGGTTTGCAGCCCCGATATCAGGTCCAAGAATCAGGGGGGATTTATATGAGAAATTCTTTATGGCTGCTGTCATCACTCCTGCAAGAGAGAGATCAGTGGTAGGTACCCCAAAGTATGGAATGATCGTCTTTTCGTGAAGGTTGATAGTGATTACCCTATTGACGCCAGAACCAAGAGTTCTGGCAATGATCCTGGCCGATAATGGTTCACCTGGATTGAATTGTTTGTCCTGCCGGGCATATCCCATATATGGAAGAACAAGCGTGATCTCTGATCCATTACACACATCTGTGAGCAGAAGCAGTTCTATGAGATCATCACTTTCTACAAGACTGCCAACGATCACCATCTGATTCGAAATCTCATCAGTACGAAGATAGATTTCTCCATCAGGGAACCTCGTCCATCTGACATCTACCAGCGGTTTTTGCAGGAAATCTGCTATTCTGCCGGCAAGGACCTGGGACCGCCGGGTGCTGATGATCTTCATGCTGGCTTATACTTTTGCTGAAAGTACTTAAACAATTGTCCCTGATTGAATACTGATTAATCGCTATGCAGGTGTACACGCTATAATGGATCCCGAGGATAATAAGCCGCAAAATATCAATATTCCGGAAGATAAGAGAGATTTGTCGGAGCCCCAGGTAACGGATGCAGGTCAGCAGAACCCGGAGTCTGCAGATGCCCAATCCGCAATACCTGCGCAGGAAGAGGCAGGTCAGCAGAATAAAACAGAAGATTCCACTCCAGTAGTCGATGATGGAACCTCTCGGATAATTCAGGTCCCAGAGAGTCTTATCGATCAGGTTATCGGCCAGGATCATGCTGTTGAGGTCATCAGAAAAGCTGCCATACAGCGTCGGCACGTAATGATGATCGGAACGCCGGGTACCGGCAAATCAATGCTTGCAAAAGCAATGGCAGAACTCCTGCCAAAGGAAGAGATGCAGGATATCCTCGTGTACCCGAACTCAGAGGATTCCAATGAACCAATCATCCGAACGGTGAAATCTGGTCGTGGAAAGGAGATTGTTACAGCCCATAAGACTGAAGCCAGAAAAAAGGCACAGCTGCGTAACACCCTCATCATGATTCTGATGCTCGGTATCATCGGATATTCTTTCATCACATACCAGTGGCTGATGGGAATCATCGCAGCAGCATTTGTGTTCATGGCGCTCAGATATGCCACCCCACGTGAAGAGCAGATGGTTCCAAAACTTCTTGTTTCCCATGACAAGACGACTACGGCGCCGTTTGTTGATGCTACCGGTTCGCATGCAGGTGCTCTGCTCGGCGATGTCAGGCACGATCCCTTCCAGTCAGGGGGGCTTGAAACCCCGGCTCATGACAGGGTAGAGGCAGGAGCTATTCACCGGGCACACAAAGGAGTTCTCTTTATTGATGAGATAAACACCCTCGGTCTTGCTGCCCAGCAGAGTCTTCTGACCGCCATGCAGGAGGGAGAATTCTCAATCACCGGTCAGAGCGAGCGATCATCAGGAGCGATGGTCAGAACCGAGCCGGTTCCATGTGACTTTGTGATGGTTGCAGCTGGAAACCTTGATGCAATCGAAGGAATGCATCCGGCACTCAGATCTCGTATCAGGGGTAATGGGTACGAAGTCTACATGGAAGACACGATGCCTGACAATCCTGAAAACCAGGAGAAATTTATCAGGTTCATCGCTCAGGAGATCAAGAACGATGGTATGATCCCACATTTTGACAGGAGTGCTATTGAGGAGGTTCTCCATGAGGCCAGAAGACGGTCGAACAGGAAAGGACACCTTACCTTGCGTCTGCGTGACATGGGCGGGCTTATCAGGGTCGCCGGTGACCTGGCACGTCAGGAATCTTCTGAACTGACAACCCGTGTACATGTCATTGAGGCTAAGAAGACTGCCCGCTCGATTGAGGACCAGATTTCTGCACAGGTAATCAAGAGAACAAGGGAGTATGATCTTGCGGTTGTTGAAGGAACCCAGATCGGAAGAGTAAACGGACTTGCAGTTATGGGAAGCGATGCAGGTTCAGTCCTTCCAATCATGGCAGCGATCACTCCGGCCCAGGGTGATGGCGGAGAGATCATAGCAACCGGTTTGCTGAAGGAGATTGCCCAGGAGTCAATAAAGAACGTTGGGGCAATTCTAAAACGGTTTACTGGAAAGGATATCAGAAATATCGATATCCATATCCAGTTTATCGGAACATACCAGGGGGTAGAGGGAGACTCTGCTTCAGTCACTGTTGCAACTGCAGCAATCAGTGCCCTTGAACAGATTCCGGTACGCCAGGATATCGCAATGACCGGCTCACTTTCAGTTCGGGGAGATGTATTGCCCATTGGTGGTGTGACTTACAAGATAGAAGCTGCTGCAAAGGCAGGAATTAAAAAGATCATCATTCCAAAGGCAAACCTTGAGGATGTTCTCATCGAGGAGGAGTACAAGTCAATGGTTGAGATCATTCCAGTCACTTCTATCGAAGAGGTTCTCGATATAGCCCTTGTTCCAGAAGACCGTGATACCTTCCTTCACCGGATAAAATCGATAACCCATGCAACCACCAAGTCAATCCTTGGTTCAGAGATACCAGTCCCACGGACGGTTATCTGATGCCTTCAGAGCCACGATATTACGATATCAGGAGGGTAAAGGGCGAAGTAACCCAGATTGATATCGACAACGGTAGGGTTGAACAGGCAGGTACCTCTTTTTACGATAAAGCAACCATTCGGGCACTAGGAGATCTCGGATGGGGTGTGCTCTCGGTTTCAGGTGACAAGATAGGAACAGAGGATTGCAGCCGAAAATTGGTGGCTGAGGCGATGACAGCCTCGCTGATAACCAACGAGCGGGTTGATATTGCATCTGTTCCCTCAAAGATACATGGTATCCCAAAAACCGGCGAAGATCCCAGAAATGTTGGGATTGAAGAAAAAGTTGCAATTCTCCAGGACCTTGAGAAGGCAGCTGCAGGAGAGAATATCGTAAGCCGGAGAGTAACGTACATCGAGAAAGCCGAGGAGATTCACTTTATCGATTCTTCAGGTAATGAGTACAGGTATGAACTTTGCCGGTGTGGTTTCTCTGTTCTGGCGGTTGCAAGTCGTGGAGGAGTGGTCCAGATGGGATATGAGAGAGATCATACCATCAGGGGTCTGAATATCAGACACCGTCAGGACCTTGCCCGTGAATCAGCACACCGGGCAAATTCTCTTCTGGATGCAAAACCGGCTAAAGGAGGAAAAATGCATGCAATCCTTGACCCTGAACTTGGGGGTGTGTTTGCTCATGAGGCCGTGGGCCATGCTGCAGAGGGCGATCTTGTCAGAGAAGGGAATTCAGTTCTGATAGGAAAGATAGGGCAGACAATCGGAACACCGGTAATAACAATTGTAGATGATCCTTCACTTGTTGAATTCGGATTCTGCCCGATGGACGATGAAGGTTCAGCAACCAGCCGAACCGAGATCATCAAAGGCGGGGTTATGAATTCATATCTCCATTCAAAAGAGACCCTGGCCAGAGTTGGTGATGGGATTTCGGGACACTGCCGTGGCATGGCAGGTGAAATCCCCATTGTCCGGATGAGTAACACCTTTGTTGAGAATGGTGAAGCCTCATACGAGGAGATCCTGGAATCATGCAAAGATGGTATTCTGCTTAAAGGATCTCGTGGAGGGCAGGTCGATCCAGGCAGGGGTATGTTCCAGTTCAATGCCGAGTACGGGTACCTTGTTGAAGGAGGTGAATGCACCTCAATGGTTCGGGATGTTTCCCTTTCTGGAGAGATCCTCTCAACCCTTCACGCAGTAGAATTAGTAGGAAATGACCGGGAACTTCACCCGGGATACTGCGGTAAAGGTGGACAGACTGTTCCGGTTACTGACGGAGCCCCACATCTGTTGCTAAGGGATGCTATCGTTGGAGGATGCGATGTCAGTTGAGAAAATTCTGAAAGCGGCAGAGAAGCGTGTCGATGAGGTTGAGATATGCATGGGCACAGGCCATGCCCTTTCAGCAGACCTCAAGCGAAAGCAGATCGAGATTGGTACAATTTCAGAGGGATCCGGGCTCGTTATCAGAACCATAAAGGATGGAAAGATAGGAATATCTTCAACTGATAACCAGGATGCCTGGCAAAAGTGTCTTGATGCCGCAATTGCCAGTGCTGTTTTTTCAGATTCCGTGGATTGGAAGGGACTACCAGGACCTGCTCCTCTTCCCAAAGAACCGCTCGCATATGATTCTGCTGTCAAAGCTGATCCGGCAATAGCACGGGATCTCATCACCCGGATGCTTGATGGAGCAGGTAACTTCGATGCTGAAGTGACCGGTGGAGGTGTCTCACTCTCCCAGGCATCCCATCTTATTGCAAACAGTACTGGTCTGTGGTACGAAACTGAAGAGACGCATGTAAGTCTCTCACTGGAGATGATTGCTGATCAGTCAACCGGGTTTGAATATGATTCTTCATGGAGTCTGAAGGCAGCAAAGCCTGAATATGTTGGAGAACAGGCAGCCTTCTTTGCAGCCACCGGCAAAGACGGAGAAGAGATAGAAACCGGTACATATGACATTGTCCTCTCACCAACTGCCCTCTCACACTTGCTGGATGCCACCTTTATTCCTGCATTATCAGGGAGAAATGTTCATACAGGCAGGTCATTTTTTGCTGATAAAATGGGAACAGAAGTGATGGACAGGAGATTCTCCCTTATTGATGATCCCTTTGATCCCAGGGGCGCCGCAAACTGTTACTGGGATGGCGAAGGGATGCCTGTTCAAAAAACATCATTCATAGACCAGGGAATTCTCTCATCATTTGCCTATGACCTCAAGACTGCCTATAGGTATGGTGTTAAACCCACAGGTCATGGTGTCAGAACAGGTATGAACGGGGCACCCGGCATCGGCAACCATAATCTGATCCTTTCAGGTCCGACCATGAACGTCATGGAGAAAGATGCGGTTTACATCCATGATCTTATCGGAGCTCATACTGCGAACCCGATGTCAGGTGACTTCTCGGTCGAACTCTCCGGTCCTTATCATATATCAGGAGGTAGTTTGAGTACACCTATAAAAACCGGAATGCTTTCAGGCAATGTTTTTGAGATGCTCAAAAATATTGAGGGCTGCTCTGAAGAGACACGAACAATGGGATCTCTCATCCTTCCGTCCACCCGCTTTTCAGGGGTGAGCATTGTCGGGAGGGCATAATGGCAGATGAAAATACTACAATTATCCAGACCGTTGTTTCTCTTTCAAGTCCACGTCAATTTGAATCTGAACAGATCAAAGAGGCAGATGCCGTAGAAATAAGATTGGATCTCATCACGGAACCCATTGAGAAACAACTGGACCTGCTCACTAATTCATTTAAAAAACCAATCATCCTGACACTCAGATCAAGTGCAGAGGGGGGGGCCTTTGCAGGTGATCCTGATGGATGGATAGAGAGGATAACACCTTTTCTTTCATTTGTCACAATGGTTGATGTTGAAATCAGATTCAAAGAGCATGCACCACGACTCAAGGAGATGGGGATTACAACCATCGCTTCCTGTCACCGTAATGAGATGTTATCACCTGAAAACCTGATGACCCTGTACAAGGAACTCAGGTCATTTGGTGATATTCCCAAGATTGCAGTACAGCCACAAGACACCGCAGATCTTCTAACCCTGCTTCAGTTCACCAACACTGCACCTAAACCACTCATTGTGAGCGTGACCGGGATGGTCTGCAGGTATGCACGACCTCTTCTCCCCCTCTTTGGTTCACTTTATACCTATTGCTACATTGACAGCCCGACATCTCCCGGTCAGTACAGTCTGAGGGAGATGCGTATGCTCGCCCACCTCTTGTCCCCGGGGGTTATTGACACATGGTTCCAGGGCAGACCCGTTCGTTCAGGAGATCCATCGCTTTTTTACCGGCTTGCTGGGGAGATAAGGGAGCATCGTTCATAAAAAGGGATGACAATGATCAGGAATCATATGATCGATAACGTGTATCGAGTGATCTGTAAAGGGGGGAGCGAATGAATCTTGGAAGACTGACAATTGGTATTCTTCTGGTAATACTTGTGCTCATTGTTCTTATGCCAGCGACTTTTCTGCAGGCTATATTCACTGTTATTCCAGCACAGTACCAGGATATGATTCCAGAACAACTCCTGCAGAATACTGGAACTGCACTTGCAGAATTCTCAGTAATGACCGCACGTCCAATGACTGCAGTTTCTGTATATGACTTTTATATAGCAAAGCACCCTGATCAGGCTGATCTATATCGGCTTAAAAGTGAGGCCCTTATCGCTGCTGGGGATAATACCGGAGCCATAAAAATACTTAATCAGGCCATCTCTCTCGATCCATCTAATCCTTCACTTCTGATCAAGAAAGCACGACTTCTGGTGAAGACTGGTAAAACAAGTGAGGCAGATGCTGTATTCTCACAGATACTCCAGATTCAGACAAATAATCCACTATATCTCTCAGCGATAGCAGATATTGCTCTCGAAAAGGCACGGTATCTAGAGGCATATGATCGTTACTCAACACTTGTAAATCTCACACCAAATAACGCACAGAACTGGGAGAAGAGATCAGATGTAATCTTTGCACTTCTTACCATCCCAACTGCTGGTGCAAACGCTTCCCTATCACTAAAACAGACTGATCTCTACACACCCGGAATTAATGGATATGAACGGGCAGTCAGGATCGATCCAGGCAGAGATGCAATAATTAAAGTCAAGATGGAGAAGCGATCAGACGAATTCGTTGCCCGGACTATACAGGAACTTGAGGACCGGTACCAGGAGTTCAGGTACCTACAGCCGGGTGAGAAGCCAATTAACCCATAAAAAACGAGACCTAATCATGCAGATCAAATCCTTTCATCTCCTGTTTTTGATAATGTTGATTCTAGTTTCAGGAACTGTTTCGGCAATCTCACTGAAAGAACACACAACAGAAGAATGGCAATCGATACTTGCAATTCCTGATAATAACACCATGCTTACAGGGCTACAGATTACTCTTGATATAAGACCTGACCAGTATTATCTCCCACAGGGAAGTGAGGTGAACATTTCAGGTAAAATTACCACAATGTTTGGCCCGATAAAAAATGCACCCATCATTATGGCACGTGGTAATGACACCAGCCCTGCTCCGGTTGCAAATCTTACAACAGATGATAACGGTGATTTTTCATTAACAGATCATGTGAACAGTTCAGGAATCGTCAGATACCAGGCCTGGTTTGAAGGTTCAGATTTAAAAGGTCAGAATCTGACAAAAAGTTACGAGATAGAAATAACGACTGTAGCAAATTCAACTGAACAAAAATTCACAAACCTCACGGTTCAGGAAGAGCCGGAACAACCCATAACAGAACCTGAAGATGAGATACCAGAATCTGATGATACTCAGAATGAGAGTGATATCAAACAAATATCAGAGGGATCTGAATGTATCCTTTATAGCCCAGAATCATACATCTCCGGGGAAAATGTCACATTTTCAGGATCAATAACCGGGGAAAACCAGACTCCCCTTCCGTATCTGCCAGTGAACATCCAGAAGAGAGGAGAGGATGGTCAATACACTAAGATTGGTGATACAATCACAACCGAGGCAGATGGTTCATTTACATCTTCATATTATCTTACAGGCCCCGGGCCACTCTCATTCAGGGCACTCTCCACAGATGATCTTGGAAAGGATCTCACCAGTAATATTGTGACATTGCAGTTTGAGAAAACGCAGGATTTCACGCCTATGGCTCGTGACAGAACAGGTGTCAGAAGTATTGATGCCGGACTGAATGCCGCAATCCTCAAACCTGATGAAAATATCACGATTTCTGGTTGGTTCTCGGACGGGGAAGGAAACGGAATCGCTTCAGGTCGTCTCAACCTGTACTGGTACAATTTTGCTGACAGGATCTGGGATAGATTCAGAAACACCTCTGAAGCAATCACGAATGATGACGGATATTATGCATTCAATGTAAGTGGTCCAAACCTCACAGGAATCTCATATCTTGCAGTTGTTTCCAAGAAAGAACAGACTGGCAAACCATTATTTTCCCATGTTCTTCCTCTGGTTGTCAGGGGTCAGACAGAAACCAATTCATCAATCCTGCCTGCAGTACTCACGGTTAAGAGTGAACCTTCAGAAGTGCAGGTTAATGAAAAAGCCCTGATCACATTTACTCTGTCTGATCCTGACGGTAATCCCCTGGCAGAGGAGCCGGTACAGATGTACTTCTCAGAAGATGGATTTACCTGGTTCATGAACGGCAATGGAAACCTCACAACACGAAGTGATGGAACTGTAGCAATGGTGGATGTTCCGAAAAAGACGGGATTCCATTATTACAGAGGAGTATATAGTGGTTCAGACTTCTTCGGTCCTGCTGATTCAGGAATTCTTGCACTTATCATAACCGGGCCTGAAAATAGTGCTGGTAATCAAGGTACAGAGAATATGACTCCGGAAAATAAGATCGAATAATTAAATCCGTTGTTACCTCGTGCAGTACATCATGGACGACAGGTAATACAAAACTTTTTTTGAAAAAATGGGTTAATAAAGCCCGACAAGATGAAGAAGGATCAACAAAATTGCCCCTGGGATTCCTGCAAGGGCACAGACAATTACAGATATAATGTTGATCGGAATGTCGGTCTTCCCCAAAAGGCCAAACAGATGGAGAAAATTGACAGCAATCAGAATGATAAGTCCCATGATGGAATTAATCACAAGGTTCATCACATTCTTTACGAGTTTCCACAGAATAACAAGAATAATGAGTCCCAGCAGAATCAGGATGATAGTGTCGATCATAGTCTTTCAGACTATTCTGCCCGGATAATAGATGAGGATACCGGTTATTGGTATAGAGTCGTATAGTCAAGCCATATTGGCTACTACCCTGTCCTGCTTACAGACTGTCAGCATGTATGTATAACATGTCGACACCTAATACCGAAGGTATGCTCATCACCAACATCAGTCAAATCCCATATAAGGAAGTGATGGACAAATCACTGCTTGGCGAGTTATTTCATCCCAAGGATTTTGGTGACCGGATCTCATCCAGATATAGCGTATAGCGTTGCTCATGCCAGGATTGCTTCAGGGCAGGAAACCCTCCCCCATACTCTGCTCAGATCGTCAGAGGTATATTACATTCTGCAGGGAACTGGCTTGATGCATATCGGGGCAGAAGAAAAACTGGTATCAGCAGGACAACTCGTGTACATACCTCCCGGATCAGTTCAGTTTATAAAAATACCGGGGATGATGAACTTACATTTCTTGCAATCGTAGATCCTGCCTGGACAGCTGAAGATGAAATTCTTGGATCACCAGAACAAGCCAGTGAGAATCATGATTCCTTTATGGAAGAGGCAATCTGCGAGGCTGAAAAAGGGTTGTCTGAAGGAGGAATTCCAATAGGAGCAGTCCTGGTAAAAAACGGTACTATTATTGGTAGGGGACATAACCGGAGGGTACAGAACGATGATCCCATGATCCATGCCGAGATTGACTGCCTTCGCAATACGGGAAGAATCGGATCATACAAAGACTGTATACTCTATTCAACCCTGATGCCATGTTTCCTTTGTGCAGGAGCTGTCGTTCAGTTTCAGATACCAACAGTAATAGTTGGTGAATCGCAGACATTTGAGGGTGCAGAGGTTTTTATGAGATCTCATGGGATCAGGGTCACCAATCTGAATAACCTGAGATGTATTTCAATGATGAAGAGGTTTATTTTGGATAATCCTGACCTTTGGAACGAAGATATTGGAACTCTGTGACCTGGCAATTATTTATTCGCTTTTTTCTCACACTCAAGAGTATGTTCCATCTCATAATGATGGGTGCCCCTGGAGGGAATCCAGAACAGATGCTCATTTAATTTCTTTTCAATCTCCAGTGTATGACCTGCTAAGGCGAGCTGGAATGAGATGATAAGAAGGAGCATCAAAAGGATATCGCGAAAACTGAGGGTTAAAGACCCCATAAACCGGTAATGGGAAGTGATAAGATATCTGATAAGGTCATCAGCGCCTGCAACCTGACTAGCTGTGATCAGGATAACTACGATCAAAGCTCCCGCTAATGAACAGGTAATAATTGAAGCGATCCATACCTTGAAAAATTTCCAGATTACAGAAAATGCAGTCAAAATAAGAAAGGCAATCAGGACCGGATCTGCCAGGAACTGATATACCCCAAATTCCATCAGATATCATCAACTCTTTTCATAATAAAAGATTTCTGATTCCTTTTCAACCATTCACGATTGTTATCATAGAGAATAGGATTCATCAGGCGGCATCTATAAATATGCAAATGAAACAGTATCAATAGTATGCTCCAATTTCTTTTCAGTCTGAAAATTCCATTTATTGTGCAACTATATAATAACAGTACTTTACCCTGCCAAAGAGGGACAGGATGAAACAATTCTGTCTCGGCTTTGAGGTACATCAGCCTTACCGTCTGAATAAAAAATTTACATATAGACAAGAATCCGATAAGGAGGATCACATCAAACGGTATTTTGATCCTGCCAACAAGGAGATCCTATTGAGGGTTTGCGATAAATGTTATGGTCCTGCTACTTCAATCATCCTTGATCAACTGGATGATGGATTTGCATGTGCATTCTCAATATCAGGAGTTCTGGTCGAACAACTTGAGAGATGGGCACCTGATGTTCTGGACCTGTTTGTTCAGGCTGCACACCACCCACGGGTGGAGATGATTTGCCAAACCTACTATCACAGCATTTCAAGCCTGTTCTGGGAGATGGATGAATTTAGACACCAGGTTTCCATGCACCGGCAGCTTCTCAAGGATGTCTTCGGGGTAACCCCAAAGATCTTTGAGAATACCGAATTTATTCTTGATAACCGGATTGCACAGAATATCAGGGAGATGGGTTTCTCAGCCTGCTTTACAGAAGGAGTCGACCATATTCTGAAATGGAGAAGTCCGAATTACCTGTACCAGTGCCAGGGATTGCCACTCATCATGAGAAATTTCAAACTCTCCGATGACATCGCATTCAGATTCACATGCAGGGACTGGGAAGCATGGCCACTAACTGCAGACAAATATGCAAACTGGGTATCACAGACACCGGGGGACTTTATCCCGGTGTTTATTGATTATGAAACTCTGGGCGAGCACTATTGGGCAGACACGGGAATTCTAGAGTTTTTCAGGCACCTGGGCCCTGAACTCAGAAGATCAGGGGTAGAGATGATCAACCCGTCTGATATTCTCAAATACCCAGTACGGGATGAATTCTCTGTACCTGTTCCGGTCTCATGGGCAGATGCAGAGAAAGACGCAACAGCCTGGATAGAGAACAGGAAGCAGAAGAACGCAGTCAGGGCAATACAGAGGGCACAACGCTTTACATGTGATGAACGGCTCTGGCGGTGTTTACAGATCAGTGATCATTTCTATTACATGTCATGCAAAAATGGATCCTGTGGTGAGGTTCATTCATATTTCAGCCACCAGCCAGAACACCAGGCATTCATCACCTACATGGATGTTGTTGCAGATTACGAGGAACAATGTATTCTCAATGACTCTACAAAAGAAAAGATGTATCCACTCAGATCAATCAATATCGATGACGCCTTCTACTTCTCTAGTCCGGTAGGATTCACCGGGCATGTTGCATTTGATCTCGACCAGTTTGCTGATATGCTCTCCATCGTCCCTGCAGATTCTATAGAATTCCATCGTCAGAACGGGGACTTTACAGCCTGGGTCAGAGATGTTGTCAAGGATGAACCTCTGGCATCTTCTCTTGAGCAGGCCCGAACACGACAGGATCTGATTCAGGCTGCAGAGAACAGATGCGATGAATTGTGGAGAGCCTGAAAACGCATAATATTTTTTAGAACATAATTCTCCGGGTTCAATACCCTGAAATTCATACTTTTTTCTTCATTTTTTTTGGGATATCCCTCTGTTGCATCATAGCATAAGCGGTGAGATATATAACGGATCATCATCAATCCTCTGTATAGGTATCAGGATTTTATCATAAGTCAAAAAATAATACCATAGATTACAATTGACGGCACTCAATCCTCCATACGAGGAGAGGAACACCATTTCAGAAAAATTACGCTGAACAAAAAATAACTCAGGAAGTGTAGAGTAGTGAGTGAAACACGGTTAAAAATTGCAATATTCTGCTGGGAGAGTTTGTACTCTGATCGGGTCGGAGGTTTATCCAATGCTGCAACTTATCTGGCACAATCACTGGCAAAAAAACATGAGGTGCATTTCTTCACCAGGGGGGATCAGGACTTTGAGATGAGTGGTGTCTTCTACCATGTGTGGAGACCATATGGATCCAATGTTGTGGAGTACTGCTCTGATCTCTCGCATGGACTTGTAAACCGGTTCAATCAGTACGATGAAAAACCATTTGATATCCTGCATTTTCATGACTGGCACGTTGTCGAAGCAATGCATCTTCTCAGCCATCGCAGGACTATTTTCACATACCATTCAACCGAGTTTGGAAGAAACGGGGGAGTACATGGAGACTGGTGGGAGTACCATGAGATCTGTGGAAAAGAGTGGTACGCCGGGCAGATAGCAAAACGTTGTGTTGCGGTTTCGGGTCAGCTCAAACAGGAAGTGATCGATCTCTACAAAGTAGATCCTGGAAATATAAGGGTAATTCCAAACGGAGTAGTAAAAGAGCAGTTTGACGTAAGTATCGATCAGGGAGCCATAAAAAAGACATATGGAATCCATTATCTTGCTCCTCTTGTCCTCTTTGTTGGCAGAATGGTATACCAGAAGGGACCAGATATTCTTGTTGATGCGATTCCCATGATCTTAAACCGCTTCTGGAATGCACAATTCATTCTCGCCGGAAGCGGCGGAATGAAAGACTGGCTGATAAACAGGACACAGGGAATGCCTGTGCAGTTTCCCGGGTTTATCACCGATTCAGAGTACGTCAGGCTTTTGCATGCAAGCGATATTGTTGTAATTCCAAGCAGGAATGAACCATTTGGGATTGTTCTCCTGGAAGCCTGGAGCGCAAACAGACCGGTTGTGGTAACCAGGGTCGGCGGACTGGCAGAAAACGTTGAACATGAAGTCACCGGGCTTGTTGTAGATCCAACTGCAGATGGAATTGCATGGGGAGTGAATCACTACCTGGAGAACCAGAATGAGCGAACAAGACTCGGAAGGGGAGGATATAACCAGGTAGACAGGCGATTCTTCTGGGACTCGATCGCTGAGCAGATCATGAACGTCTATAATGAGACATGATTGCAGAGATGGCCTGATCCAAGCCTGATTTCCCATAACCACCTTTAACATATAAACAATGTACTTAAAGATCCAATACTATACCAGCATCATGCTTGCAGTTACCGGGTGATATTACTGAATCCTGATCAAAATCTGAAGAATGTTCCAACCAATATCAGGTATGGGCGTGAACTGAGAATTCCTGAAATTTCAGGGATTCGTGAGTTCCTGATGACAGATGGCGAGGTATATTGTTCTTCATCATTTGCTGGAAATACAAGGCGATATCATGGGCTCCTAGTACAAAAAGGAATGATACTGGTCAGTTCACTTCATGACGAAGCAAATGGGATCAGGCTCTCACCAGGATACTGGGGCGATACCTTTGTTGAAGGAGGACTCCCCTGGACACTTGGTGCATCATTATACCCTGTAATCCAGGAGTTTGCAATTCCGGGAGTCAGGATTCGCAGATCCTTCATCCTGGATAGAGTCCTTACGATCAGGTATGAAATAACCGGGACCGCATCACTAATGATCAGGCCTCTTATGACCAGCCGGGCTGTGGAAGATCTTTCAGGAAACCCGGACCTTAATGCCGAAATTATTGAGGGAACGCGAATATTAAACGGATGTACAGTAAGGTCTGATCTCAGGTTCACGGAAGAGAAACAGAAGTATCTGAATGCCAGGTATCCTCGTGAAGAAGAGCGGGGTTATGATTCAGTTGAAAACCTTGTCTCACCAGGATACTTTTCCGGGATTGTCACAAACGGAACGGTTGAGATTCGGTTTGCTCCTCCTGGTGCCGGACCAGAACTGAACCATGAATCAGAGCCACATATATTTCAGGATATCATTGACCATGCATCCCGGTTGTGTATAAAGGGAACTGAGATCCTTGCCGGTTACCACTGGTTTACCGAGACCTGGGGTCGTGACACTTTTATCAGTCTCCCAGGACTATTGCTTGAGACCGGCCGGTATAGGGAAGCAGAAGATATATTCAGATGGCATCTTGCACATCAAAAAAGCGGTCTGATATTGAATCGTTATCCTGATTCATATACTTCTTCAGATGCAACACTCTGGTTCTTCTGGGCTCTTTTTCACTATATACAAAAACTTCCCGGCTCCCCCTTTGTTGCAACCATCAGGCATGAACTCGAAGAACTCCTCAGCGAGTACACCCAAAGCGGGGTGGCTTTGCTGGAAGGGAACCTGATAAAAGTCACTGGAGGATCCACCTGGATGGATACTCCCGCCACTCCACGAGACGGAATGCCGGTCGAGATCAATGCCCTCTGGATTCTTGCCCTTGAACTCATGGAGTACCTGAAATTCTCAACCCCCGTGAGTTCACAGGATGCCCACAAAGAGTTTCAACATTTCTGGAACCCTGATACCGGTTGTTTGTATGACAGGCTTATGCCTGATGACCCTACAATCAGATCAAACCAGATTATTGCACTTGCATTTGGGTTAATCCCGTTTGATGACGGACATCGTGCCTTGGGAGTAATAGGAAAAGAACTTCTTACACCTTATGGACTTAGATCTGTATCTCCTTCTTCAGCAGGATACCATGGCAGGTATGCAGGTGATATCTCGTATCATAACGGGATGGTCTGGCCATGGCAGACCGGTCTATACATTGACGCACTTATTCAATACGGAACAGACCATGAAAAAGTTCAGTCAATGATTACCCCGTTATGGGAATATTTCCTGACCGACGGAGCGGGAATGATTCCTGAAATGTTTAATGGAGATGCTCCACACGAGCCGGCCGGAACAATCTGCCAGGCATGGAGTATTGCGGAACTTATCAGGGCGAGAAATGCAATAATCAGATGGACCGGGAAGACAGTACCAGAAAAAATTGATACAGATAATTACCTGTTTGCATGAATGGATTGATGGGATTAATAATACATTACCGAATTTTCCGATCCCAGGTTCACAATCCAGGCCATAGATATATATCCACACACAGATAAAAGGTGAATTTACTGATGATCAGATGTTCCTGCCGCTGTCTGCTGGCGATTTTTCTCATTTTAATATCTTGTACTATACAGGGATTTGCAATGGCAGAAACTAATGTGGGCGGATATGGCAATTATTCTCTTTCTGCAGATCAATGTGATCCTTCGATAAGCAACACAACTGTTTCTTCATCAGCATCCTGGCCTTCCCCGGTTCTTCTTTCTATGTACCCGGACTCAGTGCTCGCTGGAGGGAATTCCTTTACTCTCACTGTTGATGGCAATAACTTTCTTCCAGAGAGCAATGTGCTCTGGGATATTCAGAACAGAACAGGATCATATCTCTCCTCACACCAAATGACAGCCATTATCACAGCATCTGATATTGCTACACCAGGTCAGCATTATGTGAGAGTACAGAACCCGGGTGTTTGCGGTGGAGACTCCAATCTAGGAATATTTGCAGTGACTGACAACGGACAGTCTTTCCCATTGTATACAAAACCCCTGAATGTCTATCTCCTCAAAGCAGGAACAGGAAAGGGAACTGTACTAGTTAGATCTCTATCCGGAGGTCTCTCAACATTCAACATGACCCTTTATTCAGATTCGTCTGCTCCATTCTCGTTCTTTATCCTGTCATTGCCATCGTGGGTAACAGATCCCAGAATAACAGTTCTTGATGACCATCAGATCCAGGTTACCGGAAGCGATGGGAATAATATGGTAAACACAGTATCAACGGATGTGTCCCTCGCGAACCTCTCATTCATCGGTGGTGAAAATGGTACCGGGTTCCTGCATTGTATCCTGAACTCGGCAACTGCTGATGATGGCACCATGTATGGAAGCGGATACACAGCCTTTCCGGTCCAGGTAAAAACCCTTCTTCCTTTTAATTCAACATCAGGTCAGACATATCCTCTCCCCCGCGATATAAACAGTGACAGTTTGTATGAAGATATTAATGGGAATGGAAGATCTGATTTCAATGATATTGTGACTTTTTTCAACCAGATAAATAAAGTAAATTCAGACCAACCATGGTGGGTTTTTGATTTTGACCAGAATGGGTACATTAATCTCCACGATGTTGTGACATTATTTCAGATGAACCTGCAGTAATCCTGATGGACTCCACTAATCCTATCTGAAACCAGCTTTACCATTAGAATAACTATCACAATGGTTCTTTACTTTCTCAACTTCAGATAATATCCACGCTGCTCACTGGTTTTATTGATAATATCACGAAGTACCCGGGCTTTGCTTTTCTTATCCATACCACCGGATTCCTTTTTCGCCCGTTCCATGATATCTTCCAATTCATGTATCTCAAGAATGGTTGCTGCAATGCAATAGAAACTCTTTGAACGCCCATCATTGAACTCATCCAGCATTCTGGTAAGAAGATCTCCCCTTGATTTTTGTATTTTCTCAAAAGTATCGATCCCATTCTTCCTGATGAAGGCAATATCATGCTCAAGGTTCTGGTAACACTTAAACGAATCAGCTTTTTTCCCTGCTTCCCGGTGATTTTTCCATTTTTCACAGGATTCATGCTCATCGCAATCCCAACAGAACTCGATTCCTTTCTTCTTTATGGCACAAGTGATGAAAGGACAACCAACACACATCCGGGTTTCGGTTTTACATCCCCCACATCGACTATGACCCTCAGTATAATACTGGGGACAGAGCCGGCAGGATAGTCCACAAATACCGACTTCAGGATATTGAATTTTCATATTATTCTATCCTCAATAAAAACGAAAACAAATCAAATCAAATCAAGGTGACTCCATGACCACCATACAGGCAAAAAAAGGTATCCCGCCATGACGGTTATACTTCAGCAGAGAGGAGGTGAATATCCCCGCCTGTAACGGAAAATGGCAAAGCCGCTTTATTCTTTGATACAAAGGTAAGCCGGTTTGTAATATCAGATGGGATCTTATCAGAAGAGACTGTAACGTTTAACTTTACTACAGGGTATCCTGACTTCCCGGCTTGATCTGCAGAAGAGTACTTCTCATCAAGGCTGGTTCCCTCCAGTTTCAGAAGTGTTTTCTCAGTATTTGTATCCAGGACTTCAATTTTTATCAGATCAAGATCATCATCAGCAAACCGGGAGGTATTGATGGCATACGAGATGACCGTTCCTGCTTCAGTCTTTTGCATCTGTGGTGACTCGAAAACCGAGATCGTAACAATCGGCTTTTTTTCCAGGACCGGGGTAATACGGGGAGTTGTTGCAACCATAAGCCCTGCAATCACAATCGCAATAATAACAATCCCAAATCCGATATAGTATACATTTTTCTTTTTCATACCCTACACTGCCTTATCTTCCAGATCTTCTCTTTATTGAGAGAGCATCAAGATAATGGTTTAATATATACACACCAGACACGGCTATTACCATGAACCGCTATCACATATTACCAGCCTAGAGGCAAACATCAGGATTCACAGATATGACACCCATCATTCAAACCACCAACCTGAAGAAAACCTACGGAGACGTGACTGCAGTGAACAGCATCACCCTCTCGGTTGAAAAAGGAGCACTTTTCGGATTGCTCGGGCCTAATGGATCAGGAAAGACTACCATGATCAAGATGCTGACCGGACAGATAAGACAAACCAGCGGCTCGGCTCTGGTACTTGGCCGGGAAGTTGCAGCAGAACCAATATGGGTGAGGCAGCAGGTAGGAATACTCCCTGAACAGGAGACGCCACCCAGTTTCCTGACCGCATTAGAGTACCTTGACCTGGTGGGATCAATCAGAAATCTGCCAGATATCACGAGCAGGGCGGACTGGTGGTTTGACTTTCTGGACTTTGCTGACAAAAAGAACGTCCTCTGCAAGGATCTTTCACGTGGAACACGGCAGAAACTCATGCTTGCCCAGGCATTTATTCATCAACCAGAACTCGCATTTATTGATGAACCACTCATCAACTTTGATCCAGTCATGCAGAGGGTAGTCAAAGATTTCTTTGTAGAATATGTCAAGACTGGCAATACATTATTTATCTCCACTCATATCCTCTCAATAGCCGAGGAGATCTGCTCCGGATTTGCCATCCTCCACAAAGGGAACCTTCTCAAAACCGGCTCACCGCAGGAACTTTCAGAAGAAGGGATCAGTCTTGATGATTACTTTTTACGTCTGGTTGGAAGGAACAAAGATGCGTAAACTCCTCTGGTTGATGCTGAAGGAAGAATGGAGGCTTCATTCCACCATGTTCGGGAGCCTGAGTTTTGCTCTCTTTCCAATCATGGTAGGCGGTATCGCATTCATGGGATCGTTCCTGCTTCCATTCATCAGGAAAACACTCCCACCAGGAAATTTATCACTGATCCTACACTCAAATTACCTGCTTCTCGGATTCATGGTAGGGGCCTTTGGCCTTCTTGGCAACGAGGCGATGAATCGGAGGTTTGGACAGGCAAGTCTGATAGCCTATTCAGCCAGGACTCTTCCGGTGTCTGACCGGGCGATCTTTGCGACTTTTGTGCTTAAGGATCTCCTGTATTACTTCGTGCTCTGGGTGTTCCCATTTTCACTCGGTTTTCTCCTTGCATCTCCATTCATCGGTATCCCGCTGGATCTCCCCCTCCTGCTGAGCCTGACCCTGATAATATCCTTTCTTTCAGGTCTCTCTTTGGTGTTCTTTCTTTCGTCATTGTACAGTAGAAGCCATAAAGGACTACTCATAATCATTGGTATTTTGATCCTTGGACTTGCAGGATACAGCATCGCGACAGGGGACAATCCGGCAAAACTTTTTCCACCCATTATTTTGTTTCAGGATTTCTCGCTTTCACTTCTGGTCGAGAGCCTCATAGGAATTGGTATCTTTTCCACAGCTGGTATCCTGCTGTTCACACCAGAAAACATCGGTGCCTCCAGGCAGTACAAAGATCAGATCATCTCTCTATCCCGATTATTATCCAGGTTCCCAACACCTGCCCTCTCTGCAAAAGACCTGATTGACCTGTATAGGAGCGGAAGTGCCATCGGGCAGACACTCTTCTCATTTCTTATTCCTCTTCTTGTAATCTGGTTTTTTCTTTCACTGACCAACGATTATCTGCCTAAGAGGAATGTACTCTTCCTCTATGCCATGACCACCGGGATCATAGCCTCGACAATGTACACCTGGATAACAGCATTCGATTCCTATGCTGCATACACCTGCCTGCCAGTGAGTGTGAAAACGGTTATCATCAGTAAGATTGCCAGTTTTTCAGTACTCCAGGTTGTCCCAGCAGTATTCCTCGCAATCATCTGCACAATTTCAGGACAGGCTATCTACACAGTTCCGGTTATAGTGCTTGCCCTTTCAACATCGTACTTCACACTCGGATTAACAATTTGGCTTGCAGGGCTTTCGCCAAATGTCCTCGTCTATGATGTGAAAGTTATGGCAAGATACTTCACCATCATCGGTATCGTTACCACGATCTTCAGTTCGATTGCTTTTGCAAATCCATGGGCATCGTTATCATCAATAATTTTAGCTGTTCCGGCCTGGTATCTTATACAGATAGGATGTAGAAAATGGGAGGAGCACGAGCAGCCGATGTATTAGGGTGCAACGGAACAGGTTTTTACATTTGACCGAGCATAAAAAATTTTTATTTAATCAATTTTTTTCTCGAACTTGAAATTTCCTGATCTGATATCACTGATCCATCGACTAAACATCTCCATTCCGGCTGCCATTCGTGCTCCGTGCTTCATGAAAAACGCCTCTTCTTCAGAAGAAGTTTGAGGAGGAGAAGAGTGGTATGACTCCAGTGCTGCCGTGCCATCATAATCAGTTGCTGAGAACCGGATGTAAAAATCATCGTACCCTGCCATCATCGCTTCACCGGTCACTGTAGCGATATGGTATGGATGCTGTATCATCGCAGGGGCAAGATCATTCGAGTACTGGACACCAGCTGCCCTGATTGCGGCTATCATACTATTGAGATCAGCCATAAATGAAAAACCACCTTCAGGAATGATCGTTCTGACTCCCTCTATTGCTGCACATCGGGTAGCGAGTTGCGTAGTCATTATACGATGAACTTCCCGTGTGTCATGCAGATACGTATCCATCGCAGTATTTGGAAGATAGGCAGGTATGGCAGCCTGCTGCACTGGTGTCACTGCTGCTGTGTACACGGTTGCAAGAATTTTGATGAACTCATTTTTTAGGATCTGATCAGATCCCTCAGGCAGAATACACGTACCGATACGAAGCCCGCCTGCTGATCGATCCATCGAAAGTCCATTCAAAACAAATGTCCCTTCCGGATAAACTGTACCCATGCTGATAAACTTTGACAGGTCATAGGTGAGAAGGCTGTATGCCTCATTTGCGAGGACGAGTGTGTTATACTCACGACAAATAGATGCAATCTCCCGGAGATCGCTCTCTGTGTAGAGGTTCCCGGTCGGATATCCGGGATTGTTCAGGATTAAAAGATGCTGCGATTTAACAAGTCCTTTCAACATGGCAGCGAGTTGTGGCGGACGAATCTTGTATTGTGACGGAAAATGATCATATAACCGGTAATAGGGTTTATTTAAGATTCTCAGTTGCGGCAGGTATCCAAGCCACCCGGGTGAAGGAACAATAACTGAACCAGCAATAATGGTGAAAATCGGAAGAACCAAGCCTTTGACCCCGTGGCCAATAATAACCCGGTCAGGATCTGCAGAGATATTATAATTTCTTGCATAAAATCCACTTACCGCTTCCCTGAGCTCCGGCAGTCCGGCTGGGTCAGCAAGGGTTCCAGGACATGACTTTCCAGATATCTCTATTCTGATATCATCAGGAATTGGAAACGGAGATTCTGCTTTCCCAAACGAAAAAACAGAATCACAACATGCAGATGCCTGGCACGTTTTCTTCTGTTCAGATACCAGTTGGCTGAACCGTATGGTATCAGGCTGCTGAATTCGGTCCACCCGTGCATCAATCATAATCCCGGCCACTCTCTTACCACCTTGGTGAGAATATCGGAGGAGATTACATATATCTTTTGGTGAGATTTCAGAACAAGACCTGCAACACTGAAAGATATGACAAAAAAGATATGGGAAATCTTATTCAGTAACCCGGGATTCCTTAACCATTGACCTTACACGTTCAATGATTTCAAGTCTTCCACGATATTCTCCTTCGATCTGTTCTTCAATCTGATCAAGGATACTGTCAACAGTCCGGGAGAGGGTATAAACTTTTACAGGCCGCCCTTTTTTTTCCGTTATGAGACTTGTTACCTGTGCCCACTTTCGTTCAATCAACTGATTAATAGCGATACTGACTTCTGGTTGCCTGAGATCTACAATCCGTTCAATCTCCCTTGAAGTGAGATCATATCCCTTGAATAGTACAACCAGGACCCGTGCCTCATTGTTTTTCAACCCCACATCGGTTAAAATCTTAGAAATTTCCAGATCATTCTCTGAAAACTGTAAACTAATATTCAGATCCATCCATACCCCCTGATATAACCATAATTTTTATGTCGTTATTATTATATCGGAACCACAATCTACTCCAAGATATAAAAGTATCTGAAATATCATAGTAATATGAGATATCATGAGCCATTGAATATCGTTTCTGTAAAATTCAGCGGATTATCTTTTTTTGAACGTCATTGCAGGCGATAAAGATCTGAAGTTGCGAATTTTTTTCTTGATCGCCTCTATAAACCTGAATTTACGCTCAAAAACCGTATCTCAACTATGGACGCTTCTCTCCCTTTAGCGCGGGATATAATTCAGTAGTAGTAGAGATATGGATGACTTACCTATTCAGGGGATAAAAATGCTGGAATACAAAAAAAGGGATAATTCAAACTTAGGGTTACTTTCCAAAAGCGATTCCATAGAGAACCGGGTGATCCGAATCAAGACCCAGTACATTTCCAACGTTCTCATAATTAAACCCTGCAAGTGGAACACCTGAAAGATCCAGGGATGTGAGTTCAAGCAGAATATTCTGTGCTATATGACCAGCTTCCAGATACATGCTCTGATTCGCCATATCGGTGTCAAATTTCTGGTATGGAGAATAATTACCACTCATTATGATACAAGCCGCACTGGAGGTTACACTTTTTTGTCCCAGGGCCTCTATCAGATTCTGTTCTCCCGTTTTATCCAATTCTCTGATTAACTGATGACCAGATACGTGGTAAGTATATACACCGGTTGGAACATCATCTCCCCGATTGACAGCAACATGAAGTGTTATCGGGTAAATTTGCTGTCCAGATGGTGCAGTGCGCTTCCCACTGTTTCCATCGGTGATCCCCTGGGCAGCCCAGAGAAGATTTGATAGTTCCTGTGCCGATATCGAGATATTCTGGTATTCCCTGACTGACCGGCGATTTTGAAGGACTTCATCAAGCGTGGCTGACTTTGAGTGATCAGGAGATGGGAGAGAAAAAACGTTCGTATCTCCTTGTACACCAGAGATATCAGGAATCTTAAAAGTCTGCTGTGAAATTAAAGGAATATCTTGAGCAAAGACAGCGGCTTGAATAATGCACAGAATAATTAATCCAAAAAATATTCCACATATCTGAAACATTATCTGTTTTTGCGTCATCACACATCACAAGTTATACTGTAACAAAATAGTCATCTCAAATGACTTGTAGCGAGATAAAAAGAATACAAGCAGATCGCTCAACATTGCATTCATTTCGAAGAAATAGAATAGAAGATACTTAAGTAAGAAATTAATAAAAAAAAGGGAAAAATTACTGCTTCTTTACAGTTGAGTTAAGTGATGCAGTTACATTAGCGGCAGCAGTTGTATTTGTTGCCTTGGTTGCAGTTGCGTTGATTGCCGTTGCATTGGTGGTTGTTGGCTTTGCTTCGGTAGTGTTTGCCTTTACAGTTGCTACTGGAGCGGTGGTTGGCTTTGCCTCAGTGGTGTTTGCCTTTACTGTTGCTGCCGGAGTTGCATTTGCCTTTGCTTCAGTGGTATTTGCCTTTACTGTTGCTGCCGGAGTTGCATTTGCCTTTGCTTCAGTGGTATTTGCCTTTACTGTTGCTGCCGGAGTTGCATTTGCCTTTGCTTCAGTTGTGTTTGCCTTCACGGTTGCTACCGGGGCAGGGGTGGCCTGGATGTTTACATTCAGTTGCTTGATTGCTGGAAAGGAAACATTTGCCGCGGGAATAGTTTTGAAGGTAGGAGTCATCTTGGTGACATCAATCCCAGAGGAGCCCGTTGAATTTGCAGACGATTCTGCAAGACCCATAGGGATCACAGCCATAAATAGAGACATCACTAGTACTACCCTGATTAAGCGTTCCATATTCTTTAATCGAGATATACTGTAATAATAATAACGGCTTGACTTAATATCTAGCGAATATTTTCCCGATTTGATTGCCTTTTTTATGAGATGGTAATAGTAAGCCGACATAACCCCTATGATCACGATATCAGAAGGAATGATCCCATACTGAAAAAGAAACTACTGTTGTTTCAAGAAATTTTGGAAACCAGACGACAGATTACTTCACGCAGTTAAAGAATTCAGGCGAGTATAATATATCCAAGATTTTCTCACACTCGAATAATAGTAATAATATAAATATAATATGGAAAATAAATCACAGTTACATCATCATCTCATGCTTAAGAACCATAACAACATTAGATGCATGTCAGGAAATTTTTCCTCTTCGACGCGGATTAAATCCGTCTTACCCAGTCTTCAAGGTCACATACCGGGCCCCATTGATTTATAGGGGTTTTTTGAGCTAGGAAAGAATCTTTTACAGACCGGCCATCAAGAAATCAAAGAGTTAGTTGGCATTGCGGTCGATAATATTCAGTATTCCGGCAGTGAGTTTTGGCCATTTCCTGACTCATCGAGGGTTAGTTTTATTACAGATTATACAGGAGGGGAAATCACAGTTGATATTAATAAGATCATAGAGATTAAATGGTTTATTCGTGATTTCACGCCCTCCAACCTCCAAAGATAAGTATATTTCAATCATTGATGCAGGATGTATCAGAAGTGAAATCTCGGTCTGTAAATGGCAGACAAAACCCAAGATCTATTCGGACACGAAATCCCACGGAGAATAGTAATGAAAGAAATGAAAAACTAGATACAAAATGACGAGTGTATTGAAATTTCTTCAGGTCCTTGAGCAATTATAACTTATATCCTCTTATCGCTCAAATTTATGACACCCACAAGATAAAACTTTAGTAAATCCATATAAATAAAAAGATGATAATATATAGTTAAAATTCCAATATTTCAAAGAAATTCTTGAGATGACCTACTATTTCTAAAAAATTATTACTTTCAGGACCAAATACTGAGTTATAATTTTTGAGTAATTAAATATAGAATGAATAAACAACTATTTCTCCTTTCCTTGAAAGTATTTCATATGGTATCAAATCGTTACAAGTTTCTCAAAAAAATGTCTCTTATTAGTATCGTATCTGTTGTTGTACTGCTTCTAATCGGTATACCGGTTTCAGCGTCTCTTGATGACGATGAAGATTATCCAATTGAAGCATACGCAAACCCAAATAACCCGTATGGCTGGGGAAATGCCCCACCATATTTAGCTGAAGTCTCTTCCACACTGACAATTGAACCGCTTAATACCCGCAGTCCGTCTTCTTCCATCACTTCAAAGCCGATCCTGGGTAAGGTTCAGGTAACAATTTCTCCATTCTCTGTGTCAATGGGAGATAAAACACTACACGAGATTGTAGGGTATGTCAGTGGAACCACTACAGGGGTAACTTTCACCATCGCTGGAAAAAAAGATTCTGATTCTGAATTTTCCGATATTACTCAGATAATACCTGATGAAAAGGGACTATTTGTCTGGGCAGTACCAAGTTCCCAAAGTAGCACAGATCTCTTTAGGGTGTCTGCACGGTCTGGAAGTCTGGAAGCAACCTCAAATGCAATCAGGTTCACAGATGAGAATAACCAAATAACTGCTGATCCTATTGTCACTCCGGTTAAAAAATCATCTGCCATAATTAAACCTGCTCCTTCCACAGATCAGACGATAATCCCAATTTCAGGCAATCAGGAAGAGTATGGTCTGTCTCATCTCACCATCAGTGCGAGCACAACAACCCCGGCAGTCGGTGAGACCGTAACAGTTACCGGCAAACTTATTGATCAGAATGGGAAGGGGATCAGCGGAGCTACAGTGACCATGGATGAAACCGGGTACTCAGGTGAGGATCCATTAACAACGACCCAGACTAGTTCTGATGGAAGTTTTAAATTTACCGTCGGGGTTTCCTATGCATATACCGTAGGAATGCAGGCCCATTATGATGGTGACAAAACACATTCTTCAGCAGATAGCAATACTATCATGTTTTCTGCCCATTAATTTCCTTTTTTTTTACCAGAGTAAACATTCGAGACAAACGTGCGGATAGATAAACATGAGTTCAGTGCGTCCAGAAACCTTTTCTGAATCTAAAACCGGGAAAGAGGAGATTGAATCCACCTTCAAATGGCAGATGAGTACCGATGGTCCTGAAACATATGAGGAGTGTATAGTTTCAACATGGATGGATGACTGGGCACTGAACCTTATCGAAGCTGGACATATTGGCCCAAATCAACGAGTTTTAGATGTTGCTTGTGGCACTGGTATCATGGCACGAAGAGCAGCAGCATTAGTAGGGCCGGAAGGAAGGTTTGCGTCCGTAGATCTCAACGAAGGAATGCTCCGGGTGGCCTGCAGGTGTGCTGAACAAACAGGTGTAACAGGTATTGAGTGGTATCACTGTGATGTAACACAGATGCCTTTTTCAAATGGGGAATTTGACATCGTTCTATGCCAGCAGGGACTTCAGTTTTTCCCTGACAAATTAGGAGCTCTTCAGGAGATAAAACGAGTTCTTGTGCCACATGGGACCCTGGCACTCAGTGTATGGGGCCGCCCTGAAAACAGCCCGCACGTGATGGTCATTTGTGATGTTTTCACAGAATTTTTTGGCCCGGATTCAACACAGATGTTCCAGGTGGCATGTTGTCTTTCCAGTCATGATCTGCTCAACGATCTGCTCCGGGAGGCTGGTTTTTCAAACATTTCCATAAAAACAGAGGTGAAAGTCGCCCACCATCCCTCATTCGCACGATTCCTTCCTGCATATTTCTCCATTTTTCCTGTCGCCTCCCTTATTTCAGAACTTACTGATGAGGAACGAAACCGGATGTTTCATTGCATAGAAAGGAGACTTGCGCCATGGATTGAAAAGGGTGCTCTTGCAATCCCTACAGAAAATAATATCCTGACAGCGGAAAATGGGTAATTCCTATTTTCAATACTGTAATGCTTCATCATTAGAACTGAATGCCTAACATTATTTGATAAAAATATACTGGATACACATGTGCCATTCTGTGGGTTTAGTAATATTTCCACCACCAGCACACAGAGACATTATAAGAAGGAAAAAACTAATAGAACTCGCCAGATATAGAGCGATGTGACAGTATGCCAACAAGTAAGAAACAGCTGGGAAAGCTGAACAGAGCGAAGAAGGTCAAGGCAGAAGAACTCTCAAAGCAGGTGGCTGCAGGAAGCGAAGCAGCCAAGAAGAAACTCAAGAAACTAGAGAAAAAAATCAAGTAAGACCTTCATTCTCTAAATCTCTTTTTTGTTTGATACCTGTAAAGATCCCAGCATCGGTTAATGGATACATAATCGCAACACAGAGATGCTAAAGTTGAAACAAAACCGATCTCGCAAGGTTGACCCGGTTAAGGGAGATAAAGGAGACGTGTTTACGGTGGTTTGCAGGCTTTAAATCCATTTATAAAAAAAGTTCTTGAAATCAGAATATATACGTGGTTCCGACAGTATTCAGAATACATTTTCCGGGGATATTTTCTGAAAAACTATTGATAGCATTCCACCCGGTGCAGTGCATTGGAACGATAAAATCAGGATTGATCTCTTTCATTGCAGTGATTGTAGGCATAATCCGGGATTCAAATGCAGGACCGGTAAGATGAAATCCACCTAGAACAGCATGAACATGCGATGACCCGGTTATTTTTTGTGAATATTGAACAGTATTGATGATTCCTGCATGAGCACATCCGCTCAGAATAATTAGACCTTTATTTCTGACATGGAACACCAGTGCCTGGTCATCCAGTATTGGATCTGGCACCCATGTTTCATTCATATACATTTCCATTCCTGGCATCCCGGTCTCAAACGAGATTTTACGATCTACCTCTCCAGTCACAAGCAAACAACCTTTACCCAGAAGTGAGGGTTCACTGGATAGACAGATCTTTGCCCCGGATTCAGTGAGAGTTTTCTGATCGACCTGTGGCAGATCAACCGGCCCTCTTACCGGATTGTTGAGTCTTCGCCTGAGCAATGCATCAGGATGGAGAATGAGCGGCATATTCCCCTCAACATTTGAAAAAAACTCGTAAAGACCCCCGATGTGATCGAAGTGGCCATGGCTAAGAACCACAGCCTCAATATCTGATAATGAGATCCCAAGGAAACCTGCATTCCAAAGCATACATCTGCGTGAAAGTCCGGCATCCAGCAGAATCGTATGCTTTTCCCCTCCGTCAATCACCTGGATTAAGCAGGAAAAACCATGTTCTGCCAGAAGTTCACGAGAAGGATCAAAAGGCAGCCGATGATCTATGGGTGTGGACGATGGTACAAAGATGTCAATGTAGTTATCAACTAACACCGTAATCTCGATCTTGTCTGCTGATTTTAAATTTAAAGCCATAATTATCCCTCAGTCTATCAAAAGCAATGCTCTCAATTCGGGATGGCCCTGTACCGGGAATTTTATGGGCATACCTGCTTTTTCCGCTGTTTTTATCATATTTACCCCCAAAGCATGCTCAGGAATTCGTGCCTGTGTCGGATGAATACAGATTCCTTCTTTAATATTACAGGTTTTACATAGCCTGCATGAGCCGTTTATGAGCGCCAGAGCAAGGGCATTTCCTGCATTAAAAGCAGTCCGTTCCAGTTCAAGCATTACCGGAGCAAAAGATCCTGTTCCATTGAAATGATCAGTCCAGAACTGGGTTGCTTTCTCTTTTTTATCTGCCGGGGCTTTCGGATCAAGCCAGTACCGGTATATCGAACAGATTACATCCTCATCAGCATGTGCCGGTGAAATAAACCCTACAAGGAGGGCATATGTATATTCAGATAATATTTTTCTAAATTCTTCAGGAGTTGGAACATATGGAGGACAGGTAAGTTTCTTACCATATCCAATACAGCCAGTCCGACATTTGAGTGCAACTCTATTCTCAACGACTATATCAGATGTAAGGATTACCTTTGCTTCTGAAGCACCAAGAGAGCGGGCTTTTTCGATAAGATATTGAAATTCATGAGAAATATCTGAAGTAATAGAATTAGTACCAGTCATCAAATATATATTTGACACTATTCTACTAAAATGAAAGCGTAATATTGGAACAGAATTTTAGTTTCCTCGATAAAAATCCAATCTTTTGAATATTTTCATGCTACCGCACGTAATAATAAGACAGGGGTGATGAACAGGATAAACGAATCACTCAAGCCGAGCAACCCCATTGTATGTGAACCATTGATGACCGATAGTATCCCTGTTCAACATACAAATGAAAAAAGGGGGACGGCTATCTACAACGAAATAAAGGGTGAATCCAGAAAATCACTCATTTATCCTATCAGAAATACCTGGTTAGTCAACTTCTGACAGAGTAATATTCCAGCATTGCATGCCTAGCAGTTCTACATCTTCTCTGCTTTCACGACAGACCAGTGCAGGTGTCTGATGGACCATGTTCATAATGATGTCATTTCCCGGATCTGGAGTGAAGGAGATATCGACATCATTCTGAATCGTGTACCGATAGGGGTCCAGATTCCCAAAATAATAATCCTTGAACCGGTTTCGATCTGAATCAGTCTTGTCAAAAGCCCAGTCTGAACTCTCTGCAATTGTGACATCAGCAGGAATCCAGCCATATCCCTGGAGATAGAACTCAGCCCAGAAATGGGGTCCGGCAAGACCTGGTGCAAGTTGGTACCCACCAGTTGCCCGTGCAGGAATTCCGGCAGCCCGGCAGAGAGCCGCGAAGAACATACTTTGAGTACCACAGTCTCCAAAACCGGTATCAAACATATATGTCGACTCTGGTATCTGCGACCCTACAAGGTAGGTATGGGGTACGTTACTGTATGGATATGTATGAATAATGTAGTCATAAATCAGTTTTGCTTTACGGTATGGATTGTTTTCATCACCAACGATGGAGGAACTGAGATTCCGGATCTCTGGATTAATTTCGATATTCGGTTGTGATGCTGTATATTCCCGGTACAAATCGCTTGAAGTGTCATAAGGTTCAATCGAATCCGGGTCTATGACAAATCGTTGCTCATCTGTTGTAAATTCGTAATCTGCCGAGAGATTGATGAACTGACTATCCATCTCATTAAGCGGAATCGTAAAGTACACCTGCCCAAGATCCCCGGATGTCACCGGATCTGAAGATATGTACTGTTGAGGCTGAATATCGAGAATTTTTATATCCTTCTGACTATCTGTCTCAATAGGCAGGGGCATCCAGACCTCCAGGGTTCCGTTTGCAGGCAGTACATTACGGGGAAGTGAAACTGAACTTTTTGCCATAAACGTATGTGGATTGCCATACCAACCGGTAAAAGAGGTGTTATTGCTTATCAGTGGGAATACTTCATCAAAGAATGGGGAATGATTTGTTTTCCGGGAATTATCCTGCATTATCGTGATATTGTGATATGCTACATTATTTGCAATGTTGTAGAAATACCTGGTCTGACCATCTGAGTCTATCTGAATTGAATTACCCGGCTGAAGAATGCGGGATATATCATTCTCTGAAAGACTGGGAAAGGATTGCTTAAGATTATTTTCCGCTGTGGTTCTATTGAGCGGCATCTCAACCAGAATCCAAAAAGCCCTATTCCTCATACCAAGAGCTCTTCGTGCATTGTCAACATCTCCTTCCTGATCATATGCAACCATGGACTTGTTGAACAAATCGCCAGCTTTCTCATAGGAACCATTGAGGTATTCATGTATTCCGGACATATAGAAGTCATCAGCAGGGAGATTGTCTGCAATGCAGACAGAGGTAAGGAATAACGATAACCCAAAGACAAAAAGGACGTATCTCATAACCTTAAAAAAACAATGACATGATTCTAAAAAAGGTTGCTGGGATAAACTGAGTTTTGAGAGTCGAAAGGTCCCACAATAATTTATCCTAGGCCAGACAGGATTCGGGATTATTTACGCCTCTATTTTCAAGAAGAAAGAGCATACATTAAATGTAATACCAGCCCTTATTTTAGAATTATGCTCTCCAATACCTGATCTGGATAAACCATCAAACAATTGGATAATTCCGGGTGGATTACAACGTTTCAGAATTCAATATACACAATGATTTCCGTTGGAATGAATCGTTGAGAAATCATAGATTTTTTTATAGATTTATTTATGTTCGGAAGAATCCACAGATTTACATTCAAAAAGAAGATTCATCCCTTTAATCCAGAGATCCCTAATCTCCTCCGGGCACATCCAGACAAGCTCATAATTCTGTAATCCGGAATATAATGCAACCATTAAAAGTGCTAAGGTATGTGGATCCACTTTTGAATTAACAATTTGTTGTTTCTGTCCTTTTTCAATTACATCTTCAAATGTGGCAACAAGACCTGTATAATAATCACGTGTAGCATGCCTTATATCAGAACTTCGGATAGCTTGTGCAAACATCTCAAAAAAAATGGCTCGTTGCCGGTTATCAGTCAGAGTAAACGTATCAAATATCTGGAGGAATGTCTCTTCAAGTGAACGATTGTAGAATGAATCAAAGGTAATTCTCTCAAAATCGCACTTGAATTTCTTCATCACGGCGATAATAAGTTCATCCTTAGTTTTAAAATACCAATATACCGCCCCTTTTGTGACACCTATCTTTTTTGCCACTCGATCAAAGGTTAACTGGTCAGATCCCCTTTCAGCAATCACATCGATTGCTGCATTGATAATTCGCCGTTTCGCTTCTTCTTTATACTCGGGGACGACTTTTGGCATTGATATTGAGTAATTATTTCCCCCGCCAGTTGAAAACAATGTCGAATCTCAGAATACAAACCGATTGAATTAATACATACCAAATTGAATGTATATTTATCGAGGTGAATATAAAGAATCAATGAGGATATATATTGGCATGTAAATTTGAAAAAAAGTAGTGAAATTTGGATAAAAGACGGCAATTGAACCAGAAATGGAGAATTCATAATGATTAGTCCATCAGTGACGATGCAGGTTTCACAAGTAGAACCATTGCGATATATGGCAAAAACAAGTTCCGGAAAGGAGATCATCGCTGAGCCTTCAGGTATACTCGGTGGCAAGGGTGAATATCCAAATCCTATGGAGTATTTGATCGCATCTATCGGTACATGCATCGCGATAAAGACACATATCCATCTTACCAAGATCGGAAATGAACCGGACCAAATAGGAATAGGGATGAAATACACCAGATTTCAATCTCCACCTGAAATCCTGGAACAGATTCACCTGGTCATCACTGTCACTGGACATCTTGACGAAACAGTCGTGAATAAAGCAATCCAAGATACCATGACTCTCTCTTGCCCAGTTAATGTCATGATCAGTAGGATCGCCAAAGTTACGTGGGAATTCAGAGTAAAAAAGCCTGATATCTGATAAATACAATGATACAAAAACCATTGAATTTTACACTTGAGAATACCCAGAATTAATTTAGGCTATCTCATTTTCAACAAAATGATGTGATTTATATGAATCAAGATGAATCTGAAATTACCCAGTTTGAATTTCTTAGACAAACAGCACTGAACCTTGGTGCAACAGACACACGAGTTATTAAAAGTTCAGAGGTAATCGTTGAGAACAGGGTTCCACTAAAGTGCAGAACCGGTTGCATTACCTACGGCACAAAACTTACATGCCCACCTCACGTTCCTACACCAGACGAATTTAGAACAATCCTCTCAGAATACCGATACGCCCTGTTGGTAAAATTCACTTCACCCGCTTTGGCTGATCCGGATATAATCTGTTCACTAACCCAATTAATGAATGATAAAAAGGGAGATCCAGATAAAAGAGAGAAAGCTACTGCATTCATGTCCCAATATGTAGAAGGCAATACTGATCGCCTGAATACTATGCTTGAACTTGAAAAGCAGGCATTTAATGCAGGATATACCTTTGCTCTCGCATTCGTAAACGGATCATGTAGATTATGTGAAACCTGTAATACAAAAGAAGGGAAATGCCTACATCCCACCAGAGCACGGATTCCAGAACATGCGGTCGGTATCAATATGATCAAAACTGCAGAACGTGCCGGAATACCAATTAGTTTTCCTGTAATCGGCCATCCTTCACCCATGGCTCTTCTTCTGATTGATTAACAGACAAACGACAATTCTTTTTTAGATTATATGAATGAGGTCGTTTTTTCCTGTTGTCTGTTATGTGCGAACAGTCCAATAGAAATACCAAAAATGTTAATCAAGGAAATACGGATTATTATCAATTGCGGAGGCATCTTCAGTTACAGATTCTTGTTTTGAACATAGCTTTTCCTGCTCTTAAAAAAACAACAATACTATAATCACGTATTCGGGAGATTTGATCCGGACATCTGCCATCTTGGAATATTGATTAGGAAAAGAATGCTGATTCAACCAAACAACAGGAGGAGAGATGCTTATGAAATGTAATAACAAGTCGGGTCTGACCTGAAAACACGGGAATATGTACTATAAATACAGCGGGAGTTATTACCGGTTCTGACCTGTACAGGATCCTAACGTATAAACATGATGTAATAGGGTGACTGAGTGATTGGACTCATATTTCCCTCTGAAAATGGGACCTCACAATCACATCAAATAAAAAACCACCGGTATCAAGCAGTAATATATATTACACAAGAAGATAAGCCAATAGCATACACAATGGATGAAAAATATCTTAAATGGGGTGTGCTCCTCTCAAGTGCATTAGCCATTTTTATGGCTAACATCGATGTATCAATAGTTAATGTGGTGCTCCCATTATTAGTCAACACATTTCACGTTTCATTCAACGATATATCTCTTATAAACCTCCTATATCTTGTTTCTATGACATCGTTTCTCCTGATTGCAGGAAAACTATCAGATATATTTGGTCCTGAACTCATGCTCAGTGCTGGATATGGAATCTTTATCATAAGTTCAGCATTATGCGGATTGTCACAATCACTGCAAGGACTCGAGATATTCAGGTTTATCCAGGGGATCGGTGCAGCACTGCTCTTCTCAACCTCTGCGGTCATCATTACAAGATATATCGCATCAGACTGGTGGGGAAGAGCATTTGGAGTAAATGGATTATTTGCCTGTATTGGATTTGCTCTTGGATCACCTGTCGGCGGGTACATCCAGGATACAATTGGGTGGAGATGGATTTTTTTTGTCAATATACCAATAGGCATAGCAGGCATAGTACTGGTCAGACTGTTACTTAATAAGCCATACACCAGGACAAATACCGAAACCCCTGACATTGTTGGTTTTATTTTAAGTTTAGCTTTTATTGGTTCCCTGTCTTTCACCTTGCATATATTAAGTGAATCATCTTCGTACCCTCTCCTTCCTCTCTCAATTACCATTGTGGGAATCGCACTGGCCATCTTCGTATTCCATCAGAAAAGAGCACCGTCACCACTTCTTGACTTTTCTGTTTTCAAAGACAGAATCCTGAATCTTGCGTTATGTGCTTCGTTTTTTTATACATTTATTCTTTCAGGAGTCAGTCTTCTTCTTCCGTTTTACCTGATAGACCTTCTCAATTATTCTGCGTCTACCGCAGGATTATTCCTGGCAATACCGACTGCATCAAGTATTTTTCTTGCCTACGTGTCAGGTTGGCTTACAGATAAACTAGGTCCAATAATTCCCTGTATCATGGGAATGTTCTTCTGCCTGTTTGCCGGTATCGCATTTCATGGACTGACAATGACAACTTCAGGAGTAAACATCTGTTTTTCATTAGTACTGTATGGAATAGGAATCGGCCTCTTCGTTCCTGCAAGTGTGGCCTTTGTTATGAACCAGTCAGAAGAAAAAAACCGGGGGATGATATCATCATTAAAATCACTGATTCTTCAGTTGGGTAGCATTACCGGTCTTACAGTCTTTACAATAATCTATACATTCGGAATTTCAACCTCCGGATTTTCTGATATAATTTCGCAATACCAGTATCTTTCAAATTTCCATTTCGCCATGTTATTTGTAATTATATCTTCAATTCTCTCTCTCATTGTATGTATTTCCGCAAGGAAGATATCATCAGATATTATGAAAAAAACCAAGCCCGAACTAACCTGATTACCGGTGAAAAATAATGGACCAAAACCGATACCCCCTGAATCATGCACAACAGAGGATATATCTCGTCGAATCGATAAATCCCGGAACAGTCATGTGGAACATGATGGCAACTCTTGAACTGGAGTACCCGGTATCATATGAGACCATTCACCAGGCATTAACCGAAATTATCAGACTTGAAAAGACTCTTTCACTCCGAATAGGGATAGAATCAGGTATCCCTTTTCAGTATTATTCAGATAAGCCAATCCCCATCACGTATATCAGTTTCAGAAACAATGGGGGGAAGGCCGGATATCTTGAGTGGCTTGCTAAAGAGAGGTTAATTCCCCTTGATTTAATTAACGGCGGTGCTCTTGCTAAATTTGTTATCATTGAGATCTCAAATCAGCAATACACGGTTTTTTGCAATACCCATCATATCATTATTGATGGAACATCAATCGCGATACTTATAAACAGGATTTCTCAGGCAATTCGTGAAATTTCACTGGGGAAAACCCAAACTGTTCATTCAGTCCCTCATTTTCCACTATTCACTTCATACGAAGAATCATATATTTCATCTGCGGATTACCTGGCAGACCAGGAATTCTGGCAGAAGAAAACCGACACAATTCCTGAACCTGTATCATTTACATCTCACAGATCTGACAGTATTAAAAGGGAAACCTTTGTTTATCCTGTTTCCCCTGAAATCTGCAATGCAGTATACCAGTATTGCAACCGGATAAAAACATCGCCATTCCGGGTTTTTTTAACAGCTTTTTCATTATACACCTCACGTCTGACCGGAAATGAGGAGATAGCACTGGGGACTGCCTTTGCAAACCGGTATCCAAAGGAAATGCATGATGCCCTGGGGATGTTTGTCTCAACATCACCGTTGTTCCTCACCTGCGATCCGGAATCTTCATTTTATGAACTACTTACATCAGTAACCACAGTCCTTAAGGAGACACAGACCCATTCACGATATCCGTATGAATCATTTATCGCAGATGTCAGAAACAAGACCGGAGAAACACATAATTTCATAGATTATACGTTTGTTCAGAACATTTTCATTGAAGCCGGATCAGATGTAAAGGCAACATATCATCCTCCGGTTGAATCAGAGAATAGTCTTTGTATATTCTGCAGAACTGCAGGTAAAGGTGAGGAAGTTCCGATAGATCTCTATATTGAATACAACCCTGAATTGTTTACAAAGTCAGCAATCGAGAGAATTGCTGGCCATATCGAGTCGATTGTAGGTACCGGATGTGCATCATCAGATTTGAAAGTCAGGAGTTTCAGGTTCCTTGGTGAAGATGAAACAAATCAGTTACTTTGCGGATTCAACTCCCGGTCTGATCTCTCTCCTGAACACTATCTGCATGAGTTAATTCATAACCGGGCCATCAGGCAACCAGATAATGTCGCAATCGTGTACCAGAACACACGATACACATATGCTGAACTGGATGAGATGTCAACAATCCTGGCTGAAAAACTGGTGAAGCTTGGAGCCGGGAAAGATCAGTTTGTAGGAATTCTTGCTGATCGCTCTGCATTTCTTGTTATCGCCCAGGTAGCGGTGCTGAAATCCGGCGCAGCATTCATGCCCATTGATCCTTCATATCCCCCTGATCGAATCAGGTATATGATTGATGATAGTGTCTGCACGATCATGCTCGCAAGTCCCAGATTTATAAGATTCCTGGAGGACAATTCAGTTGAAATTCCAAATATTATTGACCTGACAGATCCGGATACATTTTCAGGTACTCATGTATCATATGAGGATAGAGGGGCACCATCTGATCTTGCCGTTCTCATCTATACGTCTGGCTCAACAGGAAACCCGAAAGGGGTCATGCTTGAGCACCGGTCATTTGTAAACTTTTCACATTGGTTTATTGATGAATTTGCCCTTACCGATTCAGATAACGTGGCTAAACATGCCAGTTTCAGTTTTGATCTCTCGATGCTCGAGATATACCCGACACTCATTATCGGGGCCACCCTTCATATCATCAGTGAAGAGATCAGATTCTCTCTGAATCATTTAAACGAATATTTTGAAGAAAACGAGATCACTATTGCCGGATTTACAACCCAGTTCGGCGAACAGTTCATGGAATATGTGGATAATTCATCACTCCGGTGCCTTCTGACCGGTGGAGAAAAACTCAGGAAGTTTAAAAAACGTCCCTATACCTTATACAATGCCTATGGGCCGACAGAATGCACCATAATGGCAACATATTTCAAAGTGGAGCAGGATTTTGAGAATATTCCCATTGGATATGCAATTCCAAATTATCAGATAACAATCATTGATCACTGGAATAATCTTCAGCCAATCGGGGTTCCCGGAGAACTGTGTATATCAGGCATTTCTCTTGCTCGGGGATACCTGAATCTTCCTGAAAAAACTGCAGATATGTTTATTGAAGATCCTTTCATGCCTGGGGAAAGGCTCTATAAAACCGGGGATCTTGCCTGCTGGACTGAAGACGGATGTCTTCTTCATCTCGGCAGGATGGACAGGCAGGTAAAGATCAGGGGATTTCGAATTGAACTTGGAGAGATTGAAAAGGCTCTTATGGAGATCCCTGAAATTTCTGAAGCAGCTGTAATCGATTTCAGGGATGATACAGGAAGAATCTCACTTTGCGGATATTATGTACCGTCTGGATCCATTGAGCAGGAAACCATAAGAGAATACCTCCATTCGGCTATTCCCGAATTTATGGTTCCATCGTTTCTTGTTGGTACTGATGAGATACCAAAGACGCAAAGTGGCAAGATTGATCGGAGAAATCTCCCTAAACCAGAGCAATCATCAGCACAGAAAGTGTTTATTGAACCTGAAGGTGATGAAGAGGTAACCATTGCACGGATATTTGAGGAAGTCCTTGACCTTCATCCGGTTGGAGCCCTCGATGATTTCTTCTCAATTGGTGGTGACTCAATCAAGGCAATCCTGATCATATCAAGACTGGAATCAGAATACTCATGTAGTATACCATTCCGTGAGTTTTTTAGATTGAAAACACCACGGGGAGTCAGTTCTCTTGTTACCAAACCGGCTAAAAAACAATTCCCAAAGATAGTTTCTGCACCACTTTCACACAACTACCCGGTAACAGAGCCGCAACAGCAGCTCTTCATGCTTGAGCAGCTTAAGACCATACAAAATGCATATAGTATTCCCCTGGTTCTTGAAATTAAAGGAGAACTTGATAAAAAACGTCTTTCTGATTCGCTGATGATCCTCTTTCAGAGGCATGAAGTATTCAGGACAAAGTTTGGAATTGAGAACGGAGAAACAGTTCAGATAGTAGAACCAGAAGTAAAAATCAGGCTATCATATGAAGAGATCCCGTATAACCAGACAAACCGGGTGATCCATTCCTTTTTTACCAGGTTTGATCTTGAAAAAGCACCGCTTCTAAAGATAAAACTGGTTCAATGTTCACCAGAACAGTTTATCCTGCTGCTTAACATCCATCACATTATTGCAGACGGAATATCAATATCGCTGATATTTGATGAATTATCCCGGATTTATACAGGTGAAGATCTGAAACCACCTGCATTTCAGTTCAAAGATTATGCAGTCTGGCTGAATACACTTGAGAAAGATGGACTATTGAAAGAAAATGACTCATTCTGGATTAAATATCTAACTGATTACAGGCCTGCAGAATTACTAACAGATAATGAACGACCAAAAGTTCCGGATTTTTCAGGAAAAACCCGGGAATTTATTCTTGATTCAGATCTCACTACATCACTTCACGATCTAATTGAAAAAAGTGAAACCACCCTGCATTCTGCCTTGATGGGAATTATCGGGCTCCTCTATTCGATATACACGCAGCAGAAAGATGTTGTTATCGGGACGACAACAAATGGCAGAGGTCCCGAGGGATCAGATTCGGTTGTCGGGATGTTTGTCGAGACGATACCTGTCAGAATCCAGGTTACCGACGATCTACCAGTTATTTCATACCTGCAGCAGGTTCGAGATAATCTCTTCGATCTCTATGACCATCAGCCATTCTCACTTTCACGTGTGTACGAATCAGTTGCAGAGACAAGAGGTCCGGGAAGACACCCGTTTATTGATCTCAATGTAAACATTCAGAACATGGAAGATAATTCCTTTGTTGCAGAAGGAATATCATCCACACATCAGATCTATGACCTGAATCAGGTAAAATTTGACATCAGCATTGGAGCATGGGAAAAAGAAGGACATATTTTCTTTAAAATTGATTACCGGAGCCCTCTTTTCTCAGATGACACAATCCGGTACCTTGAGCTGCATCTGCTCTCTCTGATCCGCTCAATTGTATCAGACTCCTCGAAAAATGCAGGTGATTATGAACTCATTGATGACGAAGAGAGAGCATTTCTTCTCAGGGAGGTTAACAATACAAAAACACCGCTTCCGGAGTGGACTACAATTGGTGAGGCTGTCACCAGATCCTGCCTTCAGTACCCGGAGAACCGAGCTATAGTTGCTCCAGACGGATGCATAACCTATCGTGAACTCAATACTATTTCTGATCAGATAGCTGGAAAGATATCCATACGAATCAAAGATGCAGGTACCAGCCATGACTCAATAATCGGGATAATCGGAGACCGATCATTTCTCACGGTTGCCGCAATGGTTGGAGCACTTAAAACAGATACTCCCTACGTGGTCATTGATCCAGGTTATCCGAAGGATCGGATCAGGTTCATTCTTGATGATACCAAGGCTTGCCTGCTCATCGGAACAGAAAAATCCCTGGAAAATATATCACAGTATTCTGGTGCCAAGATCAATCTTGACACTTTGTCCAGGGATGCCAAAGATGACTCTGAACAAACAAAGATTCCGGATCCATCCCCGAATGATCTTGCATATCTGATTTATACATCTGGGTCAACCGGGAAACCAAAAGGGGTGATGATAGAGCACCATTCAATGGTGAACTTTATTGCATGGTATACTCGTCATCATCAGTTTGATTCAGGAAGCAGGATTCTTGAATTTGCATCGCTCTCGTTTGATGTTTCAGTAGTTCAGATATTTGCTCCTCTGGTTACAGGAGGAGAATTACATATTATTCCAGAATCACTCAGGCTATCCCCCCATGATCTTGACAGGTACTGCGAAGAGAACAGGATTACCCATGCCCATTTCCCAACGCAGTTTGCAGAACAATTCATCCAAGTATGCAGCAACAGATCACTCAAACGACTGGTAGTTGGTGGAGATCGTCTCAAACGGTATAAAATCGGATCCTATCAACTTGTAAATGAATACGGACCTACCGAGACGACCATGGCATCGACCAGCACCGAAATAAAGAGTGTTGTTCCAAATCCGCCAATTGGATACCCGATCGCTAATACCAGGATTTATGTACTCGGAACTGGATGTACTCTCCTACCGGTAGGAATACCTGGAGAACTCTATATTGCAGGTGAAGGAGTTTCACGTGGATACCTGAACAAACCGGATTTAACACGTGAAAAATTCCTTTCTGACCCGTTTGTTTCCGGAGAGCGGATGTACCGGACAGGTGACCGGGCACGGATTCGCTCTGATGGAATGTTAGAGTATATCGGAAGGATTGACTTTCAGGTAAAGATTCGGGGATACCGGATTGAACCAGGAGAGATCGAGTCTGCTATCAGAACTGTACCCGGTATCAATAACGCTATTGTTCTGGCTATTGACGACTCTTCCATCGGAAAGTATCTGTGCGGATATTATGAGGCAGATTCTCCCCTTACTGAGTCTGAACTCAAATCATCACTGCGGAGAATCCTCCCTGAATACATGATTCCTGTAAGATTTGTTCATCTTGTATCATTTCCCTTAAACCGGAACGGAAAGGTGGACAGAAAGTTGCTTCCCGGTCCTGATACTATTCAATCATGCGATGTTTCCTATGAGTATCCCAGAAATCAGACAGAACAATGTATCGCAGATGCATGGAAGAAAGTTCTTGGAAAGTCCTGTATCAGTATAACTGATGATTTTTTTGATATAGGAGCAGATTCACTCCGGGCGATTGCTCTTCTGATAGAACTGGAAAAGAACTTTAACGTTTCGATTTCTGATATCTTTTCTTTTCGAACAATTGCTGATCAGGCTGCGAACTTATCCAGAAGTGAATCAGGATTTGCAGACAGGATTCCCCTCCTCATCAACCTGTTACAGTCACCAGAGCGAACACCTGATGTGATAGCAAAGGAAACTGCCTACGCAGATACAATCCGCAACCTTGACTGGAACAACTACAACCTGGAGGGAAAGAGGAGTTACAAAACTATTCTCCTAACCGGTGTTACCGGAACACTGGGAGGATATCTTCTCAGAGATCTCCTTGAACTGACGGGTTATGATGTTGTCCTTATTGCACGGGGTCACGATCAGACAGATGCACTAAATCGTGTGACCAGGAGAATGGAAGAATCCTTTGGACCGGGTTATCTGAAGCCATACCTGGAAAGAATTTCAGTAGTTCAGGGAGACTTGAGTTCTGACCATTGCGGCCTTGATGATAATACCTGGGACAGACTCTCTCTCCAGGTAGATGCTATCATTCATTCTGCAGCTCTTACCAAGCATATTGGAGATTACCAGGAATTTTACAAGGCTAATGTTGTAAGCACTCAAAACCTTCTTGCTCTCTGTTTACATGGACAACGAAAAGATTTCCACTATATTTCAACAGTATCTGTTGGAAGCGGACTTATCCCTGACAGTCAGGGCGAATTTTTTGCTGAAGATTCACTCGATCTCGGACAGGAGCTCGAGAATCCTTATGTAAAGAGCAAGTTTGAAGCAGAAAATCTGGTTCGAAATGCCCGTACACAAGGGATTGTCACAACAATTTTCAGGGCAGGAAATATCACTTTTGACTCAGAAACCGGGTCATTCCAGCAGAACGTTGAGGAAAATGCATTTTTCCAGCAGATAAAGGCATACGTAAATCTGGGTATGGTTCCTGATCAGCATGATCAGAGGAACCTGTCTTATGTAAATGAAACCAGTAGATTTCTTGTAACATTGTTTGATAATAAAATCCTTGATGATAATGTATTTCAGACAATTCATCTGGTAAATCCACACATCGTGCATTTCTCAGAGATTTTTCAAGACCAGAGAAGCAATCTGAAAATACGGGTTCTCCCATTTCCAGAATTTATTTCAACGATAACAAGACTGTATAAGGCTCCAGGGTTTTCAGAATACATTGACAGACTTCTGCTCCATCTCGGTTGGCGTGATATGCTAGATGGCAATAAAAATACTCCGTTTTTTGTTTATTCTGAACGTAGTCTGGCACTCCTTTCACAGTATTCATGCTCCTGGTCGATCCCAAACCCGTTGATGATGAATCAATTCATTGATCGGGCGCTAGCCGGTAGAATACAATTTCTCAGTTCAGTCTCATCATTTGAATCTGTCAAAATTCCGCAGATTACCCAGCTTGCCAGGATAATCGTTCCCCATTATGTCAGGGACGGGGAGATGCTTTTAAGAGAAAACAATCAACCAGACGGCGTTTCCATAATTTCTCAGGGTTTTGCAGAGGTTTTCAAACACTCAATTGACGGGTGGGAGGGAACTATAAAACTGCTCGGTCCGGGTGACATGTGCGGATTAGAGGCTATTGTTGCAGCAAATTCACCCTTCAGTGTAGAGGCATTTGAGGATCTGTTCATATATACTGTCGAACAACAGGATCTCAAGCGGTACCTGGAAGAGAATCCGGATATCTCCACAGCATTTATGAGAACATTATTTGAAACAATACGGCAACTGGGCAATCTTTTGATCGAGATGGGATGATGGAAGCAGATCTGTTATGATTCATTCAGAGAATATCCCCCCAATTTGCCATTATACTCTTAACAGGCCGAACTCATGGTGCAGTATCAGGCGAACAGCCCCTGATGCTGTTGATCTGTATGAGATACATCTTCCTGCTTTTATCCAGGATACTGACAGGTTCTATTCATATCTCTCTATGGAAGAGAAAAAACGTGTAGATGATATGTACGATCAAAACAGGCGTTCTTTTTTTATCGTATCAAATGGCTTTCGAAGAGTAATTCTGAGCAGATATATCTCGATTACACCAGCAGAGATACAGTTTAGGACAAATCAATACGGAAAACCGTTCATTTCCAATCAGAATCCAGATGGGGTAACTTTCAACACATCCCACTCTCATGAAATACTCCTTTTTGGTATTTGCAAAAACAGGGATATTGGTGTTGATATTCAATTTGAATCTGATAATTTCCCGGAGATGAAGATCGCAAATCGCGTTTTCGGATCAGTTGACTCCTCATATCTTGCCAAATTCAGCGGTGATGAATTACGTCATGAATTCTTTCGGATATGGGCACTAAAAGAAGCATATTGCAAAGCCCTTGGACTTGGGTTTTCTCTTCCGGTTGAGAACATGCCAGTTATGAGTGATCTCTGTGATGGAGAAGGTACGTTCTCATCTCAAGGAAGTGAATGGTATGCATATCGAATCCAGGTCCAGAGAGATTACCAGGCATCGGTCATAGTGCGTACATCGTCTGAATCCCTTATTCTATCTGATGAAGGGAAGGAGGTTTAGTATAGATATTTCTGCAAGTGTGCTGACTGTAGTCTGAAATGTGAATTGAGATTTCTTCACCTTCAAGACTAAAATATTTTTTACTCAAGAATTACTCGTTTCCTCTCGATAAAAAGCGAATATTTATTGTAAAACCATTTTTTCACCACTTCAACTAAAACCAGATATCCAGTCACCAGTCCAACTAGTACTGCAAAGAACGAAACCGGAGGTTGTACGAATCCAAAGATACTACCTATGACAGTGAATGGCAATATACAGGAAACAGCCACAATAAGCAAGGTACTTATCATGAGGGGTATACTTGGTTTACTCTTATAAAATGGAACAATCCTTGTGCGGATAACAAATATAATCAGGGTCTGGGTACATATCGACTCGATAAACCAGGCAGTTTGAAAAAGGGAAGGATCAGCGTTAAAGACAAAGAGAAGAATGCAAAACGTGAGAATATCGAACAGAGAACTTATTGGACCAAAAACAAAAATAAATTTTTTGATAAACTCAATATCCCATTTTTTCGGAGAGGCGATATAAGACCGGTCTACATTATCAGTTGGAATTGCAGATTCAGATATATCATAAAGGAGATTATTTAGCAATATCTGAATCGGGAGCATCGGAAGAAATCCAAGGAAAAATGAAGCACCAGCCACACTGAACATATTCCCAAAGTTTGAGCTTGTTCCCATCAGAATATACTTCATGGTATTGCCAAATGTCTTTCTCCCTTCAAGAACCCCATCGTGAAGGAGTCGAAGATCGTTTTTCAGCAGAATGATATCTGCAGACTCTTTAGCGATATCAACCGCATTTTCCACAGAAATACCTACATCAGCTTCCCTGATGGAAGGAGCATCGTTGATACCGTCACCCATGAATCCGACTACGTGCCCATTTCGTTTCAGGGAGTTCATGATGAGATTTTTTTGAACCGGGGTCACCCGTGAGAAGATGGTAACATCCCCCACCACTCTGGCAAGTGTCTCCTGGTCCATATGTTCTACCTCTCTGCCTGATAGATGCCCTTTAACCGGAAGCCCGATCAGTTCGCAGGTCTTCTGTGTTACTAATTCATCATCACCAGTAAGAATTTTTAATTCAATTCCAGATGCTGCAAGCAATTCTATAGATACCTTCGCACTCTCTTTAGGAGGATCGATAAAAGTTACAAGACCGAGAATTACCATCTCCTTCTCATCATCAATGGAATATGTATTCTGATCTCCGGCCAGGTCCCGATAGCATACTGCAAGTGTCCGAAATCCTTCACTGCTCTGTTTGTTGTAAAGAGTCAGAATCGTTTTCCGATCTATTTCGGTTAACGTAGAAACTGAACCATTCTTTTCAATTTGGGTACATATCGCTAATGTTTCTTCAGGAGCCCCTTTTGTTATCAGAAGGTGACCTGATTCTCCGGAGACAACAACTGATGTTCGCCTCCGAATAAAATCAAACGGAATTTCATCAATTTTCTGATACTTATCTGTGTCTTTAAACTGGAACGCAATAATTGCCTCATCAAGGGGGTTTTTCAGGCCAGTGTGGAAATAACTGTTGATATATGAGTACAGCAGGACCTTTTCGTTGTCTTGTCCTCCGATATCCAGATGTTTCATAAGTGCGATCTTATTGTCAGTTAGTGTACCGGTCTTATCAGTACAGAGAATATCCATACTCCCAAAATTCTGGATAGACTCTGGATGTTTCACGATGGCACCTTTTGCTGACATAGCAATTGCCCCTTTTGTCATATTCAGGGACAGGATCATGGGGAGGAGTTCAGGAGTCATTCCGACAGCAAGTGCTACAGAAAAGAGAAGTGATTGTAAAATATCCTGTTTAAACAATGAATTAATAAAAAAGACTATAATAACAAGGCTGAACACAAACTTTGACATCAGGTAACTGAATTGTTTGAGTCCATGCTCAAACTCAGTTTCAGGTGGTCGTTCTACCAGTTTTTTAGCTATTTTCCCATATTCTGTAGACAGGCCGGTTTTCGTAATAATGGCCTCTGCCATCCCGCTTATCACAGAGGTTCCGAGAAATACATAATTCTCTGCTTCTGATATCGGTTTATGTACATCTGAAAGGATGTCATTCTTTTCAACCGGATATGGCTCACCGGTAAGAGATGATTCATTAACGAAAAAATCACGTGTTTTTGTTAATCTGGCATCAGCAGGGATCATATCACCTGCTTTGAGTGAAATAATGTCACCAGGCACCAGATCAACAATAGGGATCTCCTGTTCTGTTCCATTCCGTTTCACACTGGCACGGGTTAAGATCTTTTTAATTAGTAACTCTGCAGCACTCTCGGCCTTGTATCTCTGAAAAAAATCAAGGATAACACTGATCAGAATAATACTGATAATAATAATTGCGTTGGTAACTTCGTTAACGATGAGTGAGATAACCGCGGCAAAAAGCAGAATGAGAACAAGAGGGTTTTTGAACTGCTCCAGTAACTGAAGAATCGGAGATTGTTTTTTTGAACTGGCAATATCATTTCGCCCATGATGCTCTCGTTGACGTTCAGCCTCTTCTGTAGTCAATCCTTGTTCAGACGAGTGGAGTTGAAGATAGAGGTCGTCTATAGAAATAGAGTGATAGTCTTTACCTGGCGTAGCATTGTTGTGCACAGAATTATTCAATGGAACCACCCCTGAATTCTGGTATCAAATCATATGAGAAAGCATTTATATGTATATACTGATTACTGGTCAGATTAGGTTGCATTATCTTTCTCTGAAAACTAGACCACCACATCATGAAAGGGTAAACCTCTGACTCTACGAGGACGAGATGTGAATGTGACTGTTGATTTAAAAATATCTGGATTAATAGACACAGGATTATGGTAAAGTCATTCAGGATCTAGAATCAGGATCGCCATACGCTCCAATTTTTGTTTCACCCTTTGATTCTCAACCAATAGTTGTTAAAAAAAGGATACACACTTACAACCGAAGGGCAGACAGAAATGGATTGTATTCTCAACGATATGGTATCTTCAGCAAATATCTGAAGATTAACTCAACTTATCAGGAGAATACCTCATGTTTGTAATCTGATGCCATCTTCGATGTGATGGATTGATCACTCGGATATCAGTTCATTCCAGGAGGCATAACCATGGACATATTTACTCTTCTCATTCTTGCAGTAATTCTGGTAGTAATTATTGCAATTCTCATTATGGCAATCCGGATTGTAAATCAGTGGGAACGGGCGGTAATCCTTTTTCTGGGAAAATTCGTAGGCATAAAGGGTCCCGGATTGTTTATTATCATTCCCTTCGTAAACCGGATCCCCTATGTTATTGATCTCCGGGTGATCACTACTTCATTCAAAGCAGAACAGACCTTGACGAAAGACACCGTTCCGGTCAATGTAGATGCAGTCTTATTCTGGCAGGTTGTTGACGTAGAAAAAGCGGCACTGGAAGTCAAGGACTACATGCAATCAATTTCGCTGGCATCTCAGACTGCCCTCAGGGATGTTATCGGAAAAACAGTTCTTTCAGATATGCTTACCGGGAGAGAGGCTATAGACAATGAACTACAGCGGTTAATTGGAGACAGAGTAAGAGGATGGGGAATTAGCATTATGTCTGTTGAGATCCGTGATGTGGTGATTCCGGGAGCACTTCAGGATGCAATGTCCATGCAGGCACAGGCCGAACGTGAGCGGCAGGCACGGGTCATTCTCGCTGACTCTGAGCGACAAATTGCTGAGAAATTTGAAATGGCTGCGAAAAGTTATGAGAACAATCCCACTGCTCTTCACCTCAGAGCAATGAACATGCTGTATGAAGGATTAAAGGGCGGACATTCAACCATTGTCATGGTCCCATCTACTGCTCTCGAAACGATGACCCTTGGAGATACAACCGGCACCATTGCACTTGCAAAAATGATACAGCGTGAGGATACAAAAGAACCTGATACTCAAGAGCCATTGTGATGAGAGGAGAGGAGGTTGTCTCCCCGCTCATAACAACTCCCATACAAAGACCAGATTCAGGATCTCATATTCAGGGTCCATAACCTGAACTGAAGAAATCTACACACTATTTTCTGTCCAGCTGAAAAAACAACCGAGGTTCGAATCGGTGACAAAATCTATTGAACGGTAAACTCGATTACTATACCTGACAAAGTCCCGACTCATCATTGCAATAATTTCCGGGTAATCGTTTATTCCCCCATTCTAAAGATTAAGGCCGCAGAAATTCAATATCTGCTATTATAAATCGGTTCTCCCTGAACAGTTACATCTGGACAACAGGGATGGTTTCGAGTGAAATAAATGGCACTTCCATAGATTACCGCCTCTTTTAGAGACTGATCCAAACGGTTCCCTTCAAACCCGTTGCATTCATCTCCTCTGTGTAAGGCAACAACTCCGCACGAACTTTGATGATGCTGTATCTGTCTTGATCCCATCATTTCTCTCTAAAGATTTCCAGAGGGGAAAAGAACGGTAAATAGATTCGGTTATGATACAATTATTGAAACTAAACATGAAAATATGCATCTGAAATCTGGTTAGTTGAAAGATATGTGTTTTAATCAAAAGAAAAGTAATGGTTCATACCACTTGTAAATTACCTCGCGTAAGGATTACGAGCAACCCAAATACTCATCTGTCACTCAATCATCATATTTACCACGAGCATGCCCTCTCTGTTACAGGTGAAGAGTATGAAGTATCGGGATTGACTCCTCCCCCGGCTAATCAAAAGGTTACTGAAAGAGGATTTCTCGTATAATTTCTTATCCTGAACCACAGACCTTTTCAAGATCATATGACCTTCAATACCGTCATCGATTTAGGGCTCTTTTACACCCTGTCCAATGAAGATTGCACAGCTTCCGTGGATTACTTTGTATCCATCTTATTTCCCACCGGTACATAGTTCATGCTACTTCAGCGAACTGGAATCTGCTGGAGACGGTTCAAGGAGATATTGAAGAGGAGATAGTTCATTTCCTGTTTAAATCTCCTAAAACACTGAGATATGAATAGTCGTTCTCTTTTTTGGGGCTTCGAACCGACTTCATGTGAACTTGAATAGTTTACGGATCTCTAACAGCCCGAAGTGAGTACAGAGATGACCAGACTTCAAATCGTCTGTGGGTTTTATTTCAACTCTGATCACGAAAGAATTATTGCCCGACTGTATAGAAACACCCATGAACTTATCAGACCGGAAGATACCATTTTACCCGGTACCATTGCCGAACGTAACAACAAAGACTAGTTCCTCTGGAAATTCAAACCGGATTTTATTATCACTCGGTAATTGATTGATGGATGAAAAAATAGGTCTGTGACCCGGAGGTCATTATTTGATGGTTTCTTTGTGACTGTTCTTAACATTGTGCAGGTTGGTTCCCCCTACATCTACCAATACGGAGAGTACAAGGATCTGAACCTTAGTAGTCTATCTTCTGTACCCGTTTCCACTCGTTAAAAGCATCCAATGAATTCGCTGATGTTGCCTGACGAACCGTTCTTGTTCTGTCTTTATATGGTTTCTGAAGCTCCCCATATAGTGCCGCATCTCCAAAATTCACGCCTTCTACAGCCGCATCATAACGGGTTGCACCATAAACCACTGTCGACAGATTGGCCCAGAATATTGCGCCATAGCACATGGGACAGGGCTCAGCATTCACATAGAGCTCGCAATGTGACGTATTTCCTTTTTGTGGGAGTTTTGAAACTTCTTTCCTGATTGTTCCCAGTTCAAATACCCCGAGTTCTTGGCATGCCGCCTTTATTGTTGTTACTTCTGCATGAGCAGTTGGGTCATTCCATTCAGTGACATGATTGTGATTTCTCCAGTACCTGATAACTTCACCCGTTTCATCATCGATCTGTACAATAACTGCACCGAATGGTCCGCCATTATGCTGAACAGACAACAGTGCTTCTTCACCGGCCATTTTCTGCCACTGATTGTCCCCAACTTCAATTCCGGCATATGTCTCGTCCGGTTTTATATTTGATGTCTGCGCCGGGAAATACATGCACATATCTTTATCAATTAATGTACAGTTTGTAACATATCCGTCCCAGGGCTGTACATATCCAAAAGAAGGCTTTTTATCAAGTGGTTTTGGTATCCCTTCATACGGAGCATTAACTTCAATTGCCTTTAAATGGGTGTACTGTGTATCGTATGTATAACTGAAAGTTCCAGTCTCCTGCGAATTGTTAGGGGTATCAACGGCTAAAGTTAACGTAACGATAAAAAGCACCAATATGGCCATTAAGGCTACAACTCTGTATGGTTTATTCAGATTACAATATTTCATTAGTATCATCTTCATTTTTTCTGGTTTCAGAAGTAAGACAGAGAATCCGCTGATTGCTAATCAGTCTTAGAATCTTTCATCGTCAAGATCCTCACTGATTCACAACTTACGTAATAAGGAGAAATCTTGAACGAAGGTCATTCTAAATGATAAACGATAGAATCTTGCCTTAATATCAAATTGTGAAACAATTTTTGTAATCAAATGGAGAAAGGAAATTTAGCCGAAAAATAGACCTACATATTGTATTACACAGATATCTTGCCATTAGCCTGCAATACTTTTCCCATTCTTCCAGGTTGGTGAGATGCAACCTCTGATCAAAGGTACTGCTTCAGCGGTTGCTCGATCCCTGAACCCCCCCCCGGAGATTTTTATTTTTACCTTCATCATCCGGATATCCCTCTCTGAAAAATTGGATTTGATCTCTTCAGGTAGTTCCATTCCGATAAAAACAGGTATAAGCTGAAATTTAAAGATGTTTTGAAAATTATAGAGCATTTGAGCGAAAACGGGTAAATTTGAAGAGAAGGGGAGTTGATAGTTTAGAAAACATTAAGAGGGGTAAAATAGTCACGATTCAAGATCAGGGATAAAATTCATGCAATTCTAGAACGAAAATAACTGGTATCATCCAACATTGGTTATCGGGTTCAGATCCCCTCACTTCATATTTATTTCCAAGAAACGATTCTCCCGATCCCTACCTACATGATTTTAAAAGGGAAGGAACTAAATACCATATATTCTCCTACATCGTAGTTTCAAAATATTTCAAGGCTGCAGGAATGTGCTGTTTCACTTCTTCGAAGAAATACTTGACGATTTCCGGTTTAGAATCAGATATTGACCCATTTATTGTGCAAACAAGCCAATTTGGCAGTTCTGTATTCTTATCAAGAACATTCATGAGTACAACAATCGTTTCATCAACATCAACCTCAGTTTTCCATGTGTAAGGCATACCAAATCATCCTCCATCAGTCAGTGCAAATGTGTTCACATGCTACGATATGACAAACGGACACCATACAGATCTCCATGGAGGAACGGGTGTCTTCTAAACACCCTCCATCACCATGAAAGTAACTTTCCGGTCAAGCAAACCACTTGAAAAAATCCCTAATCAAGGATGCGATTCTGCTTTTGAGGCACAGGTGGGTAAACGCTCGAATGGCATATCGTTCTGATCTTATCGTGCTCAGTAATCACTCATAATCTATATCCTGAATTTCATTATTTGAAACAAAATTTGAAATAATTAGATACTTATTCCCTGACTCCGGGCTATTCAATTTGTATCTCATCCAGAGGGAGAGAAAGGAGTTATGATGACACCAGAGCAGAAACACAAAGCATATCCAAAAGATGCACCGCAACTTGCAGAATCAATCGATAGTCAGGACAAACAGAGGCATGATGAAGAAGAACACCATCATCCCATGGCTCATCCACTACCCCATCCCCCTCACCACCCACAGGATAAACCAGTTCTTCCTCCCAGGCATGATGCCCATTCGCATCTCCATGGAGATGATCTACCAGAACATACTAACCCTCCAAGTCCTATTAAACCTTCAAAGAAGATGACAAAAAAAGGGACCGAATAGTTTTCCCTTGTATGAAAAATATAGATATATTTTAGATTAATATTATTTCTTTTTGTTTTACAGTAGATTCTAACCCTGAATTAGGGAATTCGAGATCTAAACCGTCTCCGTTTTTTTGCATAATTCCAAAAGAGCTTAGTGAACCACTCAAACCGGAATGCACGCAGAATTATTACACGAGGACCAATCTGAATAGGTGAGAAATAATCCCATGTTGTTGCGAGCCAGATATTCTTTAAAAGGATTGAAATAATGGCGTAAAAATACTTAAGTTTTACACTTTTAGAGGATTTCTTAGGCTTTGAACGGTTTCTCATCCGGTATGACGATTCAATTGCGAATCGAGTATGAAATATTCTGAAAATCTTTCTAAATCCCCAATCAATCCCAAATACAACATATTCATAGTTAATCGCTTTGTTCCTCCTTCTTTTGCCTTTCAAAAAAGTAGTAACAATAGTTAATTTGAAAGTGATTGGGCACTTTCAATCCTGCTAACTCTTATTGCAAATCTTTAGTAACACTCACTTTTCCTGCAAACCGAGTTAGACCCTTTTGTTTCCTCTGATGAAATATAATTAGATAAATAGTTGAAGTAGGAATATAAAAAGTATGCAGCCTTCGAACCTTGAATACGCCGCAGATGATAAACCACCATTTCCTACGATGTTCCTGCTTGGGCTGCAACATTTGGGCATCGTGGCCACTGCATTTATATTTCCCATCATTGTCGCAAGAACTGCAAATCTTGAGACCGGTGCTGCAGCCTTTTTTGTCTCAATGTCCATGCTCTCAAATGGTATTGCGTGCATATTTCAGGCAATAAAACACCCGGAGTTTGGATCAGGCTTCCTCATCCCCCGCGTAAATGGCCCTAATTTTGTTTCTGCTTCCGTATTGGCCCTTCAGGGCGGAGGTCTTTCACTCCTTTGTGGGATGACTGCTTTCTCCGGTATACTACAGGCTCTCCTCTCCCGGATAGTCCATAAACTTCGTGTCCTCTTCCCGGTAGAAGTGACTGGCATTGTGATCATGATGCTTGGAGTTACTGTGATTCCCTATGCATTACCCAATTTTTTTGGAATGAGTGATGTGAACTCAACTCCTAATCCTCTAGCAACACTTATCGCAATAATAACCCTCCTGGTTACGGTCAGTGTGACCGTCTGGGGGAAAGGTAGCCTGAAGCTCTTTCCAGTTATCGTTGGAATGGCGGTGGGGTATGCCTTATGTATCAGTCTCGGTATTGCCGGCAATGATCCATTAGGCAAAATTGCATCTTCACCATTGGTTGCGTTACCCAATATCTCATATTTTGGACTTTCCTTTAAAACTGAGCTCATAATTCCATTTACCATTGCTGCTCTTGTTACGTTTGTAAAAAGTATCGGTGAATTTTCTATCTGTCAACGAATCAATAATCCGGAATGGAAACGGCCGGATATGATGAATATCAGGTCCGGTCTCTTTGCAGATGGCATTGCATCATGTATCGGAGGTCTTTTAGGGGGAATGGGGCAGACGGGTTCTTCTTCGAATATCGGACTCTCGATAGCCACCCGCTCGACTAGCAGGTACATCGGATTTGTTACCGGTGGAATTCTCATCGCACTCGCCTTTATTCCTATTCTTGCCACGGTTTTCCTTATTATGCCGGGTCCCGTCATAGGTGGAACGATAATTTATGTAGCCGGATTTATTATCGTCGGAGGTATCCAGACGATTACTTCACGGATGCTTGATTCACGGAAAATATTATTGATAGGAATTTCATTTATTTTTGGAATCAGCGTTTATCTTATCCCAAATGCCTATTCAGGTGTTCCAATTATCATAAAACCGATATTTGATTCAGCTCTCTCACTTGCAACGATTATTGCAATAATTCTCAATCTACTGCTGAGAATCGGGATCAGGGAAAAAGTCATGATTTCCATTGATCCTGATGGCAATATTTATAATCAGATCTTCACCCTTATGGAGAGACAAGGTGAAGCCTGGGCTGCGAGAAAAGAGGTAATCATTCGGATGTCTACCGCGTTGACCGAGGGGGCTGAACTGATTGTATATCACCTGCTATCTTCCGGTCCGGTAAAAATATCAGTCTCATTTGATGAATATAATTTAGATGCCCAGATATCCTATGCCGGGGAACTCCTCCCCTTACCTGAAAAACCACCAGGTGAAGACGAGATCCTTAATGATCCCTCTATGATGACCGGGCTTGGAGGATTTCTTATCCGAAAACATGCTGATAACGTTAGTTCATCATCATCCGATGGGCAGTCAATACTGAAAATCCATATGGATCATTAAACCGGAAGTAAAGAGGGATTTAAGTATGTATCTTTCACAAAATTCAGATCATGCAATCCGGTCACTATAATATATACAGGATGCCACCATATGGATGAAAAAGGGGCAAAAAAGATTCGCCAAATATGCAACCATCCTGAATCATATTCAATTCGAAGAAGATGGGCAGTTTGTAGGGTGTTAATATTTACCATACCGTAAAAGAGTGGGTCTTTTAGTTATCCTCTGAAGTATCTGATGCTACCGTTCCGGATTTGCATCGCATTTTTTGAGGTGTACTTTCAGAACGCCATTCTTCAATGAAGTATATATTCCGTCTCTGGAGACTGGCACAGAAAGAGGAATAATCTGTGAGATATACCCAAAACTGTGTTCACACATGGTATATTCAATTTTATCCTCTTTTTTCCACTCTCTGCGTACACAGGAGATTTTCAAGGCCATTGGATGGATCAGGTCTATCGTGATGTCTCGTTTGAGATCACCGGGAATCATTTGAGCACTTACTACAATCTCATCTTTAAACTCTACAAGTTGAATCTGGAGATTATCCTGCACACCCGGAAGTAACTTCCTTGATAGGACATCTGAAGAAGGAAGTAAGAGAATCGGGCTGTTCTCCTGGATCTGCTGAAAGAGTGAATCCATATAATTTCTCATCACCTCAAGTTCTTCGTAAACCTGCTGGAAATACAATCGTTTCATCTTGTTCACCCCCTATTTTTCTCCTGCAAAGGCTTCCAGTATAAGACTTTCCTGTCTGGGGGTCAGATTTTGCGGGATGGTTACAATGATTTTTACCATAAGATCTCCCCGTTTAGTACCGTTTAGGTAGGGCATGCCCTGTCCCTTGAGTCGAAAGAGTGTGTTACTCTGGGTCCCCCTAGGAATTTTCAGGGACGCCATGCCGGTAATCGTACGCACGGAGATCTCTCCTCCAAGTATAGCCGTTTTCACTCCGATAATGGCTTTACTATACAGATCTGTTCCCTGTCTCTCAAATGAGGGGTCAGGTTTTACATGGACAACTGCATACAGATCTCCCGGTGGTCCCTGGTTCTCTCCTGGTTCTCCTTCACCGGCAATTCGCAAAAATTGCTTGTCCTTAACACCACGGGGAATAGAAACCTCAAGTTTTCTGGTTTTTTGAAGTACCCCTCTTCCCTGGCAGGTTTTACAGGGCTTCTCAATGATCGTCCCAATCCCACCGCATACCGGGCACTGTGCAATATTCATCACCTGCTGATGGCCTCTCTTCTGCACTGTCCGAATCTCCCCGGTCCCGTGGCAGGAAGTACAGGTTCTGGAAAAACCGGGTTCTGCTCCGGTCCCGTGACAGGAGGTGCAGGAGATCTGGTGAGGAACTGTTACGGTATTTTTTGTCCCGTAAAAAGCGTCAGTAAGGGAGATTTCTATATCATACCTGAGATCAGCACCTGCCCTGCTTCGGGCTCTGGTAGTACCGGTGGAAACCGCATCAAATATATCTCCCAGCCCGAAATCCCTGAATAGATCTTCATAACTGGGAGTTTTAGCCTGCGTATACTCACCAGGTTTGAAGTCTGCATGTCCTACCTGATCGTACTGGGTTTTCTTCTGTGGATCGCTCAGAACCTGGTACGCTTCATTGATCTCCTTGAATTTTTCTTCGGCTTCTCTACTCCCCTGATTGAGATCGGGATGATATTTTCTGGCAAGATGCCGGAATGCTTTCTTCAAATCGTCCTGTGACGCATCTTTTTTCACGCCCAGGATCTCATAGAAGTCCTTCTTTGCCATAATGTATGTGGAATGGCTTATTCCTCATCCTTAACCTTGAAATCTGCATCTACCACCTTCTCTTCACCAGATGAACTTGTTCCCGTACCTGATGGATCGCATCCAGGTGAGGAACACTGCTCACCCCCCTGCTGCTGAGCATACTTCTGGGCGGTCTTCTGGTACACAGCAGATCCAGCTTCACCCAGAACTTTCTGGAGTTTTTCAGTCTCCGTCCTGATTCGGGAAGCATCCTTTCCTTCTAAAGTTGTTTTCAACGCCACAATGGCAGCATTTATAGTTTCAACAATTTCTGGGCCCAGTTTGTCAGCAAGATCTGTTTTTGTTTTTTCTGCTGTGTAAAGCAACGAATCTGCAGAGTTGCGGGCCTCGACCTCTTCTTTGCGTTTCCTATCATCCTCCTCAAACTGCTTTGCTTCATTGACCATCTTCTTCACATCAGTATCAGGAAGTTTTGTTGAAGCCGTGATGGTCATCTTCTGCTCTTTGCCGGTCCCGAGATCTTTTGCTGACACATTCAGGATACCTGATGCATCGATATCAAAGGTCACTTCAATCTGAGGTACTCCACGGGGAGCTGGGGGAATACCTACCAGATTAAACTGGCCCAGACTGACATTGTCACTTGCCATGGGACGTTCTCCCTGGAGAACGTGAACCGTGACCGAAGTCTGGTAATCGGCTGCAGTTGAGAAAATTTCACTTTTTTTCGTAGGGATAGTGGTGTTTCTCTCGATCAATCCGGTTCTGACCCCTCCCATTGTCTCGATACCAAGGGTGAGCGGAGTCACATCGAGCAGCACCATATCGGTGATCTCGCCACCTAATATTGCACCCTGGATAGCTGCTCCGATAGCCACACACTCCATCGGGTCAATTCCTCGCTCGACCTTTTTACCGATATGATCCTCGATAAACTTCTGAACAACCGGCATTCGGGTGGGTCCGCCAACAAGGATTACTTTCTGGATATCCTCCTTGGTCAGACTGGCATCAGTGAGTGCCTGTTCAAAAGGATGAATGCAGCGCTTGATGATCGGTTCAACCAGTTGTTCAAGTTTAGACCTGCTCAGTTTCATCGAGAGGTGCTTGGGTCCTGCCTGGGTAGCTGAAACGTAGGGCAGATTGATCTCAGTCTCGATAACATTTGATAACTCAATCTTTGCCTTCTCTGCTGCTTCCTTTACCCGGGTTATCGCCATCTTGTCATTCCTGATGTCGATTCCCTCAAGTTTTTGAAACTCGGCTGCAATCCACTCATAGACTGCATTGTCCATGTCAGTACCTCCGAGTTGGGTATCTCCAGAGGTTGCCAGAACCGTGAACGTTCCTCCTCCAAACTCCATGATGGTGACATCAAGCGTACCACCCCCAAGATCAAATACGAGGATTTTGTATTCTCCGCTCCGATCAAGACCATATGCCATTGAAGCAGCAGTAGGCTCATTCACCAGTCTGACCACATCAAGTCCTGCAATCTTTCCTGCATCTTTCGTTGCGGTTCGCTGGTTGTCATTGAAATATGCAGGTACGGTGATCACAGCCTTGGTTATCGGTTCCCCGAGAAATGCTTCTGCATCCCGTTTTATCTTTTGCAGAAGAAATGCAGAGATCTGCTGAGGCGTGTATTCCTTTCCCGATATTTTGTAGATATAATCGGTGCCCATCTTTCGTTTTGCACCAGTCACAGTGTCTTCGGGATTACTCACTGCCTGTCTCCGTGCAGGTTCTCCAACAAGAAGATGTCCTTCAGCAGTAAACGCGATATAGGAGGGAAACATCTTCCCAGCTACCGTGGCTCCTTCAGCTGAAGGAATGATGGTTGGTTTTCCACCAAGTATGACCGCCGCTTCGCTGTTGGATGTTCCCAGGTCAATCCCAATAATCTTCTCTTTTGCCATAATTATCACCTACATTCTCTGCAATCTGTTCTGCAATCTTTACTTTAGATGGCCTGATGACCTTTGATTTCAACTGGTATCCGGTGCTGAAATCTTTAAGAATCGTATCTGATTCCTGCTGACACTTCTCCTTGCTGATTACCTCGTGAAAATGGGGGTCAAATTTTTTACCTACGCACTCAATTGGTTGAAGCCCATACTCACCCAGGATTTTCATCATTTTTTTCCGGATCATGAGGAGCCCTTCCCGATTCTCCTCCTTCTCAAGAGAGGGGATAGCCTGGTCAAAATCATCCAGTATCACCAGAAGATCTTTGATCAGACTCTCATTCGCCAGGGCGATGACTGATGCCTTTTCTTTTTCAGACCATTTGCGATAGTTCTCAAAATCGGCCTGAAGGTACTTCAGCTGATTGAGCCGGTCTTCAGCAAGTTTGACATGCCTCTCGAGATCCTTTGTTATCTGCTCCAGATCTTCTACCATTGTTCCCCTTTTTCCAGTCTTCGTCTATTGCATCATGATGCCTGAGATCAGTACTTTCCGGGCAGCCCAATGAAATGGTAAATACCCTCTGATTTTCCCTTATTCTAGCATGAAAGTGTAATTTACGATAATATATCCTTTAGACAGACCTGAAATCCATTCATCAGATTTGACCCAAACCATACCGGTATTCAGGTGGATGATGTATCAAACAGAATTTTTGATAAATCGACCGCTGTCTCACGTGTTCCTGCTCGTGCTATCCATGGATCATTAGTTACCAGGGGGAAATTTCCAGTACATCCGAATATATTCGTTGTACAGATGATCCAGAGACTCAAGACTGGTATTTCCGACAACTGCGTCAGCCGCACCAAAGTTTAAATATCCGGATGCATGGTTTTTGTGGAAATTTCTTTTCACATCGAGATACTTTCCCCAGATAAGGCCGATATCATCGCCTATCTGGTACCTTTCCCGCTTACCTGTACTGCTGGAAATTACCCTCACCCGGCGGAATATGGAATGATGATTTGTATAGAATTGTTGGCAGAAATCAAATTTTGAAACAAAATCTGTAATAGATTTTCAGGTTAGAAGAGGGCTCGTTACGGCTGATTATGTGATGGATTTGGAAGTGTTTTTTCTAGAATTATCTCTAGAACCCCATCAGAAAATCGCTTTTTCAAAAGCCGTACATCGCAGGGGATGACAATTTTTTTCTGAAACTGAACTCTGGTACCTGATGCTGTTATGGTAATCAGCGATTCATTATTCTCAAGATCAATCCTGATCTTTTCTTCATCTATATCTGGCAGAATCGTAAGAATCCGAAGAAATATCTCCTCATCTATGAGTGTTGTGAAAGGCTCGGTTATGGTGTCTGGCTTCATATGTTCCAAATTTCCTGGTTTTTTGTATCAGCATCAAATACTCGGACCATACTGAGCTTTTAAAACTCACATCAGTTCAGTTCTGGTAGGTTTACTGCCAATAAAAAAACAAACAGGAGGAGAACTACCCAATTGAAAATGGTATGCAACCCATTACCCGGAGAAATTGCAATGCAGTACTCAATGTTGACCTGAACATGGTACGTACCTCTGGATATCGTGTCGTAGATATCCGGAGTACTTCGAAAGAAGAACCGCAGATATTGTTGGTTGAGATCTTTCTAATGCATCTTGAGTATGACAATATGTAGGATTGATATGTTTGCTTTCACCTGGTCAGATGAGTTCATGTATTTCTTCAATGGTGTAGGTTCTCCTCTTGTAGGTATCCTTGTACCCATTTACTTCCACTATATGAAACGAGATAAACCTGACTACATAATACAAATCTTGTTTCATTTTTTGATTTAGCCATGGCAAAAAAGAGCAGGATTAATTCTGATAGTATATGGGGTGAGTATTTTCGATAAATCCGGTAAGAATGGATGCTCGTCACATCCTGGAATCTGTGTCATTGGTGGGTAATCCCCTTCCTCCACCCAGAATATGCTCAAATACTTTTTTGAAGTCGTTAAGTTTCTGATTGATGTGAATTTTTCCCTTATCAGTTGGACAATATAATTTTGATTTTCCCGAAATCCGTATCTCAAGATATCCATTCTCAAGCAGGTCATGAAGGAGGGTGTATACCCGGGCCTGAGGGATTAAAACCTGATACCGGCTATGAATCTCATGAACAATATCATATCCTGAAACAGGTTTATCCAGAAGAGAAAGGACTACAGGCTCAAGTAATTTTTTTACAACATCATCGATGGTAGACTGGGGAACAACCGAAAGTGAATCGACCGGATAGGTGTGATGGGCAAATGAAAGGGTAGTCTCCTTGCCGGTAGAGACAATGATTCTGGAGATCCCCTCTGCGAGGACTTTTATCAGGGTATGATCCATTTTTCCGATATTAAGGGCGATCATCCCTGATATGAGGGTCCCACTCTTCTTTTTATCAATGAGCAGATTTTTGATAGCAATAATCTCATCGAACTCTTCTGTCTCTGAAAAATCAATAAGAATCTGGAGTGAATCTTTTGTGCCTTCATAGAGAAGCGAGTCGGTACATTTTTCCAGAATAGACAGGAGTGTGTAGAGTTCGTTGATTTTTATCCGGTGGATGTAGAGTTCGTGTTTTGAGATCTCTTTAGGGAAGTATTTCTGGAGTGTAGAATGAGAATAGGCAAACAGATTACGTCCACCTTTCTTTATCCCTTCCTCTATTGCAAATTTAAAGATGGGATCTTTCTCAGCCTGATCCGTATACAGAAAGAGCATGATATCAGTGAAGATATCTTCAAGTAACACAGTTTTTATTTCAGGTCGATCCAGATAGGTCACGTCTCCATCAATCTGGTCAGCATCAGGCGATGAAGGAATTTTCCGGTGAATTGATCTGACTGATCTCTCTTCTTCCTGCTCTGCTGATCTGCGAAATAATGCTACTTCAATAGCAGCTTTTATCTCCAGTTCGTTGAAGGGTTTGACGATATACCCGTAGGGCCGTACACTCTTCGCTTTTGCGATGATGGCATCATCTGCATATGCAGTGATAAAAACAACAGGGATATGTAATTCAGTGGTGATGATCTTTGCCGCATCAATGCCATTCATCTTTCCAGGCATCACGATATCCATAAGAATAAGATCTGGTCCCAATCGTCTCGCTTTCTCGATGCTCTCTTCACCAGAGGCAGCCATCCCTGCCACCTCATATCCCATTGCACTGAGGCGCTCTTCAAGTTGCATGGTGATGATCGCTTCATCATCAACAATGAGAATTTTAGACATGGGTACTTATTCCTTTACGAGATATGGGAATTCTACCAGAATCTGAGTTCCCTGAACACTTGTAATAATCAGAGAACCTTTGAGTTGATGCTGAACCAGAGTCCTGATTAGCTTCACCCCAAGACTGTTTGAACGACTGAGATCTTCTGAATCTGGTATCCCAATTCCATTGTCACGTATCGAAATCCTGATACATCCATCCTTCTCTTCCACTGCTATCTCAATTGTTCCCTTCTCTCTTCCGAGAAATGCATGTTTATACGCATTCGAGAGAATCTCATTTACAACCAGGGCACAGGGAAGTGCCAGATCCACCGGAAGAAAAATTTCATTTGGTTGAATTTCGCAGGTGATCTCATGCCCTTCTTTGGAATATATATTAGATAATGCTTTTGACTGGTCCCTGATCTGATCCGTGATATTGATCTTGCCAAACTGCTTACTTTCATAGAGCCTCGTATGGATCTGAGCCATGGTCTGAATCTTGAGCATCATATCAGTCAGAATACTGTAGATTGATTTATCTTCTGTCCGCATCCGGGTCATATCCAGCAGTCCTGATATCAGCTGAAGATTATTCTTGACACGGTGATGGATCTCCCGAAGAAGAACTTCTTTCTCCTGTAATGAGGCTACCAGTCTTCTTTCTGCACGTTTTCGATCGGTAATATCACGAAAACTCCAGACCCTTCCAACTACGACGTCGCCGATAATTTGGGGTTTTGAATAACGTTCAAAGATCTTCCCGTCGATAAATTCAATCATATCAAAACTTTCACGGGTTGGATGTGAATGGAAATTGGTAATGGTGTCTGCAAATTTTTCTGGTGTTTTAATTTGTGGAAGTATTACATCCAGGACTGTATGAGCTTCTCCGGACTCCAGGATTCTCCGGGGAATATTCCACATGGAAGCAAAATTCTGATTATAACTCGAGATTTTACCCTCTTGATCGATTACAAAGATGCCATCTGCGGTTGATTCAAGTGATGCATGCAGGAGAGAAAGAGTTTTTTTCAGGGTGGTATCTGCTTGTATCCGTTGCCTGATCTCTTCATTTAAAGTCTCATTCAACTTCTCGTATTCAAAAGCCCGGAGTCTGAATTCAGATTCAATTTTTTTCCGGTCAGTAATATCCTGTCCCTGGGCGATTGTTGAAACGATAGTCTTTCCATCAGATCCAAAAATACATGATGAATTCCAGAGTACTGTTCTGATATCACCATTTTCATGGAGAATGGGAAGCTCGACACTTTCCCATCGTTCTCCTTCTTTTGTTCTTTTGATGAGATCCATAACAGAAGCAAGGTATCGTTCATGAAACAGAATCTCCAGTTTTTCTCCGATAACATCATGAGCAGTTCTCCCGGTTAACTGTTCAAATGCATGGTTGAATAGCGTTATTCTGTATTTCGGGTCCCAGACAATAATCGGAGCGTTGGCGTAAGTAATGAGATTATCAAGATAATCCTTTGTCTCCCTCAACTCTTCATCCATCAATACCTGGTTAGTGACATCATACGCAACTTCTCCTGCACCAATGATCATTCCCTGGGTATCCCTGATTGGAGTGTACAGAACATGATAGATTCTGCGGTTCTTGCCTTTTTCCCCAAATTCCACCTCCATATTTACATTTTCACCCTGAAGCACTCGCCTCCATTCCTGCACCGTATGTCCCTGCGGATCCCCCTCAAATAAGTCAATCATACTGGATCCTAACAACAGATCTTTCCCGGTCCGTCGTTTCATCTCCTCTTTATACGCCTGATTGAAAAAGATATAGCGAAAATTCATGTCCTGTGCGGCGATGAGTACATCAGTTCCTTTTGTTACTGCTTCCAGTATCTCCTGAGTCTGCTGGAGATTCTCTTCGCTGTGCCTTAACGCATCTTCAATCTGTTTTTGCTCAGTGAGATCAAGGGTCGCGGTCCCAATACCGGTGATGCATCCTTTATCATCATGGATGGGTTGCAGATTGAGTTCAAGAAATTTTCGTTTCCCCTGAATGGTCATCCACATTTTTTCATGGAATTCCTCCCCTGTCTCAAGAACCCTGCGTTTGAGGTCTATCAGATGGTGTGCATCTTCCTGAGTGAAAAGATCAGTATCCTTCTTTCCTTTGATCTCTTCATTCTGCATGATCTGCTGATTATATCCCCACTGAAAAACAAGGTCCGTATCCTGGATAGCAACCGATACATGGGCATTTTGTATCGCAAGCCTGAAGCGATCCTGACTTTCCTTTAACTCGTCTTCTGTCTTTTTCAGATCAGAAATATCACTGATCACTACCCGGATCGATTGATTATGAGGAGTGTGAGTGAGATTTATGCTCTCCATTCTGGCAGGGAAGACAGTTCCATCACTTCGCCTGAGCATGCAGGTAATGGTGAGTTTCGTATCTGTTCGCAGCAGATTCACCAGATAATGATCCCAGATCTCTCTCTCTTGTGGATCTATCCAGGATCTAAACCGAGAATGAATCAGTTTTCTCCGGTCAACACGGAGAAGTGTTGCAGCAGTAAGGTTAGCCTCATATACTATTGCCGTATGTGTGAGCGTAATATATCCAACCGGAGCGAAATCATAGAGATCAAGGTACTTATCACGGGACTCCTCTATAGTTAGATGTGCCTGCCTGAGGTCCTCAGCCTGTATCTCTAATTCAACCTGATGCACCTGCAGATCATAAAGCAGTTCTTCTGATGTCTTTCCAGGTGCCGATTTTAGAATCTTTGGAAAATTGTTGATCTTTTCGATAGCATTATCCTGAAGTGAACCTCTATCATGCCCCTCATTGGGATCTCCTGTTTTCATCGTATCTTTCCTGGTATGCTTTCTTCTTGAGTCATGAGAGGAGATTCAGTGCTTGAATGATACGGTACTGAATGGTTCCGCACGAGTTGACTGATATGGATATCTCGAATTATTGAGTCCTGATCTGGTTCTGGCGCCTCATGCAGTACTCAACACGGATCAATCATAAAGTATTATCTCAACAGGGATTTTTATTGAAGCAATTAAAAAATCAGCCCACTCCCTGTTGAGGATTTGTATCGCTATTCAAATGGTACAACGCAAATATCCAGATAGAACCTATTTCTTTTCTTTCTCCTACTCCTTAAAAACCTACTTCCAGGTTACAAATTTTGAAACGATTATCATGATGAGTACCGGTGATGGATTAGACCTGCTGAACAGGTACAATCTGAATATCTCCATTCTGGTTAGAAAAATATTAATTATATTGAATAGTCAATTTGATCATCTCATTATCCTTATTGATACATTCTTCAGCATCAGAGCCTACACAACAGATATATGGCATACCGTCAAATAGCCACAATAATTTTATGGAGGCTTCGGTTCGCATCCCATACCAATCACATGAGATCTGATTCCCAGAAAAACGATGCCAAAAAAAACCAACCCAGATCGGTCTGTTGATACAGGTGTTGTAGCAGCATCAATCCCCGAGATTCAGACATTTCCAATCGTTGGAATCGGTGCATCAGCCGGAGGTCTGGAAGCTTTCGAGCAATTTCTTCGTCTCGTTCCAATTGACAGCGGCGCCGCTTTTGTCCTCATTCCCCATCTTGATCCTGATCACGAGAGTATGCTTGCTGATATTCTCGGACGGGTCACAAAAATGCCGGTTATTGAAGCCGAAGACCAGATGCTGATTCAGCCGGATCATGTGTATATCATCCCGCCGAACCGGATGATGACCATTCACCATGCCATGATTCACCTCAGTATGCCTGACACAGTTCAGGGTCAGCGTATGAAAATTGATCTGTTTTTCAGATCCCTGGCTGAAGAACTGGGGGATAAAGCAATTGGTATCGTTCTCTCCGGTACCGGAACAGATGGGACCCTTGGCCTTCGGGCAATTCAGGGAGGGGGCGGGCTAACCTTTGTTCAGGACCCAAATGAGGCCAGATATAATGGCATGCCCTCCAGTGCCATAGATAGTGGGTATGCAACCTACATCCTTCCGGTGGCACGGATGCCTGCCCAGCTTATCTCTGGTATTTTAAATCTATTTGGTGCAATACCAGCATCTCATCCAGCTATTGATGAAGCAACCGAATCTAACAACAAGGGCGCCATTAGCAGGATTTTGAGAATCATCAGAACACGGACCGGACACGATTTTTCTCAATACAAAAAGAGTACAATAACCCGCAGGATCGCAAGACGCATCTCTGTTCTTGCCATTGAGGATATTTTGGGTTATGCCAGGTACGTGGAAGAACATCCGGATGAGGTAAAGATACTCTTTCGTGAAATACTCATCAATGTCACCAGTTTCTTTCGGGACCCGGAAGCGTTCGAATTTTTAAAGACGAAAGTTCTTCCTGATCTAATCAGAAATAAGAATGAATATGAGTCATTAAGGGTCTGGGTTCCCGGTTGTGCAACCGGTGAAGAAGCCTACTCACTTGCTATCATCATCAGGGAAGTACTCGAGGATCTGGAGAAAGATTGTAAAGTTCAGATCTATAGCACAGATATTGCTGAAGATGTAATAGCCGTCGCACGAAAAGGGTTCTATCCCCCAAATATTACCGCAGATATTTCACCTGAACGCCTGAAGAAGTATTTTATCAGACAGGAAACCGGATTTCAGGTAAACAAGGAGATCAGGGAGATGGTGATTTATGCCACTCAGGATCTTATCAAAGACCCACCATTCACAAAACTTGATCTTCTCAGTTGCCGTAATCTTCTCATTTACCTTGAATCAGAACTCCAGTCCAGGCTCATCCCCGCATTTCATTATGCACTAAAACCCGGGGGAATTCTTTTTCTTTCATCATCTGAAAGTATCGGAGGATTTCCAGACCTTTTCAAACAAATTAATCGAAAATGGAGAATCTATGAGGCTTCAGGAATAAAAAACGCAGGCCAGATATTAATGGAAACTCCTTTCGCCTCAAGAGACGAACATCCTCCCATACCACATTATGAGATCCATTCCGGACGTCCTGATGCGTCGATGATTGAACAGACAAAGAGAGAATTACTCCTTGCATATGCCCCTCCATCCGTAGTTACCGATGATATTGGCACAATTCTGTACGTCCACGGAGATACCGGTAAATTTCTTCGCCCTGCCCAGGGTCAGGCGACACTCTCTGTTATTGAGATGGCACGTGAAGGATTGCAACTGGATCTCAGAACTGCAATATTTACCGCAAAAGCGCAGCAGACAATCGTCACGTATAAAAATCTGCAGGTCCGGACCAATGATGGGTATGAAGCAGTCAATCTTGAAGTCAGACCGATCACCCGTTCAGGTGCCTTGCATGGTAATCTAATCATCAGTTTCCATCTGGCAGAGGTGTCACAGGAAGACCTCATTCAGAAACAAAAATCAGATGCCAATCAGATAAACCCTGAACGGGTAACTGAACTTGAACAGGAGTTGCTGTATACAAAAGAGAATCTACAGGCTACAATAGAGGAGATGCAGGCCGCGAACGAAGAACTCAAATCAACCAACGAGGAACTGCAATCAACGAATGAAGAACTTCAGTCCACCAATGAAGAGTTAGAAACATCAAAAGAAGAGATACAGTCGGTTAATGAAGAGATAATGTCCGTGAATGCCGAGTTGCAGGAGAAGATCATACAACTCGATGGAATTCAGAGCGACATGAAGAATCTCCTGAGCAGTACTGGTATCGGCACAATCTTTCTGGATGTCAACCTGGCAATACGGTGGTTTACCCCGGAAACCGCCATTCTCTACAGACTCGTCAGTTCTGATGTTGGAAGACCGCTTTCAGACATCAAATCTCTCATTCTAAACGATAATCTGCTTGAAGAAGCAGCGGTGGTTCTTGATTCGCTCGTACCAAAGGAAAAAGAGATACAGACAACAGATAACCGATGGTTCCTGGTCAGGATACTCCCATACCGGACACTCAAAAATGTTATCGACGGAGTCGTTCTCTCCTTTATCGATATAAATAACAGAAAGAGAGCAGAAGAAGAGGCAGTCAGGTCCCGGGAATATGCTGAAAATATTATAGATACCATACGTGAACCTCTTCTGGTACTAGATAATGATTTAACCGTGATATCAGTAAGTCAATCATACTACCAGATGTTTCTGACATCACCAGTGGAAACAGAGGGGAAAAATCTCATCGAGATAGGGAACAGTCAGTGGAGTATTCCTCACCTCATTGCCCTTCTGCACACAATTGTCCCTGAAAAAACCTCATTTGAAGATGTTACGGTAAATGTAAATATTCCGGGTATTGGAGAGAAAACCCTCATTCTAAACGCCAGATGCATTTGGAACAAAAAAGGTGGTCAGAATCTTATCCTTCTTGCAATGGAAGATGTTTCTGAGTTAAAAAGAACAAAGGAAGCCTTTCATGAGGCTAATAATAAACTTAAGCTTCTTTCCAGCCTTACCAGGCATGATATCATCAATCAGATCTCTGTAATACTCTCAACTTTTGATCTGATAGATGCGGAATCCATACCTGAAAGCTTTAAAAAATGGGTACAGATCTCTATCGATGCATGTCAAAAAATGGAGGCTAGCATTGGTTTTACCAAAGAGTATGAAAGTTTTGGCACTATCTCTAGTGGATGGCAGTCAGTTTCTCCATTAATAGATTCGGCAGTATCAGAGATCAACCCTGAAGGTGTCTCCATTGAGAACCAGATTCCAAAGAATATTGAGATATATGCCGAACCAATTCTACGCAAAGTATTCTCCACCCTCATGGAGAATGCAGTCCGCCATGGGAAGAATCTTACGAGGATACAATTTTCTGCCATGGAACAGGAAGGGAGATACCTCATCATCTGTGAGGATGACGGGGGAGGAATCCCTGAAGATCAGAAAGCCTTCATATTTAACCATGGATATGGGACTCATACAGGAATAGGTCTTTTTCTAGGCAGGGAGATTTTATCAATTACCGGGCTTTCCATAACAGAATGCGGAGTGCAAGGAACAGGGGCGAGATTTGAGATCACAATTCCTTCAGGTAAATTCAGAAATCATGAGACATAAAAGAAACGTTTTCTCAATGTTTTATGTTCTTACTTATCAAACCCCTTGGGGCTGTTGCAGGAACATTTTTTGTAAGAATTAGGGGCAAATTCGGGATATGAGGCCTCATATTCAAAACCTTAACATATCCAATTGTATCAAAAAGATTGAGCTCCGAACAACCGATGTAAATTACCATTTTATAAATTTTAGGATTTATAACCTAATTTACAATAGAATATGCGTGGGGATATCAGTATGGCAACACCCAGCTACTTGCTAATTGATTGGAAATTAAAGGATAATAATCCAGGATTTTCCTACAGTTAATGAAAGACAATTACTAAAAATTGGTCAATATTTCATTCACTTTTAATGTTCCCAGATTTGACAAATGTATCACATCCCCATGAGATTTTAATTTCTTTATCATCTCAGTTAAGTTGCATGTTATACGCATTGAGTTATCATTGGGTAAACATGTAAAGGATACCTCTGGGTTTGTGTACATTCCATGTACCTCTTGTGATGGATTTGTAGGGATTAAAGTAAATTTTAATTTTAACAGATTTTTCCGGGAATTCTTATCATAATTGTCACTCTCTTCTATTCTGTAATTATGGCCATATTCTTTTATTTTTAAGCCAAATTCTTTCATTGTAGGATAAATTATTGACACAAATAGTTTCTGACACCCTGTTCTCGCTTCATCTTCTTTTGTCTCGTCGGCTAATCTTTTTGTAAAAGCCAGATCATAGTTGAGTTTTTCACGTTCAAATTCGGTGTTAACTTTTTCAAGAACACCAGTTAATTTATCTAATGAACCTTCATCCATTGCAATTAAACTCCTTTTCTTGAATATCTATTTTTCTAATGGGATTTAGACAAAGAGTACAATTCAATCATCCATGGAAATTACTGATTACTCTGTAACAAATTACTTAATATTACCAAAATCAGGCACCATGAATTTGAATCTTCCAGATAAACTGCTAGAGAATGAAGGTATTATTCTTGATTTGCCCATTATTAAGGAATAAAATAATAACATCGATAATATATATTCCCAAAGTAAAATTTTTATATTGATTATCAGGTATGAGTAAGAAGTTAACCCCTAAAACATACCGTTCTCGATTTTCTCAATGTTTTAATATATTTAAATACGAATCCGATAGATTATCCCTTTTTAGGATGAGTGGACCAGATATTAGCAATACTGTCGATATTCCTGCTCTTGACAATCCATAATCCAAGGATAAAGAACATCATTACAATTGCGAGTCCGATCATCGCAAATACATCTTTTTCACTAAAATCCTGCGATATCAATAGAATAAAATGCCGAATTATTGCAGTCAAACCAATAACTAGAATCAGTTTAATATCGATATTTCCACTTTTGAGTTCTTTTACCGTGATATAAAGTTCTACGATTATGATAGTCAAAAGGGTTGTACTAATAATGCCTAATATTCGCGTATCAGTTATAGGTCCATCAAGTCCACTAAAAAATACATAGATAGACAAGTAAACAGAAAACAGGTTTATGATTCCAATAAAGATAAAAGACGTCATAGAGAAGAAGATTAATAATACCATAATAAAATCAACCCAACCAATCTCTTCAGGTTTGTACGAACTGATACGATCAAGCGTTTTCATTTTACCTCATCTACTGAATAGCAATGAAGGTTTATAGTTTGAGCATTGAAAATCAGTTTTTAGAATCAGAAATGAATCAAAAATAGTTCATACATTCTGCCATCTTTTTCCTGCCAGGGGAAAGAGTGCACAAAATTGATGACCGGCACCCTCCGGTATGAGTCACACGAATTTTTTCTTTTTTATATCACAAAGGTGACTGATGAGACATTGTACAATACTGCAGGAACAATTAAGGAGATGTAAGACTGATTGGAAGTATGATACCTCCAATAGAAGAAAGGTCAAACAGACCATGCTATAGTGCAGATGTTACACGGAGATGTGTTCATTGTCTTGTAGAAGAAGATGGAATCGTCCATTGTAACTTTAGTATGGTAGGAGAGCCGGGGTATGCAAACATACTCGGCGATGAGAAGATGCCCGATTTTTGGGAGATCAAAACTCAAAGATACAACTTAACAGAAGAACAATCCAAAAAGCAACCTTGCATCTACCATCTCAATCAAAAAGAATATTCAGAATCAATGCAGGGGTATTGATACCTACAACCAGTTTTCGTCAGAATAATTTGATATAACTAGATCCTTCGCTATTTGTATGACGCTGTCAATAAAATATCGATTTGGATCCAGATCAACTTAAGAGGGATCCTTATACCTGATTCATAAAACTCAAACATTACCCGCGTATCTCATTCACAACAGGGATGTCTCCCCTAGTTCTATCACAACCTGACGATCCCCTCCATCATCAACGAGATGCACCGTTTTATCAGACTGATTTTTCCCTTCAACACTCACCGATAGTACTGCTGATCCCGGACCGGGCTTTATGACAGAGATATGATACCTGGAAGACTGGTATCTCAAATAAATCCGGTATGATCTCCAGATTTCAGGAATACATGGATTGAATCTCATTTGATCGCCTTGTACCTCAACTCCGAGCAGAGATTCAAGAATCAGTGTGTACATCCAGCCAGCAGATCCCGAATACCATGTCCAGCCTCCACGGCCCGAGTAGGGAGGGGCAGTATAGATATCTGATGTAATAACATACGGTTCAACCCGGTATTTTTGAACATCATCATGAGTTTTGCAATGATGTACCGGGCTGATAAACGATACCAGTTTCCAGGCCTGTTCGTGATCTTTGAGTGTAGCAAAGGCCATTGCTACCCAGATGGCTGCATGTGAATAATGCCCGCCGTTTTCTCTAACGCCCGGCACATATCCTTTAATGTACCCGGGATTCATGAGCGATGAATCAAACGGAGGAGTGAAGAGAGAAACGAGCCCATCATCGTTATTGATGAGATGGGTGCCTACTGCTTTCATGGCAGCCACGGTTCTCTCCTTTGATCCAGCACCGGATAGAACAGCCCAACTCTGGGCAATAGAATCTATTCTGCATTCCTGGTTGAGGGAAGATCCGAGTGGCTGCCCTGAATCGAAATAGGCACGGCGGTACCATTCCCCGTCCCACCCGTTTTTTTCAAGGTTCTCCCTCAAAAGATTAGCATGTACCAGGCAATACTCTGCAAATGCAGGATCGTTGTGAAGCGTGGATATTCTGCCAAACCGCGTAAGCAGATCGTAAAGGAAAAATCCGAGCCATACACTCTCTCCCTGCCCTCCTGCCCCGACAAGATTCATGCCATCGTTCCAGTCCCCGGTTCCCATCAATGGTAGGCCATGAACACCAACCATCAGGCCTGACCTGATGGCACGGACACAATGCTCATAAAGCGTATCTGCTGATCCGGAGATTTCAGGGAGATCATAATATGAGTCCTCGTCAGGGAGCACCTTTCTCCCTTCAAGAAAAGGAGCCACCTCATCAAGAATCCCAAAATCACGGGTACCGGTTACATACCTGCAGGTTACATACGGGAGCCATAGATAATCATCAGAACAATGAGTCCTCACTCCGCGACCAACAGGGGGATGCCACCAATGCTGCACATCACCTTCAGTAAACTGATGCCCGGCACAGAGGAGAATCTGTTTTCTTGCAAGGTCTGGTTTTGTGTTGATGAGGGCCATCACGTCCTGCAGTTGATCCCGAAATCCAAACGCTCCTCCTGACTGATAAAACCCGGAACGTGCCCAGAGACGTGAGACAATCGTCTGATAGAGGAGCCAGCCGTTGAAAAGCAGGTCCACGGATGGATCAGGTGTTGCAATATTCACCACTCCGAGTGTCGATGCCCAGTACTCATGTACCGCTTTTAGTGATGCACGTGCTGCTCCAACTCCGCGACTGCGGAGAACAAGATTTCGTGCTTCTTCTCCATCACAACCGACACCAAGGGTAAAGATGATCTCACGTTCCTCACCATCAACCAGTTCACATAAGACCTGGAGAGCTGCACACGGATCAAGACCTGCTCCAACTTTGTTGGAGAGGTGTTCCTGCTCCATTGCTGCAGGTTTTTCCATAGAGCGGTTTCGCCCGATGAACTCATACCGATCGCCGGTAATAGTTCTGCTCGGAATATTTGAGTCAAGAAAGGCAACACGTCCGGGAAATTCAGAATTATATGGATTCTTAGCAAAGATCGCTCCAGTAACCGGATCAATCTCTGATATCACATATGGCAGAGATCGAGATCTGAGTTCTCCTAAAACCCATTCGACATAGCAGGTTACTGAGAGGACACGGGATTGTCCTGACTGATTCTTTACCCGAAGAGAGAGGATTTTAACAGGACTATCAGGTGACACAAAGACCGTCAGTGTGGTCTGAATTCCGTTTCCTAAGTATTCAAAGACTGAATAGCCAAATCCATGCCGGGTTTTGTAATTGTTAGATCCTCTGACCGGTAAGGGAGTGGGAGACCAGAATATGCCAGTCTCTTCATCCCTGATGTACAGGGCCTCGCCAGAGAGATCAGAGACCGGATCGTTTGTCCAGGGAGTAAGTCTGAACTCATGGGCATTCTCACTCCAGGTAAAGGCACTCCCACTCTCTGATATCACGGTCCCAAAATTCTCATTTGCCAGTATGTTTACCCAGGGAGCCGGAGTTACCCTTCCTTTTCCGGTGAAGATGATGTACTCTTTTCCATCAGGCGAAAACCCTCCAGTACCGTTAAAATAGAGGAGGTCTTCAGAAGAAATGTTGATTCCCGGATCATTTTCATAAATCGAACTCCTGGCAGGGATTAATTTGGGCATAGGAGTCTCATTCCAGCCCGGCCGTTCGAGTTGCATTGCGAGATTTCCTCTCCGGTCAGATACTATCGCCCGTGCCACGGTCTGAATCAGGATACGATCCTCATCTGACATCTGCTCCATATGTCTGATAAAGATGCCTCCTTTCTGATTTACCAGAGGATGATCAGAACCCTGGGGAATCTGACGCATGATCTCATCATGCAGTTCCTGCCTGTATCCTGACTGTTCCTCGTTCCAGATCACCAGATCAACCATCAGGCCTTTTATTCGCCAGTATTCATGGGCCTGAACCATCTCTTTGATCAGACCAATCCCACTCATGTGTTGAATTCTCACCAGAACTATGGGAATATCTCCGGAGATTCCATATCCCCACAGACCAGACTGGCCACGGGAGTTCTTTTCCAGAATCTTCTGGCTCGCCCTACGCGAGGGATGTGCATAGATAACCGATGACGCAAGACTCCCAAACAGCCGGGCATCACGTTCTGTAGCATTGAGTTGTTTGAGTACAACCTGTGCATGTGTCCAGGCAAGCTCGGAGACCCGATCAGCGATATAACTGTCATAATACTTGTCAACAAGGGCAACCGATTTGTCCCTGCTCTCACTGACTCCGGTGAAGATATTCACCCCCGCAGTCTCCTGTGGATCCAGTATGATGGTACATCTGATCGCAACCACCGGGTCAAGCACAGAACCTGCTGAGTTTGAAAGGGCTGATGAGTCAGTCATAGCGGCAGGATTTGAGAGAGAATTTGTTCTTCCGATGAAATTGGTCCTTACTGTCTCAAATGAGATCTTTCTCATCACCGTGCCATGAACAGTCATGAGATGGAGCATCCATGGCGGCTTTTCATCCTCTGAACGTGGCCTTCTCGTGGCTATGATTGCATTCTTCTCCGCAAGAAGTTCGGTCTGAACAAAAAGATTACTGAAGGCCGGATGTGATTCGTCAGAGGTCTGGGGAGCCAGGACTACCTCAGCATAACTGGTAAACTCCAGGGTCTTTCGTTTCCAGGACCGGTTTGTTACCCGTATTCTTCTAAGTTCTACATCATCTTCAGGAGAAACGATGATTTCTGTACGGGTATCAAATTCCTGGTCACGTCTCCTGAATTCAGCACGAGCCTGTTTAAACGTTGTTTGAAAGGTTTCAGGATTCTTTTTTGTGGGCTGATAGCCATTTGACCAGAAATCACCACTCTCAAGATCCCTGATATAACAGAAAGTTCCCGAGGTGTCTGCGGTTGGATCTTCCCGCCATCTGGTTACTGCAAGATCATTCCACCTGCTATATCCTGATCCGCTATTATTTACCATCACATGGTAATGTCCATTTGAAAGAAGGTGCACTTCAGGCCGTGGTGTATGTGCGGTATGGAAGGTACGCACCAATGATTCGGCGTCACCATTCTTTTTATGAACTCCCTGCACATCACCGGTGTGGGGATAGAAGGGAGTAACCCGTGGCATCTTTTCCTGAAGGAGCATCAGTGTTGCCTGAAGGGATGGGTCAGACTCAAATCGCCTCTGCATCGGGCGATTGAGAAGGACATAGGCAAGTGAGAGCAGAGCCATTCCCTGGTGATGTACCATGAACGATCGCACAATAGCATGATTCTGGCCTGGAGGAATCCGGGAAGGGGTAAAATCAACGGCCTCATAAAAACCATATGCCCCTGAATATCCAAGTGAATCCATCTCCTTCAGATTCATGTAAGTTAAAGACGGATGAACCATCAGACCCATTACACTCGCATAGGGAGCGATAACCAGATCTTCAGAAAGACCACGCTTGAACCCAAGCCCCGGGACTCCGAATGCACGGTACTGGTAGTTCTGGCTTGTATCAATGATATTATAACCTGATTCTGATATCCCCCAGGGAACATTTCTCTGCCTGCCATATTCTATCTGCCTGGTAACCACCGTGCGATAGGTCAGATCCAGGAGAGTATTCTCATAATTCGGCATCAGAAGCAGTGGCATCAGGTATTCAAACATCGAACCACTCCAGGAGATGAGCGTAGATCTCCCATTTCCGGTGGTTGTCAGGAGACGACCCAACGCAAACCAGTGCTCCTGGGGAAGGTCTCCTCTGGCTATTCCGATAAAACTGGCAAGTCGTGCTTCAGATGCCAGGAGATCATAAAAACTGGCGTCGCGTCTGAGATCTGTCGCATTATACCCGATGGCAAGAAGTTTACTGGTGTTATCGTACAAAAATCCATACTCAATATGTGAGTATGTTTCACAATCATCTGCAAGACACGATACCATCAAAAGGAGATCATCGGCTCGTTTACTTGAGATTTGCATCTCTTCCAGAGTGCGGGAAAGCCATTGGTACCCGGCACCTGGCGTACTGGCATGATCTTTAGATGCTGCAAGCCACTCCAATAATGGAGCAAGATCACTCAGGAAAACCTCTCTGATCTCAGCGATTTCCCTGAATGTTGGAATGTGGTCATTTAGTGACTCATATTTTTTTAGGAAGAGGGAGAGAGCGGGCAAAACCTCTACAGGAATCTCATCCCAGAGCGTATCAGGATGTTCTCCGGTGAACGCCCATGAGATATGAGATAGTACAGCAGTTTCATGACTCTTTATCTGGCGCCAGGTTGCATCAGCCCACCACCTGACTTCTTCATCAGGATGTGAACTGAGTTCAGCCAGAAGATCTGATCCTATCTCATTCAAATCAGAGAGGGAACTGATGATCCAGGGAACCGTTTCCTGAATAGCGGATACAGACTCCTTCAGATCCGCAATTTTTGATAGAACAGGGACCGGAACTACTCCCATACTCTCTTCAGCTTCTTTCAGAGCTTCGGTGAGGAGATGAAGTACATCAGATAGTCCGTCACCAAATTTCATTGAAATGACCGGTTCATGAGAGAGTTCAAAGAGTCCCTGCCGTAACACCAGCAGATCTCCAACAAGGTTGCCGCTATCAACCGTGGAGATGTACCTGGGAAGCAGGGGCTCTAACGTTATCGTGTCATACCAGTTGTAGAAATGACCCCTGAATCTCTTCAGTCTCCCCATTGTTGTCAGGGTGCCATGAGTACGATTCACATACTCATCAGCGGATATGTAGCCAAAGTCGTAGGCAGTAAGATTTGCGAGAAGGGAGAGGCCGATATCTGTTGGAGAGGTCCGGTGAGCTACAGCCTCAACCGGTTGTTCCTGATAATTATCAGGGGGGAGATGATGGTCTTCAGCGGTGACAAAGGTCTCAAAAAACCGCCATGTTTTGCGTGCAACCCTTCTCAGATACCTGTTCTGTTCTGGAGAAAGAGTGGGAGTTTGAGACATGAACGGTTGACTTATCCACCAGGCGATAGCAGGGGAGAGCATCCATGCACAGGCAAAGGGAATACATAACACTGAGACAGATGCGGGAAGTATCACGGTAAGTATGAGCAATCCGGCACCGATAACCGGTGCAGGCCACATGATACGGTACGAACCTGAAACATCAGAGACACCCATTCGTCCTGCTTCCTGGTGAGTGGTCCATTCAAGCAGGTTACGATGTGAGAACTTCATCCTCCAGCATGAGCGGATAATAGCGTCAAGAGAGATGTATGCTTCAAAGGGGAGAAAAACGAGGATGAGCAGCGGGACTGCTATCATACTCCGGATATCGTGACCCATATCATAGAGGTGCATCCTCCAGGTATGCTCTCCCGGCTTTCTAACGATTTTATACAATATAATGATGATTGGGGGAATCAAGAGAAGCGAGATGATAAAACCAGTCCAGAAGAGTGGATCTAAAAGAATTATCCATGATAGAAGAAACAGGAGAAAGGTAACCGGAGTTGTAAGACTCCGTATCAGATTATCAAAGATCTTCCATCGCGAGAGAAGAGAAAGGGGGTTCTTCTGTTTTTTAGATGAACTATCAGGAACAGATGAAAAGATCCAGGGGAGAATCTGCCAGTCACCTCTGATCCACCGGTGTCGACGGATGATATCTACCAGATACCTTAAGGGGTATTCTTCAAAGATTTCAACATCACTGACAAGACCAGTCCGGGCATAGCAGCCTTCCAGAAGATCATGGCTTAAGATGAGGTTTTCAGGAAACCGACCCTTCACTGTCAGAGAGAATGTTTCAAGATCATAGATCCCTTTTCCAATAAATGATCCTTCATGGAATGCATCCTGGTACACATCCGAAACGACACGGGTATAGGGATCTATCCCAAGTTCTCCTCCGAAGAGCGATACAAACCGGGAAATCCCTGATTTCGTGAGTGAGATTGCAACACGTGGCTGAAGAATTCCATACCCTTTTTTGATCACCCGGGTATTTTGATCAATCTGTGCTCTGTTCAGGGGATGTGCAATTGTGCCAATAAGCGTTCGTGCACTATTTCTTGGAAGATCTGTATCGGTATCTAACGTTATCACATAGGTGATATGAGTAAGTGCTTCCAGATTGCCAACAACATTTGAGAACGGTCTTTTGCCGGGATCAGACAGAAGGATACTGAAGGCTTCGAGTATTCCTCGTTTCCGTTCGTACCCCATGAATATCCTTTCACTCGGATTCCAGGTACGGCTCCGGTGCATGAGAAAAAACGTGTCCGGGTTTTCTTTGTGGTATTTCTCATTCAGATTTTTTATTCCACAACCAAGCAGGGACACAAGCTCTTCATCTTCAGGCATCTGTGCTGCAGGAGCATTTCTGAGATCAGTGAGCAGAGCAAAGTAGATATTTTTCTCCTTATTCGCGAGAAATCTGATCTCAAGTGAATCAAGAAGCTTGGAGATATCTGAAAATCCTGAAAGGACTGTTGGAATAACAACAACTGTTCTTCTATCGTTCGGGATTGCCTCTGAATAGTCCATTTTAGGAAGAGAGACCGGCACAAAGACCAGGGTACAGAACCAGTTCATCACTCTCATGACGCTCTGACTGATCGGAAATAAAAGCAGTATCAGAATGAGAAGCGTGATAAACCAGGTAACTGAGTTGAATTGGGTAAACGCGAAATAAAGAACCAGAAGGGTGATGGTTACAATCCCACTGATATAGAGGGGAAAAGCGTGGACAAAAACAGCTCTTTTGATCTGGTCTATACCAGAAGGCAGATACAGGAGTGATTCTTCCAGTCTTTCCCTCCCATCATCTATCAGATAATATCCCAGATGGGACTCCCGTTCTTTTTTGCCCTGTATCGTTCTGGCCTGATATGCAAGTTCTACCGCAATTTGTGCTACCAGATCCTCTGATACCCTGTCATTTCTCGCAATCTCCTCAATAACATGGCGATACCGGTCCCGGGTCTCAAAGTCCATTTCTGGATATTCATCTGCAGGATCACTGCGTAGAGTACGTTCAACAATACTCAGCCGTTCTACAAAAGAACGCCAGTCACTGGTATCAAGAAGGCGAAGGCTGCTTATACTGTTACCAAAAGAGACCTGATCAGCTGCCTGAGCCTGGATCTCTGCAGTAATCATCTGCTCCAAAGTCTGGTTTTTTTCAGATAACCGCTGTTCTATCCAGGAAAGAGCAAATAAGAGAGGACCTGAACTTCCCTGCAGGTGACGTGACATTTCGGCAACAAAAGCACTTGTCAGGGGTGGATCCGACCGGGCCATATCTGCAATGACAAGAATGAGGCTTTTTGGATCCTTTCGTGCCATTCTGGTCATACGATCCACCCAGTAGTTGGCTGAATCCCGATCAGACCTGTTTTCAGAGATTATATCAGCAACTCTGCGCAGATTCTCGATCAATGCGAGTCTGAACATGATAGGAATTGCCCATAACTCACCGAGTTTGAGAGGAGTAATCTTCTGATACGCGTTAATAAAAGCAAACAGGTTTTCAGTATCTATCCGCCCGTCACTATGGGCTATGAGTTCTCGTGCAATATGATAGACCCTGGGATATCCTTCCAGTGGTCCGTTTGCAAGATGAGGAAGTTCTATACTATATTCTTCAGGAAGATGCAGACGAGCGGTTCTGATCTGTTCCTCAACAAGGTAGAAGTTATCAAGGAGCCATTCACCTGCAGGAGAAACAGGTGAATTCTCTTCCAGAACTGTATTGAGCAGTTTGTGCGTCTTTAACAGAACCTGCTCGTTATCAGCAAGACGTGGAAGAAGGCGATCCTCTCCTTTTCTGGTATCAATCCGAAAGCATCCTGCAATATCTCTTGCATGCTGCTCCAGTTGATCCCCACTGAAGAGTTCATCCCGAAGCGGGCCTCTGTCAACATGTTCACCAGATGGTTTTTTTTCAGTCCACTCTTTCCTGAATGTAAATAGATTCCTCAATGCCTTTTAATTCTCCGATAATTTTTCCAAATTCTAAAATACAAGACCAAAATTTGAAATTTTAAAAATACTCTCTAGCGGATGAGAGACGGATCTACTCCGCATTATACCTTCTGATCAAAAATAAATAATGAAACGTCTGTTTATTCAGGAATAAACCAAAAGAATCGCTAAATCTTGATTGGGGGACTATTCACATCCCCATTCCGCCCATCTCACCCATACCTCCGGGAGGCATTGCCGGGGCTGCTGACTTTGCTGATTTAATAACATCATCAATTCTCAGGATCATTCCCGCTGCTTCTGTTGCACTCACAATGGCCTGGGTTTTTACCCGGAGTGGTTCTATGACACCTTCTTTAAGCATATCCAGGGGTTTTCCTTGAAATACATCCAAACCTGCGGTCTTTTCACCTTTTTCATGAGCAGCACGTAATGCAACAATCATATCAATAGGGTCAAGACCTGCATTTTCTGCAATTGTCCTGGGAATAATTTCAAGAGAAGCAGCAAAAGCATCAATTGCGAGTTGAGCCCGACCTCCAACCGAAGCCCCATATTGCCTGAGACGAAGAGACAATTCAATTTCAGGAGAGCCACCACCGGCAACAAATTTTTTATCTTTTAAAACAGTGGAAACGACCCTGATGCCATCTTCAATAGCCCGTCCATATTCTGCAATGACGTGTTCAGTTCCCCCGCGGATAATAATAGAGACGGCTTTAGGGTTTTTGCATTTTTCAATAAAGATCAAATCATCGCCTAAAACCTTTCTCTCCTGAACAATACCTGCATATCCGAGTTCTTTAGCAGATATTGCATCAATACTGGATATGACAGTCGCACCGGTAGCCAGGGCAAGTTTATCCATGTCACTTCCTTTCACCCTGCGGATTGCCAAAATTCCTGCTTTTGAAAGATAATGTTGTGCATTGTCATCGATAGCTTTCTGACTGATAACTACATTAGCTCCGGTTTTGATTATTGAATCAGCAATCTTTTTGACCATCTGCTCTTCTTCGTTAATGAAAGCCTGCATCTGACCTGGACTGGTTATTGTGATCTCTGCATCGACTTCTGTTTTTTTGTACTCAACACCTACATTCAAAAGCAGAATTTTTGCCTCGGTAACTTTCGTAGGCATGCCAGGGTGTACTCTCTCTTTTTCAAGGACAATACCCATGACAATATCAGAATCTTCAATTGACCCGCCTACTCTCTTTTCAACCTTGATATTATCAATATCCACTGTTCCATCAGGCTCTGAAACACTGGTAACAGCCTTTGATACAAGATCACAGAGCATGAGTTTTGCTGACTCCACCCCTTTTCCAGCCATCGCAGTCTCTGCTATCTTTTTAAGGATCTCAATATCAGACGGTTTCATTGAGATTGCCAACCCTTTGAGTATCTCCTGGGCTTTTTCAGATGCCATCCTGTACCCCTGAACGATGATTGTCGGATGAATTCCTAGTTCAATGAGTTCTTCAGAACGCTTGAGTAATTCACCTGCGATAACTACTGCAGTAGTGGTCCCGTCACCAACCTCGGTATCCTGAGTCTTAGCAATTTCAACCATCATCTTTGCTGCCGGGTGTTCAATGTCCATCTCACTGAGAATCGTAAACCCGTCATTAGTGATGACCACATCTCCCATGGAATCAACAAGCATTTTGTCCATCCCTTTCGGGCCAAGAGTAGTACGGACAGCATTGGCTACCGCTTTTGCGGCAGTGATATTCATACTTTGAGCATCACGACCATGATTTCTGGAACTGCCTTCCCTAAGGATGTAAACCGGTTGTCCCCCAAGTTGTGTTGACATTATTGAACCCTCTCGATAATGTGTTAGCATTGACTTATAGTTCTATAAATAGATGTGGATGATTTATAAAAAAAAGAACGAATTCTTTAAGCTAATACAAATAATTCTTGAATCAGTATTGAGGAGACATTGATTGTCCCCTGGAATACCATGATGTACTGGAGACAAATTGCAATTACTCTCCGTGATAATTAGAATAAAAGATGGAACAGATATAGAAAAATATTGAAAAATTGGCTGATTAGGTTATCAGACCTTTTAACGTTTTTTAGATTTTGACTGTCCACTTGAACTACTTTTATTATCTGGAACTGAATTTTTTCCTTCTGATTTACTTTCTCCAGAAACTTTTCCAGGATTTACTGACTCTACGACCGCCTGAACCTGACCAACTACTTTCTTGGCTTTCTTTTTATCATGACTCATAGTTTCACCTATTCGCCCTGATATCTGGGTTTATAAAAAATTATGGTAAAATAAATTTTGTAAAAGCAGATCAGAGTACCTTGCATTAGTGATTCAAGTATACATCCTTTCTGATAGAAGCCATTTTGCTGAATTTTCAAGGGTTCACCCCCATTTCAGGCAAATCAGGGTTGTGATATTGATATAAGGGATTATTCTGCCTGGAGTTTCTTCTTTGCCTCCATAAGACGTTTGATCTCATCGTCTGATACCGACGGATATGACAGATTTAACCCTTTAATTGCTGTAACAACTGCTTCGGCAACTGCAGTCCGCGCAACCCATTTATAGTCTCCGGGAATGACAAACCATGGAGCTATATCGGTAGAAGTAGCTTCAAGCATTTTCTCGTATACTTTTATGTAATTATCCCAGAACTGTCGCTCAGTAAGATCTGCTACCGAAAACTTCCAGTACTTTTCTTTATGCTCAAGCCGGTCAAGAAGCCTGCGTTTCTGTTCATCTTTTGAGATATGGAGGAAGAATTTTAGAATGAGTGTTCCGTTTCTGATAAGATGCTCCTCAAACGCGTTGATATCATAATATCTTCCTTTCCAGAATCCATCAGCATCAGGTCCGATATCTTTTGGAAAACCGGAGATAATATTAGGATGAACTCTGGTTACCAGGACATCCTCATAATACGACCGGTTAAAGATACCGATCTCTCCACGTTCCGGGAGAACATTCGAATACCGCCAGAGAAAATTATGATTATGCTCCTGTGTACTTGGAACCTTAAACCCATGAACTGAACACCCTTGTGGGTTTACACCTGACATAACATGTCTGATTGTTCCATCTTTTCCTGCTGTATCCATTCCCTGAAGAATTATCAGGACTGCATGAGTTCGGGATGACCAGAGAAGATCCTGAACTGCTGCCAGAGCACTCCGGTCCTTTTCAAGCATTTCCACGAGGAGATCCTTGGACTTATCCTCTCCAAGTTTCTTCATTTGTTCGTTTTCAGCCCATCCGGTCTTAAAATCTTTAAGACGTACCTGTTTCCCAGGTTCAACAATAAATTTCGCTATGTAATCCTTGACTTTTGGTCCTTTCAATTCCATAATAATCTCTCTCCCGGCTTTGTCTGGAAAATTATCTGCGAGTAATAATCTCTTCAACCGCGATAATGATAAAAGAGGGGCTATGTAACATCTGCCGACTCGTTGTTTAGTGTAATGATATTATCCAGAATTTTCCCGGTATTGCTGTTTACTTCACCAAAAATGCGTAATATTGGTTCATCGCTGCGATTCTGTTAATTATAAGGAATAGATGGTGATCCAGAGAGAGGATTACATTATCATCTACAGGAATTGTGTTATCACAATGAGAAGGATGCTTACGGTTTTACTCAACTACCATAGATGTGTTGATGTTATACAGATTGACTAGTTCGAGAACGAATGATAATTATTCTTTATTCAGAATAGAAACATCATGGATTCGAGAATGTATTAATAAAAAAAAATGTGATGGATATTGTTACCAACCATACCAATAATAGTACCAGTAGTTATACCAGTAATTGTTCCAGTAATAATTGAGATAATCCCAGTAATAATTCCACCAATAACCATTATCATAGCAATAATAGTAACAATACCCATCATCCGCAACAACCGGAGTACTAATAGATACACCAGCAAGTGCAACTAAAACAAGTACTCCTAGAACAAAAATTTTCGTTCCCATAATTCCTAATCATTATAGACAATGATAAAGGTTGTTGCTAACAACCGATTAGTTGGTCATTCCAGAAAAAAACAAACCTTGGAAATATAAATATATAAATAATAAAGCGCTCATTTTAGCGCATTCGTCACAGTAAAAAAATCTAAAGAAAATTTAAAAATCTTCAATATCTGCGCTCAAACCGGAACAAAATTACCTAGGGTATCCAGAACATTATCATACCCTTTTATTTCCATCAGGAGTTCCCCGGCTTGATACATATTTTGCCCCTAAACGATCATACAATAAGTACACATGGCATATGTCCACCGGATTGAGATCCGCTATAAGGCTGATCCCCGCCTTAAAGTCAGAACAGACCGGATTCGTTCGCTTGGAATCCCAATCGAAGAACTCCATCTCGTTGATATTTATACCATCTCCACTGTCTCCAAAGATTTCACTCAGGATGAACTCAGAGAGATTGGTCTGCAACTGAGTAACCCGGTGGTACAGAAGTTCACGGTGGACGAGGCCACTCAGGCATATTTTGATACAGCCATTGAGGTAGGATTCCTTCCTGGTGTAACAGATAATGTTGGAACAACTGCCAGACAGACCATAGAAGATTTTACCAATCGAAAATTTGAGCCTGGAGAAGCAGTCTATACATCGCATCTGTACTTTGTCTGTGGGAAACTCACTCCCGATGTGTTAAATACGCTAACCTCAACCCTTGCAAACCCGCTCGTCAACCGGGTTCACGTAAAAACACGACAGGAATATGGAACCAGCGGTATGGATCGTGTAGTACCGTTTGTTGAACTACATGAACTTCCAACTGCTGAACCTGTTGATCTCAGTCTTGAGGAGCAGGAACTCATACAGATTGGAAAAGAAGGAATTTTAGATCCAGTCACAGGCCAGAGAAGAGGCCCGCTCGCCCTTGACCTTGCACAGCTTCATGCAATCAGAGACTATTTCAAGGCAATCGGGAGAATCCCAACTGATGTTGAGATTGAATCACTTGCCCAGACCTGGAGCGAACATTGCAAACACACAATCTTTGCTTCAGCAATGGACGAGGATGTCCCGAAAGGTCTCTATAAAACATTCATCCAGGCAGCGACCAATAAAATCCGGGCAGAAAAAGGGGATAAAGATATCTGCCTGAGCGTATTTTCAGACAATTCAGGAGGTATCATCTTTGACGATGAGTATCTCGTTACCCATAAGGTTGAGACACACAACTCACCATCAGCTCTTGATCCGTTCGGTGGTGCCCTCACCGGTATCGTTGGAGTAAACCGGGACACTATCGGTTTTGGACTTGGAGCAAAACCCTGTATCAACATCTACGGATTTTGTGTCGGTGATCCTGATACGAACCCCGTTCTCTTTCGTGGAAAAGACCAGTCAAATCCGATTCTCACGCCTCGACGTATCCTTGATGGAGTCGTAGCCGGAGTTGGAGTTGGAGGGAACTGTTCTGGAATTCCAACTCCACAGGGATTTGTCTGGTTTGATGACCGGTACTGTGGAAAACCCCTGGTTTTTGCCGGAACCGTCGGAGTCATGCCCCGTAAAAACGCAGACAGGAATCTGTATGAGAAACAGGCCAGACCCGGTGATCGTATCGTTGTGATCGGGGGCAGAGTTGGAAAAGACGGAATCCACGGGGCCACCTTCTCATCTGAAGCATTGGATCCGGCAAGTCCGGTAACTGCCGTCCAGATAGGAGATCCAATCACCCAAAAAAAGGTATCAGACGTTATCGTAAAAGAAGCCAGGGATAAGGGCCTCTATACCAGTATTACCGACAATGGAGCAGGAGGGATCTCATGTTCGGTTGCAGAGATGGCAAAGGAGTGCAATGGTTGTCACGTTGTGCTTGATAAAGTTCCTTTGAAATACCCGGGAATGGCACCATGGGAGATCTGGATCTCTGAATCACAGGAGCGGATGACCCTTGCAGTACCTCCTGAAAAAATCGATGAACTCATGGATCTTCTTGGTCGCAGAGAGGTTGAAGGCACGGTAATCGGGACATTTACAGATACTGGACGCTGTGTGGTTGAGTTCAACGGAACCACGGTCATGGATATCGAACTCTCGTTCCTTCATGACGGGCTCCCTGTAAAGCATCTTAAAACATCATCCTCATCTCCTGAAGCAAGCGAACCTGTTCCCGGATGCCCTGAAAATCTTGGTGATACACTGAAAACGATGCTTCATCGAAAGAACATCTGCTCAAAGGAGTTCATATCTATTCAGTATGATCACACTGTGCAGGGCGGACATGTACTAGGACCAGTTCAGGGAATTGGCAGAGTACAGGGAGTGGCTACGCTGACAAAAGTTGTTGCTTCCTCTAAAAAAGGAGTTGGATTATCCCAGAGTCTCTTCCCTTCGTACTCAGAGATCGATTCCTATCGAATGGCAATAGCCTGCATTGATACAGCCATTCGTGGTCTTATTGCAATCGGTGTCCCCCTTGAATCAATCGCTATTCTTGACAACTTCTGCTGGTGCTCGTCAGATGAGCCTGAACGCCTGGACCAGCTCAAAGCAGCTGTACGGGGATGCTATGATGGAGCAACCGGGTTTATGACCCCGTTCATCTCAGGAAAGGACAGCATGTTCAATGATTTCTCCGGATTTGACGCAGATAACAACAGGGTCAGAGTTTCAGTCCCTCCAACCCTGCTGATCTCTTCGATCGGTGTTCATCCTGATGTAACAAAGGCAGTCTCACTGGATGCCAAGATTGAAGGTGACCTGGTCTATCTCATTGGAGAAACAAGGGAAGAACTCGGCGGATCAGAGTACTTTGTCCAGATATGTGGTGCAAATAGTGCTGCCGGAACGGTGCCCCATATTGAAATTCCGGCAGTGAAAGCACGATATGAAAAACTGACACACGCAATTCTGCATGATCTGGTTGCTTCGGCTTTCCCTGTCACTCATGGAGGTCTGGCAGTTGCACTTGCAAAGGTGGCAATCGCAGGTCGGCTTGGAATGGATATTACCATCCCCGGTGATGGAAGATCAGATCTCCTTCTCTTTTCAGAGACGCTTGGACGGTTTGTCGTCACAATAGCACCTGATAATAAACGTCCATTTGAACGGACGATGGGTCCTGATGCCGTCCTTATCGGACGGGTAAGCGGGAAGAACCTCCAGATTTCAGGAAAGAAGCAGATCCTATCTGTACCGGTAAGCGAACTTGAGGCTGCGTATAAAAAACCATTTGGAGGGTACTAATATGACGTCTTCATTTTTTAACGAATCTCCGGATATGATTCCTGATAAAGCCCTCATCATGAGCGGATACGGAATCAATTCAGAGATGGAGACACAAGAAGTATTAGCCCGTGCAGGAATGGATTCTGATATCGTTCACATCAACGATCTCATTGACAAAAAACAGAGACTATCTGATTATCGTCTGCTTGTATTTCCAGGTGGCTTTTCGTACGGTGATGATACCGGTGCGGGAAATGCATTCGCTAACAGGGTCAGAAATAATCTCTGGGATGATCTCACTGAATTTCTGAATGGCGACAATCTTGTTCTCGGGATCTGTAACGGGTTCCAAATCCTTGCAAACCTTGGACTCGTACCTGCGTTTAACAAGCAGTTCAAACGCGATATTGCCCTGATGCCCAACCACAAAGGGGTGCTTGAATGCCGGTATGTTACATTGAAACCTACTGCTGACAATATCTGGACAAAAGGCATCGATAAAATTGTCTGTCCGGTATCTCATGGAGAAGGTAATTTTTCCTGCTCTAAAGAGACACTTGCCAAACTTCAGAGCAAGAAGATGATCGCATTTACCTACTGTAAAGACGACATGAAATCTGCAAACGGTGAATACCCGTTTAATCCAAACGGCTCAACTGCTGATATTGCAGGGATTACTTCAGAAAACGGGAAAGTTCTGGCGATGATGCCTCATCCGGAACGTGCAATGGATTTTGTCAACCTGTATGACTGGACACTGCAGAAAGAGAAGATGAAACGACAGGGAATCAAAGTTCCCACAGAGTCGTTGAATATGAAACTATTCAGAAATATAGTTAATTATTTTAGTTAACCTTTTTTCAAGGATCAAAGCACAGAATATATCTACTCCAGTATTTATTTTTATTTCCAGATTCATGTACTTGTTTCAAAAAAACAAATTAATTGAGAATATTAATTATTTGTACCAGGATTTACTAATATTAATTCATTCTGTTCTGAATTATATTTCCAGGTAAATCCACAGAGAACCTCATACTATCAGTTGAAATCAAATAATTTCCAGTTGAGTCTTTAGTTATCTCATCTGGTAATGTAATTGCTGTTGAGTCAATAGTGGCTTAGCGGATCTTACCGAAAAGGCAATTTATTTAAAATTATTACGTTTTATTATCAGGGAAGACTAGGCCATCCTTATTAAGATCCTCAGATTGATCAAACATGGTTACCATCATTGCATGTTTTTTAGTACCCCATGGTATCAACTGGAATTTAGAGAGTAATTTTATTCTGTCAGTTTTAAATTCAAATGATACTGGCCCGGATTTCTCCATGTAGTTAAGGTTCATATGAGAACAAATTTCACATGCTTGTGGAAAGTTATACTGGCTTGTATGAAACCAACATCTCGAATTCTGGCTATCAAAACGTTTTTTCCCGTACTCATTTAGCAAAAGGACCCTATGAGTGCCAGGGTCAACAATCGCTAAAACTTCATGGATATTATCCAGTACTGCATGTAACTGCTGATTTAAATCAGAAATATAACTTTTTATCTGATTATCTGCAGTAATATCACGAAATATTGCAGAAGAACCAATAATCTCCCCAGAATGATCGTATACTAATGATGCAGTGATAGAAACATAAACGAGAGAACCATCTTTCCGTCTTCTGGTACACTTGTATTGCTTTATTGTTTCACCCATGAGTAACCGATTATGGATAGGATACACATCTTTATACCACCAAGGATGAATCACTGATATCGATTGACCAATTACTTCATCAGAATTATATCCAAATAATCGTTCTGCAGCATTATTCCAGGTATTAATGGTAATTGTGTTATCGACTGCAATAATAGCATCTTCAGAGCAGGCAATAATTGAAGCCAGAAACCGATTTTCATCTTCTATCCGTTTCTTTGCAGTAATATCTTTAATAACAATGGAAATTGCGGCATGATGAGATACTACCCGCCCTTTTAGAAAAAACATTTCATAGATATATAGTTGGTTACCCCTGTATACCTCAATGATATGAGACGAAAGATCATCACCTGGATACTCATTTAGTATCTTTAGGATGTTAATAGATGAAAAAAGATCTAAATTTAAGGCATCGACCCGTTTTCCAAGAAGGTCTTCAAGAGAAAGGTGAGAATACTCAAGATATGCCTTGTTTACAAACAAAATTTTGAATGATGAACTTAAAAGGATAATAAGATCTGATGATAAGTCACAGATAGAATGAGAAGGTTGCTCTGAAGTTAATAAGTACTTTTTTGCCTTGCCAATCTCGAATAACTTTACCTGACCAGAATAATGCAAATTATCGAGGTATCGTGCAGCGGTTGTCCGTGAAATAGAAGCTTCATATGCAATCTGTGTAATAGATATTGGTTTCCTGAATTTTTTTAAAACTTCTCGTATTATTTCAGAAACATCCCCATCCATTTACAATAAATACATTAATGGGTTAATTAATATTTCGGTATTGATTCACCATATCACCGATTTTAATACCCTTGAAGGCTATTCATACTCCGAAATATCTGATTGAAAAGATCGGATATTGAACAGAAATGTGTACAGGCTGTTTTTGTGATCTCTTGGGAGGATGTCATGATACAATTAGATACTATATCAATGAGCAAAAAATTGCTAATTTTGATTATAATCGGGGTTTTCGCTATTATGTTTACCGGAGTATGTGGTTTATTCACTGCCGGGGAAATTAATTCTGAAGTAAACCAAATTTATAAGAATAAATATACTCATTCCATGCTTGCATATGGAGCATATTCAGATATGCTCAATTATGCAATAGGTGGGTATACCTTCACTCTTGCATCAACCGTTTCTGAAAAACAACAAATATTTCAGACAAAAATGGATCCATTCGGGGTCTCACTTCTGAAACGACTTGATGATTACTCTTCAATTGAGATGAATGATAATGAAAAAGGTCTTATTGAGGAGATTAAAAAATCGTCGGCTGAATACCTTGAAACAACAAAACAGGTTAATTCTCTAACACTTCAAGGAAAAGATGAAGAAGCGACTCAACTCAGGATTCAAAGTGCAATTCCTAAACGAAATCTAATTCTTACTGATCTACAGAAACTGATGGATGATAATAATCAGACATCAAACCAGTGTTATATCGATGCAAACCAGTTGTATTCACAGGGAATACTAATCATAGTCGTTGTTATTATTTTCTGTACTATAATTCTTCTGTTTATTGCGTGGCTCATAGCCCAGAACATAAACCGGAGGTTTGGCAATCTGATAAAGGGTATGGAAGAGGTAGGAGCTGGAAATCTTGCATATCGCATTGAAATGAAAGGAAGTGATGAAATAAGTTTGATCAGCTCTTCCTTTGATTCAATGTCAATAAATCTTGAGAAACAAAAACAGGAGATTGAAGAAAACCTGAAAAAATCAATATTTGCCAATACTTCAATCATGGGTATTGCTGAAAAGATACGAAGTGGAGATCTCAACATCCAAATCGATTCTTCCAAATATACAGGCGAGTTCAAAAAACTGGTTGAGGCTACTCATGCTTTGGTTGAAGCATTTCTCCGGCCAAATATGGAAGCCATGCGAATTGCAAATGAATTTTCCATAGGAAATTTCTCAGTACGATATGATGAAAATGCAGATGTCAGGGGAGATTTCAAGCAATTCAAAGATGCATTGAACAATAGTGGAAAATCCGTATCCAATTCAATTATCTCAATTCAGCAACAGATGGGGGAACTTACAGCCAATGCAGAGGAAGTAAATGCAAGTACTGAAGAGGTTGCTGCAAGTGTCAAAGATGTTGCTGATTCATCCTTTCATGTCAGTGAAAATGCAGAAAAATGCAAACATGGGGTTGACCAGGTTCTAAAAGCGATGGAAGAGCTCAATACAACGGTAAATCAGGTTGCAATCAAGAGCGAACACGTGAGTAAACTCACAACTGATGCTGACAGGTACTCTCGGGAAGGAATAACACTCGCTGACATTGCAGAAAAAGGGATGGAAGGAATTACCCAATCTACCATCGAAAGCAAGGATAATATGGTGGACATCACTCACCAGATGGAAGAGATCGGGAAAATTGTTGGTCTTATTAGAGACATATCTGATCAAACCAGTCTACTCGCCCTCAATGCAGCAATTGAAGCAGCCAGAGCAGGAGAAGCTGGGTTGGGTTTTGCTGTTGTTGCTGATGAAGTAAAAGCATTAGCCCAGGAGACTCAGGTTTCTGCAGAAAATATTGCATCTATTATTGAAAATCTTCAGAAACGATCTATCCAGGCATCCACCGCAATGGAAAAAACTGTCAAAGATGTTGAAAGCGGGGGAAAAGCACTTCAAGACACTTTCCAGTCATTTACCCGGATTGCTGAGTTAATTGAGGAGATCAACGTAAGTGTTACAGATGTTGCTGCTACAACAGAAGAACAGGCAGCATCTGTTGAGGAAATAACCGCAAGTATCACAGAAATTGGTGGCCTGGTATCAAATACCTCTAAACAAGCTGAATTATCAGCTCATTCAACCAACGAGGTTGCCGTTGCAGTAAATCAGATCTCCCAGGTCATAGGAAATCTGAACACCATTGTTGAAAATGTTCAGATCCAGATTAATTTCTTTAAAGTATAAGATAATTCAAAGACAATTTTTTGATAATATCTAATCTTTTTTTTGACACATTTACCCAATCTATAACAAGATAGGCGTAATTAAGATTTAAATAGGATATCTTCAAAATTAATTTTTTATTTTAATGGACCAATAAATAAATTGATTTTTTGGTCTGATAGAAACTTTAATTTAATATTGATCCTCATATATCGATATCTAAAAGATATTTATATAACAAATACCGATTGTCCATTTTGATCATGTTTTATTCAATGAAATTCGATTCAGTTCCTGCCAACTAATCTATCTTATCAATTCAAACCAATGCTCTGAACAATACCATTCAACAGTTATGAACAGAAAAAGCCTCACGACCATCCTGCTTCTGGCAATAGCGACGCTCATTTTATGTACAGGTATCAGCTGTGCGACCTATATCCCACAACAGCAAGGTATCAATAAAACCCTGACAGTCGTAATTGACAATAATTATCCTCCCTACTCTTTTCTGGGCCCAAAGGAAATACTCCAGGGAATATCAATAGACGAATGGAAATTATGGGAAGAAAAAACCGGGATCAAGGTTAATATTACCGGATTAAACTGGGCAGATGCTCAAACCAGGATGCTGAATGGTGAGTTTGATGTAATCGACACATTATTTTTTAGCAACGAAAGAGCGAAATATTACGATTTTTCGTCCCCGTATGCCGAGATCGATGTGCCTATCTTTTATAATAGAAATATTTCTGGTCTTTCCGGACTTTCTACTGCAAGGGGATACGTTATCGGAGTGAAATCAGGGGATAATGTCATTTCAGTATTCCAAGAGGCAGGAATTGATCAAATTGAGGAGTATCCAAATTATGAAGACATCATAAAAGCAGCTGCTGATGGTAAACTCATGGTTTTTTGCGTCGACAAGCCTCCTTCAGTATATTTCTTATATAAATATGGCCTGATTGATAAATACAAACAGACAGACCCGATTTATACAGGTGAATTTCATCGGGCGGTGAAAAAGGGAAATACTGTATTATTACACACGATAGATGATGGGTTTAGCAAAATATCTCAAGCCGAAATTAAGGAGATTGAAAAGAAATGGTATGGAACTACATCTATCTCGCAAGAAAACATCTCTCAATTTTTTACATTTTTAGGCATCGCAATCCTTCTTATAATGGCACTGATGGGATGGAATTATCTTCTTCAGCGTAAGGTATCCCAGAAGACCAGCGAACTCCAAAATGAAGTTGAAATCAGTAATAATAGGGCTAACGCTCTTGCAGAAAATGAAAAATTTCTAACAACACTCATCGATAATATACCGGATCTGGTATTTGTCAAAGATGTAAAAAACGGTACATATTTTCGAATAAATAAAGCCTTTGAAAAGGTCCTGGGGTTTTCTCAATCTGAGTTATATGGTCATAATGATAGAGATTATTTCAAGAAAGAGGAGGCTGATTTTTTTTCCGGAAAAGATAAGGAAGTAATTCAATCAGGGTTAATTCATGTGATACCTGAAGAAATAGTTCATACAAAAGATGGAACTGAACTTTTTCTTTCAACCAAGAAGATACCTATCTTTGATGAAGAGAATAATCCTGTATTTCTTCTTGGAATTTCGGAAGACATCACAGATCGGAAATGTACTGATGATGCTTTAAAACTTGCAAGAAATAAATTAGATTTCTTAAATTCTATCATTTTTTCAGAAATTCAAAATAAACTCTTTTCACTATATGGTTGTATCGAATTAATGACGGATTTTATCAAGGTTCCTGATAATAACTCCATGATTCGGACACAGGAGCGATTAGTGACTGATATAAAATATCTCCTGACAAATTCCAAAGACTATCAAAATCTCGGACAAAAACCTCCATTATGGCAAAATGTGATGCAATCATTGTTATTTGGGATCTCACACACAAGTCTCACTTCATTTGAGAGAGATACACATCTGGATAATCTGGAGATATTTGCAGATCCTCTCCTTGAGAAGGTGTTTTTTACTCTCGGTGATAATATCCTGCGTCATAGCAAAAAAGCAACGCGGTTTTCATGTAGATATACTAAGAACGACAAAGGAGTTGAGATTATATTTGAGGATAATGGAATCGGGATTTCAGATGAAATCCGTCCCTATCTTTTCAACTACATGGGTAAAGACAGATATCAACTCGGATTATTCCTGGTACGAGAGATCCTTGCAATAACAAATATTACCATTCGTGAAACCGGAACATATGGAGAAGGAGCACAGTTTACCATTTTCGTTCCCTCTGGAAATTACCGGTTTAATACCTCTACCGACACTAAATAACGGATTTTCTCATTTTCATTCGTATTGAATCCATCAATAAATGAAAGATTATTTTATTCATACCGTGTGATATACGAAGTACGTATGCTGATGCAAGAGCCGTCACCCGAAATGATAAATGAATGGAAGGACACGTTCAATAAACACCGGGCCACGCTGGTTCCAAACAAAAAAACAGGGCAAGAAATACTCACGTATCTAGTCCAAAAATATCCAATAACTGAACTTAGAGAAGATGCAAAAAAACAGGTTGTTATAGACAATATAATCCAAAATGAATGTCATGCCGCAAAATTACCTGACGGTAAGATGCCTACTCCAAGGGTCTTTTTGATTGAAAATACAGGACTTGGAACCTACCTTTATGAAAACCAGGATGATGTGTTTGCTGGAAATAACATCATCGTTGGTATCGATCTTGTAACAGCTTACTATCTGGTCGAAGGGAGCAGTCTCCTTTGGGATGAACTATTCGCATTTCGCGGCCTGGATAACGATGATATAAACAATTTTTACCTGGTTGCAGAGTATATTGCCTGTACCCGGAAATTTGATGTTCAGGACCATACTAATCTACAGAAGCCTTGATTGCACTGATCACAATACCTGACAATTATTCAGATCTTTTCAAAAATTATTCTTTACCTGGAAAAAAGGATGATTTTATAGTCATTAAGCATTGATAATGAGGAGAACTACTTACCAAACCTCTCGAAATGCATATCACAGATCTATGGTGATATGCAGACAGATTGACAAAAACAGGAAATAATTATTTATTTTCAGGATATCAAAATGGCAAAAATTGTAAAAACTGAGGTCTGTCAACTTCCGGAAGTATTTATTGTTGGCAAAAAGATTACCGTTAAAATGCCAAATAGCCCAGAAATAAACCCTATACCTAACCTCTGGGAGACATGTTTTTCTGATAATACATTTGATCATCTCATGGATTACAGAGATGCCCTGTTCGACGATGCCTATGTGGGATGGATGTCAGATTTTTCTTTCGAAAACGGGACATTTACCTATATATGCGGGATGCTGATGAATTCAGACATATCAGTCATGGATGACAGGTTTGTATCAAGGAATATTGAACCAACAACTGTTGCTATCGGGTGGGTACAGGGATCTACAGTTCCAGAGATCAGTTTTGCTGCACACAGTCTTGTAGAAAAGGCAGTTGATGAGATTGGATACTCCTGTGAACATGCCACATGGTGTATGGAAGTATATAATTGCCCAAGATTTACACAACCGGACGAAAACGGGGAGATCATTCTTGATTACTACATCCCGTGTATAAAAAGATCCTGAAGACGGTTTTCCATTACCCCTTTTCTATATCGGTTAGAGGATCATTCCGGTGTCCGGCTATCTGGTTTGATGTGGTGAGATAGTCAATATCATGAAAAGGTACGTTCTCTCTTTTAAGGACCGGAGGATTATCATCAGCACTCTTGTTTCATCTCAGGATTTGACAATATTTGGTATCTTGTGAACAATAGGTACAGATAACAGAAACAGGCTATCAGCCGGAATAAGAATATTAGCCAGAGAACGCCATTTTTCTAAAAAAACCTCATTCATCGATACTCTTCAAAGACCGACCGGGTTAATAATGCCGTATACATATTTCCTGACTTGAAGTGAAGAATATGCTATCATACTGCATGATAATGCTCTGATATATCCTCAACTGGCTTTTATATGGAATACAAATCATCGTCATGAAAACTAAAATGCTTCAATCTGGCCAGACTTGAGATCGGTGCCCAATAACATCTCACTCTAAACATGAAAAACCAGGTTATAACCGGATTTTCTTCTCCTAATCAAAAGAGATCATACGAAAAGAGATGTGCCGGAATCAGGATACTATTCCATGTAGACTTTGATATTGGGGATGAATCCGGAAAACCCGTTCTACCCCTGATTATTATGAAAACATACAAACGATTTGGAATAATAACAATCTGCATCGTTATGATCAGTTTCTGTCTCTGTATCTTCCCTGTTGTCGGAAATACGATAAACGGGGTCACCACAATTACCGGGACAAGTTATTCTGATCCAATAACCACAACAACCACCTTTGATGGTTCGTTTTACAGAGTTAAAAACGATGTTACCGGGAAAGTAATATTAACCATGCCGGAACGCGAATTTCAGATGAGAAGACCAGCCCTAGAAGCAAAGTACCGGATTACCGGACCAGACTCATCTGGCAGAGTAACGTATTATGATCCTGTCACCAGTGTGGTTGTCAGCCCTGGAGCCTCGGAGATGATGTCATTTTATGACCAGCCCCTGAACACTGGTTACAAATCAGGAATGGTTGATACAATCACAATTTCTGATTCGGTAAACCGTGGAAATTTCGGAACCGAATACAAAACATACTACTAGTCTATCTCCGTTCTTACAACCCCACGAGGGATGGGAACGTCTGCAGGATGACATATGCCAGGTTCAGGCATATTCCTCTGCAACAAGTTCCTATCCTTTCTCCCAGAAATCTATCCCACCGGGCCTGATTCTCTCCTTCTGAAGATATAATATTGAATTTCCCTCCCCAGGTTTTTAGTTATATCTGCGTGTATTTTGACTTTTTTCCTGAAATGCGAACAATTCCATCTCATTCATTCTCATCGTAAGGCAACCCCATTCTCCAGAAAAGAGATGTGCCGGAATCAGGATACTATATCATACAGACCTTATTCATGGGGATGAAACTCAAACTATTCACCCCCTGATTATTATGAAAACTAACATCAGTATTGGAATTACAGCAATATTTGCTGTTTTAATCTGTATTTCACTCAGTATTTTCCCGGTATCTGGAATTGTAGTTTCCGGGGAATCTGACCTCAACAAGACTGAACAGGCATATTCTGCAACAATATCAACCGAGTTTGATGGAACCAATTATATCATTAAAAATGTTGATACTGACGAAATTCTTGAAACACTTAGTCCAGCCGAATTTGAAAAGAAAAAAACTGAGTCTAATTTAAAATTTCGCGTAGAAATGAATGAATCAGGCATGATGACGATCTATGACAACGAATCAGGAAAGGTTGTTGGAACCGGAATCAAAAAGAATTCATCCTGAACGTGATTACCACTTTGTATAACCCCGGAATAATTAAGAAAAGAATTGTGCCACAACCCTTCAATAGTATCCCGGATAACCCGTATTGTATGACACGCAGTGATGTAATAAAGGCAGTTCTTGTATTTATCCTCATCCTGCTCGTCATTCCCCTTGCTCTTGCAGAACCGATGACGGTGACGGTAACAACCACAGATGGGCCAAAAAGCTGGTCTCCACAGGACGAAACACCAGGATCGTATATATCGGTTACGAAAACCGGTTCTTCTGATATCACTACATCTGGTGAGGTTATCACATACGGTATTGCCGAAGCGATAGGAAAGGGTACGGAAAGTATTGTGATCGTAAAGATATACAACAATTCGGAGATGGCAGATCCAAATAAACCCGGTGTTCTGCAGGTACTGAATCCTGGTGAAGAACGGTATTTTTCTGATCAGATTACAAAAGGTCAGACAGAGCAGTATGTGCGAGTATCCTGGAATCAGCCCTCTGCCCTGAACCTGTCAATTTATACACCTGACGGAGAGTATGGTCCGTACCATGATGATACTGACGGGAAGGAAGATCAAACCATTTTCCTGAAGATCGATTCTCCTGAAGGTCTTGATCCCGGAAGATGGTATTACCGGGTTCATGGCGATCAACTGCAGAATCCGATTCCATTTCAGATTGAAACATGGAGGAAATGAGAATGAGAATTGTATTGATACTGCTTCTTTTTTTGATCTGTCTTCCGGCCCAGGTTATGGCAACCAGATATCAGGTTAGCAGTGCGTATGATGATCTCCCTGACGGTCAGTCAACCTATCCTTCGCGGGTCGATCTGATTGAACTTCCATTATGGCTGTTATTATCGCAGATAGTGATTTTCAATCCATTTTTTCTCCTCCTCAAGGCGATCCTTGCCCTCGGATACCGACGGATTGACCAGAACACCCTCTTTGACTCTCCCCCACGCAAAGAGATCTATGACTTTATTAAAACCCATCCGGGAATTCATCTTCGGGGAATTGCATCAGGTCTCGGGATGGAACTCGGAACCGTCAGGCATCACCTGGATCAGCTTACCAGATACGGGAAGATATCAAAAGAACAGGATGATGGGTTTTGCAGGTATTATCAGTTGGGTTATTCTCACGAAGAAAAACAGATGATGAATGCGGCTGCATCTCCTGCCTGCAAGGAGATTGTTGCTATGCTCTGTAAAAAACAGGGTCTTACCCGTCTTGAGATCGGATGCAGGCTTGAAATTTCAGCACAGGCAGCAGGGTGGCATCTCTCACGTCTTCTCAGGGGAGGAGTTATCACGGTTGAGCGGACCGGAAAAACACTTCGGTATCACCTGAACGATGCAGCATCCCTCCAGGGATCCCGGTAAAGGAAGGGACGAACAATGAGCACAGTACAATATAAAAAAATAAATCTCCACTCTCTTTCTCATAAAATGTCTGTATATTCGGTTCATTGAATGAAACACATGTCCTGGATGATTCCAAAACATGTATAATACGACATGTGCAGCGTTTGCTGGTGATATGAACCACATCACGCCAATCAGGAAGACCACCTCTTGTGAAGGTCCCTCCAGTAAGAGATCCGCATTGTATATTTCTTCTATCAGTTCAAATTAAGTTTACAATCATCGCTTAATAAGAACACGCCCAGGTCTTCAATACACCCCTAAATAAAAGATAACAGATTCCCCGGTCATTCTATACATCCTTCAGATTACCAATCTGCTGAATGCAAACACGAACACAAATAATCCCCAACTGAGATACAAAGACCGGACCTGTTCCCGGCTATCTGCAATACTCTGACTTCCCATAAGTTTCTGGACACACCGGATAACCCAGAGATCTAACACCAATGCAAACAACAGATAATCGAACGTAAACCAACTCATCAGAAACGGCACGAACGAAATCAGAATAAAAATCCCAAACATTCCCCCTGACACCATCATTGCCCGGTCTGTTCCCATCTGTTTGGCAATACTCCTCGTGGATCTCACCTCATCACCGGCCATGTCCAGGGCATCACAGGCGATCTCCTCACCCAGATCAAAGAAAAAAGCCAGGAGTGCAAAGGCAATCAGGGCCCCATTCAGGGTGTCAGCGAGAATTCCTCCAAGAATAAAGATCATTCCAAGGCAAAATGCCACAGACAGATTGCCAAAAAACCCTGACTCCTTAAGTTTAACATTGTAGAGGAGTGCTACACCCCAGAGCACGAATACAATCAACAAAACCAATGTGCCTAACAACGCAGCCGTAATAAATCCGAGAATTGTAAACAGAGAGAATAAGGCCCATAGTTCTCTGATTGATATCCGACCGGAAGGAAGCGGACGGGTTGAGAGATTGATTTGATCTACCTCTCGATCAAAGTAATCATTCGATATATTGGCAGATCCTGATATAAAAAATAAGGTCAGGAAACCGAGTATCATCCCGGGAATAGGAAGCAGTTCTCCGGTAGCAATGATCTCACCGGATATGAGAAACAGTCCTGCCCCTACTGCAAGGTCCATCCTGATCAGATCCAAACAGGCACGAATCTTCACACCCGGAGATGAACTCATATACCCTGATGTATTGCTCTCTCATGAGAAAACACGATCCGACATGCAACGGAGTGAAGCCCAGGGATAATGGATTAATTCATACCTGAAAAACAGATTGGATTCGACAGAAATAGTGAGGCCACGATATCGTTGATTTTGAATGATGTATCAGTATTTTCTTTTCGCTTGGCATTTTCAAATACACATGCTCATACAGGATCTATACCGCATTTTTTATGAGTCCAAACAGAACCATCTGAATCTTTGAACATGTATTATTCCGGGAATATGTGAATGATACAGGGCTGCATTCACGTTTCCTGATCAATTTGGACCAGATGTACGGACAGTACGGATGACCTGACTCTTGGATGATGAGTGAATTTCGACATTATTATGTCAGAGATCGTCTATTATCTTCTATGATGCAAAACAGTGGTATACTGGTTCTTCTGATTGTAATCGGAGTCGGAATCATGGGGGTAATGGCTGATGAATCTTTAATTCCCAACCTGGTTGGGAACTGGACCTGCACTTCAGAAGGATTTCATTCAGAACCCGGTTATTTCCATGCCGGCGATTATCAGTATATCCTCAACATCGGACAGCAGGAAGGCAGGATCTTTAACGGAACCCTCATCGTATCAGGGTTAGACCCGACCAGAGAATATCCATTTTCTGGTGTTGTAGCCCATGATATGAAGACACTTCATATTGCCGAATATGGAACCGGACAGGACTACGGATATCTTCTCTCACCCGATCAAATGGAACTAGTCCTTCTTGTAGATGAGACCGATAACTTCTCCGTGCTCTGCAATCTGACGAAAGAGGGTAGTTAATCCTCCGATAAAATATTCTCATCCAATAAAAAGTATTTCAATTATAATTGATTTTTCGATGAGATATGAAATTTCCGGGTTTATAATTTTGATGTACGGATCAACGCTGATACCATCTGAATTGCAACTAACAAATCAAGAATGCAGGTTTATTGCTACATTAACAAAGTATCAATACATACCAGATTTATATGACATTATGTGAGTGATGATGAGGGATTCAGAAAATAATTTCCCGGATGGTCAGTTTAAATCCAGGTATATTTCTGTAGGTGGAGCAATGATTCACTATATAGAATCTGGAACACATGATCCACCCATCCTTCTGTTACATGGAATTCCAACACACTCGTATATCTGGAGAAAAGTCATTCCTCATCTTTCTCCTCATGCCAGAACTATTGCTGTTGATATGATTGGTTTTGGTAGATCAGACAAACCCCTGGACATCACCTATGACCTTCCTACATATACCCGGTTTCTTGAGGAGTTCATCGCAGCATTGGACCTTGATAATCTCACCATCGTAGGGATGGATCTGGGTCTGATAGTTGGTTTGAACTATGCCATGAATCATAAAGAAAAGATACGGAGTCTGGTAATCTTCGAAGGTTTTTTCCAGCCGATGAATATTGCATACAAAAACCTGCCACTGTTCAACCGGTTTTCGTTATGGCTTATGAAAAACCAGAGAATATCAAGACATATGATCCTTGATGATGGCTTGCATATGGTTGAACAGATGATGAATACCGCAACCTTGAGAAAACTCACACAAGACGAGATATCAATCTATCAGGAACCATTCAGGGATGGAGAAGTCAGGAGAAAGGTTTGGTTTGAAGGAGTCGGGCCTAGAGCAATTAAACAAACCAGCGATCATCCGGGTGATCTTGTCGATCTCATAAACCGGTATTCTGAAAAACTGTCAAAAAGTAAAATCCCAAAGTTACTCATCTATGGAGAGCCTGGGATGGTTGTATCAAAGAAGACAGCCGAATCAGCCAGAACATCTATTCCAAACCTCGTGACGCGGTTCATTGGCAAGGGCAAGCATTTTTTACCTGAAGATGAGCCAGATGCTCTCGGAAAGGCGATCGCTGAGTTTTACCTCGGTCTTCCTGATACATAACCGCGTATGAAGATACATTAATTCCCAAAACCCTCTTTGTCTGGCACTAATGGATTATTCCAGGATTGAAACCATATCAATGCAGGTACGAATCCTGATTTTGATTACACTTGTTTTGACTGGTTGACAACTGTAATACATCAAAGACCGCTTAATGAATGATGTTCAGCTGATCTGCTTCGTGCTATTAATATCGAATCGGACTCATACCTATACTCGAAATATATTGAGATATAAATTGAGATATAAAAATACCCAGTATCCGAGTATTTATCCGAATAAGTCTCACAGGGACTGATCTCAAAAAACCGTATCCATCGAGTCACTGATCACTATTCATATATGCTCATCCAGTTCACCGGTTAATGCAATGATGACCAGTCACCGAATTATTACCGACCCCATGTATATCATCGGCATAGAGACCCGGACATCAAATCAGGAAGTACTGATCACACTACCCCGGATGTGGCAACGCCTGTTTCAGGAGAACCTGATTGCACAGGTACCGAACAAAATCAGTTCGGACATCTATGCGATCTACACCACATACGAGGGAGATCATACAAAGCCATACACCTATATCCTGGGATACCAGGTACGTGACCTCACAGAAATTCCTCCGGGACTGACAGGAATTACCATCGCTCCGGCCTCATACGAGGTATTTACCGCGAGAGGAAGATTACCTGATGCAGTGGCCCAGACATGGGAGGAGATCTGGACACCTGAAGTTGATGCAAGACGGGCATATCATACTGATTTTGAGATATACGGCGAGAAGGCAGCCAACCAGGAAGACGGGGAGGTTGAGATCTGTATCGGCATTGCCTGATACCAGATTACACCACCAGTTCTCCTTTTGCAACCAGGAAGACCGAACCTCCGATCTCAACGGTGATCTTTCCCTCATTCTCTTCCACTTTTCCATAAATCAGGGATGGACGGTTGATCTCATGGCCCTGTTCAATCATAACAACCGGGGGGAGTTCAGAAATATACCGGTATCTATGCAGATACGCCATCAGGCATCCTCCTGCACTGCCGGTTGCCGGATCTTCGGCAAGCCCGTAATATGGTCCGAACATCCGTGCATTCAGAGTATTTTCGGGATCGTATGGCTCATTGCAGAAGAAATACAGTGCTTTTGCTTCTGACCTGGAGATAAGGTTCTCATAAATATCCATATTGATCCGTGCAGCTTTCACTGCTTCTCGTGACTTCACCGGAATTAAGATAAACGGCAGTCCGATGGAGACCTCCTGAATTGGAAACCTGGTATCTAGTGTTGATTCAGGCAGTGAAAGGGCCTGTGCCACCTCAGCAGGTTCAAATGTTTTTCCAAAGGTCGGCTCTGGCTGTCTCATCCAGAAAACAGAAGGTTTTCCAATCTCCAGGCAGTAGGAGACCGGAACCAGTCCAACCTGTAGATCAAGGATAATCTCGTTCTCCGGGTGTTTCATGATCATCTCCCTGATAACAAACGCGGTTCCCAGAACCGGGTGTCCGGCAAACGGGACCTCATGCTCAGGGGTGAAGATCCGTACCGGATAGGTGTTATCCAATGCAGCTGCAGGACCAACGAATGTAGTCTCTGAAAAATGCATCTCCCTGGCTATCTCCTGCATTTGTTCTGATGTTACCTGAGAAGGAGCAAGAACGACAGCCAGTTGATTGCCGGTAAACCGTTTCTTTGCAAAGACATCGACAATATAATATGGGATCTTCATGGTGACAGACTCTGTACACCCGTTTGACCCGATGAGAGATAGGTATTGAGATCGATCGTCATTCACCGGTCAGGGGAATCATCCGGTAATCAACCCCAGTGTGATTCAGGAAATTTCAACCTTGACCACATACTTCAATCAGATACCCGGGAGAAGGTGGAGAAGTCAGATAATAGTACTAAATACTTTCACAACCCTGAGTGGCTATGCATATTTCATATCAGACATGTCTCCTCCTGATGATGCTCATGATCCCTCTGGGGGTTGGTGCAGTGAGCAGCCAGGAGCAGATCTGGACCAACGAAAACACAGATAAACTGTTTAACACCCCTGATAAACCGACCCTGGTAACTTTTAACTCGTGTGTGAAGATCCTCTCGATCACCACAAATCACTGGAATTACGGGAAAGGGGATAATCCAGGGAAGATAAGTTTATTCCATGAGGACGGAACCCAGTATGGCCCCTGGGGGACATTTGGAAAAAACGGGACAAAGAACGAACAGAATGTATACTGGGTCTCAAATCCCGGGGATGAACTGAAACCCGGAACTTATTCGGTAGCTGATTCAAATCCCACTACCTGGGCTTATAATGACGGATCTGACAACCGGGGGATCGTGACAGTCGCATTCGAACCGGTAGCGTGTCTGAACGAATCAGGCAATGTTTCTCTGGAATCTCAGGAAACAATTACCCCAATCCCTACCATCCCTGAAGAGATGGTAGGAGGAATCACGATTACAGCTGGTGATCTGGATCCCGCTACACTCAAAGGGGGAGCAAATACCACCGAAACAGTCCCAGTCATTGAGCAGGTCGCATTCAGACCACTAAGCAGTTCGATTCATGGGGGAGACCCGGCATATGTGATGATCAGGGTAAAAAATACCGGTGAGCGGGCACTTGAAGACGGGTATGTAACGATCAGGTTCATCAGTAAGGATGGCAAGTATTCTTACAAAGGAGGAACGGCCCATATTCCGACCATTAATGTCGGTGAAGAACGGGATGTTCCCCTGATCATCAAGACAGAAGGAGCGGGAGAGAAAAAGACGGGTAATACCCTCTATTGTTCAGAGTATCTCCTGGACGGTAGTATCAATGAATTGATGGAAGGCGGGTATTTTGAAAAGAGAGGAGAGCTGTCTATGTCACGTGAGAAATTTATTGATATTAACGGGTGTTGTCAGGAGCCCTACAGTGGAACCTCGGTCAGAGGATGCAGGGGTGAGTAAAGGGTATCTGGTCGCGAATGCGACCACAATGATACCATCATCAGAATCGCGAGAGAGCAGGAGGAAATCATTTCTGAATAACTGGAAATATTCAGCAGGAAGACTCTGATTCATAATGCCCTTTTGATATCACTATCCCTCTTATCTTTCCCGGTATCCGGTTAACCTGCTGAATACACGTGGAGGTGAAAGAACACGTACCCTACAGGATGAGCAAATCCATGATCTCTGGATTTGTGACGATACCAGAAAGAAGGGTCATTTCAAAGCAGGAGATATGCCGTATACCAGACTGAAGACAACGATGAACCGGGGGATGACTATAAGGGATTTAGCCCATTCCTCGGAGATAAAGAATTGATAGATGAGTGTAAACGAAATAATGTCAATCAAACGAGACCTTGATATTCGTATTACATGTGATCCTGTTACGATCATATGACTGTAATAGCCTAACCTTGAAAATTTTCATCCATCGTTGCTACAATAGCGGTATTCTCCATGAGGTACAAGGATATCAAACCGTGCTCCTACTCCTGGCACCCCATTTTCAATGATAGTAATTCCGGTAATAGAGAGAATTTCGCGGGAGAGAAAAAGACCGAGACCAGTATGTTTTCCAAATCCTTTTGAGAATAATTTTTCCTTATCCTCTATACTGACCCCCTCCCCATCATCTTCTACCACAATGATCAGGGAATCATTCTCTTCATGGCTTGAAACACGGATTGATGTCATTTTTTCACCTCCGTATCGCATTGCATTATCAAAAAGATTATAAAACACCTTCTGGAGCAGTGGATCTGCGAATATCTCCAGATGTGATTCTTCGAAAAATATCTGAACAGTTTCATGGTGAAGCAGTATGGAACAATTTTTTATGATAGGAGCGACCTTTTGCCAGTTTGGAGCCACTACACCTAAATCTTCATAATCTTTTGTAAAACTGATCTGATTATAGATATTATCAACGATACCTTTCTCTTTCTCAATTACTTCCAATTGTTTGGTTGAATCATTAATAGCATCTTTAGCGAACTCCAAAAGAAATAGCAGGACCTGAATCTGGTTATTGATGTCATGTCTGGTGATACTGGAGAGCAGATTTAGTTTTTTATTAGCCTGTTGTAAGGCCTTTTCTGCAAATTTCCGCTCTGTGATGTCCCGGACAACTCCGAGCATGACTTTGGTTCCCTGAATGGTAACAACATGGGTGTTGACTTCAACCGGTACGATTGAACCATCTTTTCTCCGGTATTCAGTCTCAAACCTTGCAGTTCCGGTGGTTTGTTGTGTTTCATTGATTTTTTCAAGGGGTGGAGAATGGTAATCTGTTGTGATATCAGACGGTGCCATTGCGAGCAATTCATCCCTGGTATATCCTAATATCCTTGAGGTGACGTCGTTAATCTCAGTGAATCGTCCTAGTGTCCCATCTTCCTTGATTTCATGAATATGTATCGCATCTGAAGTATTGTTGAAGATATCACGGAACTTCTGCTCGCTCTCAATAAGTGCATCTTCTGCCCGCTTGCGGGCGGTTACATCATCATATATGGCAACGACTTCCCCTGAAGGAAGCATGTAAATATAATTCTCCCGCCAACTGGAAACACGATTATCCTGATAAAAGGAGAGGGGATGGTGTTCGGGTATTCCTGTGTGCCAGACTCTGTGGAACACTTCCATAATTCCAAACTCAAAGATACCAGGAAATACCTCGCTGACATTTTTCCCTATCATATCCTGCTTTGAAATTTTTTCAATTGCTTCAGCAGCGGGATTTGCGTCAACAATTACAAAATTTGCACCGTCATCCACTGCCCGGTAGACCACAACACCACTGCTCATGGAGTTGAAAAGTTCCCTAAACCTGATTTCACTCTCCCGCAGGGCTTCCTCGGCTGATTTACGTTCTGTGATATCCATCAGGTTTCCAGAAAGAGCCTGTTGACCCTGGTACGGTATCAATGTCCCCATGATACTGACGAGGATAGTCCTTTGGTCTTTGGTGATCAGACGGCATTCATAGACACTGATCGTTTCCTTATGGTCAACTCGGGCCATCATCCTACCCCGAACCATATCACGATCATCAGGGTGGACGGAATCCAGGGGATCCATTCCGATCAGTTCTTCAGGAGTATACCCCAGAATCTTTGCAAAGGTAGGATTCGCATATTTCACGAGACCATCCATGAAAATATATACCCCGGTCAATGAGCTCTCACTCATTGTTCGAAACCGCTCTTCGCTTTCTTTGAGAGCTTCTTCCACATGCTTACGCTGGATAAGGATCCACGCGTTTTTAGCAAGCAGGGTGAGCACGGCGATATCTTTCTCATGATAATCCGTTGCTTTATTTCCCACACCCATTATTGCAACAATCTTGTCTGCGTCGAGTATGGGGACGACGAGTTCACGAAGGACTGGAGCATGACCTTCAGGCAGCCCTTTTTTATGTGGCATGTTTGCGTAATCATTGTGAATGATAGGTTTTCGTTCACGGAGACAGTCTACCCAGACACCTGCTTTCTCCACTGGATAGTGCCGAATGGGTTCCTTGGGAATAAAACAATGTTTACGGGTTTTTGTCGACCATGTAACCAACTGGATCGTTTGTTCATCAGGATTTATTAGATGAAAGAACCCGATTGTACTGTTTGTAAGCCGTTCTGCTTCATCGAGCGTGTAACTCATGCTCTCGCTTGCAGACATGGTATCAATCAACTGGTTTAATTGTACTGCAACCTGAACAGCCTCATCAGCCTGCTTTCGTTCAGTGATGTCAAAAATAATCCCCTGGTAGTGTGTGATCTGACCGGCATTATCTCGCCTTATCCAGGTTCTATCATCAATCCAACATATTGTCTGGTCAGATTTTATGATACGATATTCCTGGTTGAATTCTTCCCGTCCCTCTTCTGAACTATATCGAGTTACTTCAGCAAAAACGCGGCCAATGTCATCAGGGTGAATAATATTTGAAAAAACAATATTGCCAGAAAGGAAATTTTCTACAGTATACCCAAGCTGACCGATGTTTTCAGATACATATTGCACCGGCCATCCCTCTTCTGCTTTCCAGACAAAGACAATGGCAGGACTGTGCCTGATGACAAAGTCAAGTTCCTTTAACGATTTCTCAGCCTGTTTACGTTCAGTAATATCCCAACCTTCTGCGATGAGAAGAAATACGGTGTCATTCCTATCTCTCACTGGTTTTAACGAGAAATCAATATTTATAAAATCCTTACCTGAGGGATGGGTCGCTTCGAAACGCACTACTTCCCCAGATGCTACACGTCTGATTGCACATTTTAATTGATCCTGTTGAACAGGATCGTGGACCCACCATGGGGTGTTCCAGAAAGGTTTCCCCAGAACAGATCCCGGGTCGAGGTTTTCATCAAGGAGGTATTTTACCGCTATCGCGTTCATTTCCCTGAGGATTCCCTGAGAATCAAGTACTCCCATCAGATGATACGTCTGGTCAAAAACGGCCCTGAATTCTTCTATACTCTCCTGCAAGGCATTCTCTTTTTCTTTCAATTCATGAAATATCAGGTTATATGGCCGGGTCAGGCTGATGACAATAAATACCCGGCAAAACAGATAGACAGAGATGAATCGAAAGAAGTGACCAAGCAGGTTCATGAACCCGTACACACTCACATAAGAGGTGAAAGCCAGTTCTCCGAGAATGAGAAATGTCTGCGCTAAAATGAGAAGTTTCAAGACGACTGGATCGAAGTGCTCCCGTCTCAGGAACAGAATAATAATCGTAAGAATAAGGATAAACGAGATGATGAACTCGCTTACAATTTTGAACGGTGTCAGCCCAATACCATCAATGTAACAGGATGGAAATGTATGCCAGGAAAAAATACTGGCATAGAGGAAGGCAGATGCAATGGCACATACCGCAATAATTATACTAGCATCATATTTTCGATCCCTAGTAATAGATCTCCCGATAAACAGAGTTGCGACAAGGAAGGTGATACTCTGAAAGTAACGTGCTGCGATCCAGAGTTGTGTGGGTATATCAGCACCATTCCCTGGGATGATATTCATCCCTTTGTATGCTATTGTATGGAGGAGATCGAAACTACCGAAGAAAATGAATGATATACCAATAATTAAGAAAAAAGCCCCTGATATCTGTCTTCTGGTATTCCAGACGATGATAAAGATTGATAAAACAACGGCGAGACCCGCACCTTCTACGATTGTGTGGAAGAGAAGATAATTAATGGTGCTGATGAGATAAAGGGCACCAAGCATGATAAAGATGAATAAAATCTCAATAAGATTTGCCAGGTGAATAGGGAGTGGGAGAATCTTCTGCATGATGGAAGTTTGATAACCCATTGATGACACCGGTCTGTTCCCGTTATGTTTCAAATGAACTTATATGTGATTATACTTTTTTACACAAAGGAATACTGTGTGGATCATCAATTGAACGAGGAAAGATCAAGTTGAGTATCTGCCGACATTAGAATGGGTATGACTGAAACTGTTTCCGGATATACCGGTTATTAAATTGCTTCATTCCATATACCTGTTATCAGGATCTAAATTCCCATACTACTGAATATGCCAGCGAACATAAACATAAAAATCACGAGGAATACCAATGAAAACCCTCATCTTAAACAATCGTGATAAAATTGATGATATTTGTTTAAAACGTAATATCATCTCACTTACCCTGTTTGGCTCTGTAACAGGAGACCTGTTCAACCCTACAAAAAGCGACCTTGATTTCCTGGTAGAATTCGATAAGATGAAGGTGATCATGCAAAACAGTTCTTCAGCTTTATTGAAGATATGGAAAAACTGCTCCATATACCGGTTGATGTCATTGAACCATCGGCAATCAGAAATCCATACTTTCGGAGGTCAATGCAGGCATTTAAGGAGTTGATCTATGCCCGGGCATAACACCCAGAATTTGATCTTTGATAGTATTGAAGCAGGTGAGAGGATCTTTTCGTTTATATCAGGAAAAGCGTTTGATCAGTATACAAGTGATGTCCTGTTACAATCCGCTGTTGAACGGCAATTTAAAATAATCGGTGAGATACTCAACCAGGAAGTCAAAATAGATCCAGAACTTGGCTCCCAGATTAGTAATTCGTCTCAAATCATCTCATTTAGGAATTTTCCTATTCATCGACACCAGTTGGGTAATATCAATTATTCTTATGGTAATTCACCTTCCTGGTATAAAGATAGGTTAACAGGGTTCATTCATTGAATAATAAATCGGTTATTTGGGGCACCGCATTCGGGAGAGAATCATCTCACCGAACAACAGTTGAAAAACCCAATACCTGACCATTGTCTGTGTCATTGAATCTCAAAACCCAGACCACTGCAAAAAGCCGTAAAATTACATGGACCTGCGTAAAATAGATATTAAGAGAATTAATGACATATCCCACTGATATTTGTTTATCAGGGAAAAATTGTACGAATTATCCGAACAGGGCGATTATTATTGTCTCTGAAAAAACGGTCATTTTATATGGAGAAGTATCGCATCTTCAATTACCGTTCTAAAAAAGGGAACCGGGATGGTCATGTCACATAAATTTCTGATAATCATACTTCTCTTTGGCGTCGCGATCTTATTTCAGGATGTTTCTGGAGCCGGATATCATATACCGACAGTGAAAGAAGGATTACTGGATGAGATTGGATGTTATATAGGGGCATATCTGGGAGGAAACCAGGGGGCAAACAATAACATGTGCCTCAATTACTACAAGAGTGCAAGCGATAATCCCTATGAAACCCAAATCCTTGACCATCCTCAGCAATATGGAGAGATTAAATCTGATAATTACTCCGAAATGCTGAAAAGTATAGACACCGGAATCGATTCCTTCAGATCCGGGATTGAATCAATAAAGAATGGAGCAGGAAAGAAGCAGTTACTCTTTTCCCGATATTTTAACCTGTATTATTACCCTGATAACGATTATGGCAAAATTAAGTATACCGAGTCCCCTCCCCCTGATGTCTGGGCTGAAAAAGTTCTGCAACAAGGCGGCATTCCTGTACTTGTCCTCTACCCCTGGGCTCTGCAAAAAAACGGAGTCCTGGATATTTCAGCGAAAAACAGCCATAATATGGATGGTAATAGCATAATAAAAGAGATTGCCCAAAGATGTGATGCACTCAGTCAAAAATACGCAGATTCTCAGGGGAAACCCGCCACTGTCCTCATATGCTTCGGACTTGAGTATAATACCCAGGATATTGTAAATCCAGGGAAAAATGACCTTACTGACAACGCAAACAAACGGGCCTGGAGACAGATGTTCAGGGATGCTTATCAGATAGTGCATGCTAATGCCAATCCATCGGTGCAGATGGTATGGGCAGGCAATGTTGCCAGGACGAAAGGTGATAGAATCTATTACTGGCCCGGGACGGATGATTCAGGAAACCAGTTGAGTGAGGATTACGTTGACTGGGTTGGAATGACATGGTATCCCTGGAATGATGGACCAAAAACCCTGGATGATCTCTCTGATTTCTATAACTATTATGCCAGAGACCGCAAACACCCGATGATCTTCATGGAGACGAGTGCCGATGGGGATGGAATACCTGCAGACGAGTTATCTCTGAAAAATAACCAGGTCAAATACCTGTATAATGAGAATAACCTGAAAAAATATCCGAATGTCAAAGGAATTATCTGGTTTAACGTGGTTAAAGGGGAAAATAATGTAAATCAGCAACTTGTGACAAAAAATTTCATGTTTCCTGATGCTAATTGGGAGAATCATGGCAAAAGCACAACCCAGCCAGGTTCCATGTATTCTGCATCAGATCATACCCATATGATGAATGAGTTGTATCCGGATGCCGTGTCCGAATCCTATTTTATTGGACCATCATCACTCGTTCTCTCTGCGAATTTTAGTGCCGATATCAGCGAAAGTAACATGACCGTGGTATGCACAGATACGAGTACTGGTCCGGGAATTATCTCATGGAGTTGGGATGTAGACGGGGATCAGAAACCTGAGTATTACCGACAGAATATTACCCATCATTACCAGAATTCCGGAACATATCCTATCACACTGACGATATCAGATGGTACGCAGGTCAGGTCATGTACATATACCTACACCATCCCGCCAACGATTGGGAAAAAGAGTTATATCTCAATCGGTTCTCTCCCAGGAGGGGCAGATATCTGGCTCGATGACCGGGATAAGATAGGGCGTACGATCACCTCGGCGATACCATACCTGGTGCCCTCGGGGAGACATACCATTACTCTTAAAAAGAACGGGTATCAGCAATGGAAGGTTGTGTATGCCCTCACCTGGCCGCAACATCAATATTTCGGAGTAGTAAGACTTCAGAAGATGTTTGCGTCAACAGATGAAAATCAGGTTGAAGGTGAAATTCCTGAATCGTGGGAGTGAGTTCGGTAATCACCTCCCCGTTATCATTCTCCCAAGCCGAACTCACCCTCTCTAGATCAAAACTATGCACCATGGATCGTATTTTTTACTGGAATTATGGAAAACGGGATGATCCCGGGAAGATCATGTTATTTCATGAGGACGTGACCCAGTACGGTCCCTGGGAAACATTTGGAAAAAACGGGACAAAGAATGAGCAGAATGTATACTTGGTCTCAAATCCCGGGGATGTTCTAAAACCCAGGACCGAGGGGTTAAGGAAGGGAGTGAAAAGGGAGATTGGTTAAAACAAAGAAATGAGGAGAGTTCAGCAAGTTTCTCGAATAGGTGCCGCCGGTTTTATGCATTCGGAAATTGACATACATTTGGATTACTGACTCTCTCCGAGCCCGTCCAATACTTCCCTGAACTGTTCCAATGCTGCTTCAAGGTTATCCACAATCTCCGCTGCGATAATATCCGGCTCCGGTAGATTATCCGCATCTTCCAGGCTCTCATCCCGGAGCCAGAAGATGTCAAGGCTTACCTTGTCCCGGCCCAGGATTTCCTCATACGTAACCGATTTAAACCGTTCTGATTCTTCCCGGTGATGCCTTTTTTCCGGGTGATAACATCTGATAAAATCCTCAAGATCTGCATACTTGAGAGGATTCGTCTTCAGGGTGAAGTGCATATTGGTCCGGAGGTCATAGAACCAGACTTTTTCTGTCCAGGGAGTCTCTGACGCCTGTTTCTTCTCAAAGAAGAGGACGTTTGCCTTAACCCCTTGAGCATAAAAGATACCGGTAGGGAGCCGGAGAATCGTATGAAGGTCGCATTCATGGAGAAGTTTTTTTCGCACAATCTCCCCGGCTCCTCCTTCGAAGAGGACGTTATCAGGCACAACGATCGCACACTTTCCATTAATCGTGAGAATCGTCCTGACATGCTGAAGGAAATTGAGCTGTTTGTTCGAGGTGGTTGCCCAGAAATCTCCCCGTTCAATGGTGAGCCCTTCTTTATCAGCCTTCCCTTCATCATTTACGATGGTGATACTACTCTTCTTTCCAAAGGGAGGATTGGTGAGGACGATATCATATCGATCTCCCGGGTCTGCAGCCAGGGCATCAGCGACCGTGATTGGACTTTCATCACCTCCAATCCCGTGAAGAAACAGATTCATGGCACAGAGTCGGGCGACATTATCTACAATATCGTATCCCCTGAATATTTCTGATTTGAGCTGTTTCATCTGCTCTTTGTTGAGGTTGAATTCCCTTAGGAGATACTCCTGGGCTGCAAGGAGAAAACCCCCGGTTCCGCAGGCAGGGTCGCAGATCGTCATTCCTGGCTGGATATTGGTGACCTCAACCATCGCCCTGATGAGGGCTCTCGGGGTGAAGTACTGCCCGGCACCGGACTTGGTATCTTCTGCATTCTTCTGGAGCAAACCTTCGTAAATATCCCCTTTAATATCGATATCCATGCTGATCCAGTTTTCATCATGGATAAGAGAGATGAGTCGTTTGAGTTTTGCAGGATCGTTGATCCTATTCTGGGATTTCCGGAAGATGACCCCGAGCATACCTTGCATTTTTCCTAGAGATTCGAGGATATGCCGATAGTGAACTTCGAGTTCATCTCCATCTTTTTCGACCAGACTTTCCCAGTCCAGCCCGACAGGGATGGTTGATGGTTTGTTGAAAGGAGGTTGTGTCTGCTCATCTGCCATCTTCAGGAAGACAAGGTAGGTGAGTTGTTCTACATAATCACCATACGAAACCCCGTCATCCCGGAGGACATTACAGTAATTCCAGAGTCGCTGTACAATAGTTGCTGATTCGTTTGCCATTAGAGGTTCCGTGAAAAGAGGGATTCGCAGGTCTCAATAAAATGTCTGCTATCAATAAGAACATTTTTAGATATTATTTCGGTGATCTCTTCCCCACTGCCATAATCTGCAGATTCACGTAATGGTTCTGTGTGAGCCAGTGTAGACCAGGTTTCATAATCCAGAAGTCCTGACTTCACATATTGATCGCTGATCTGTGCGATTAATCCGCGATGTGTTTTTGTAATAATTCCCTTTGTTGAAAGCAATGCCTTTGCTGCATAATACATGGCATAATAACTCCGGGATACTGCATCCTCATAATGACCATTCTGATGAAGTTCTTCAGCGACTGAAAGGCGTTCATACGCTTTTTGAAAGAGAATTTTTCCCTCATTCGAATCAGACAACTGGTATCCCCTCACGTGTAACTTCTTGAATGAACAAAAAACCGGATCGCTTCTGATATTGTTCCTCGGTCATCACTTTTGCCGAAATCATCACTCCAATCTCTGGATAAAAATAAAATCCAGCATCCATTATGCTTTTTTTCAGTTCCCAGGAATCATCATTTGTCAGAACAAGAAGATCAACATCGGAGTCTTTATGATAATCTCCCCGGGCATAGGATCCAAATAAGATGATATGAGTAATTTTTCCGGGAAATAGGGCCTGGATTTTCTCAGTAAACCTGTTGATTGCTTCTTGTATGATAGAAGGGAGGGATTGAGGGATAGTGGAAAAGGTCTGATTCATTGTACACTCCGTTTATGCAGGGATTGAAATGGCTGTTCCTTGTCTGATGAAAGACATCCGGAGGGAGTGTTCAGTCTCATACTCTGTCAGGGTCAGGAGGATGAGGTCTACCTGGATGTGATACCGGTCGATGATGTGAAATAATGCAGACTTTACCCGTTTTCGTCGCTCAAGTGAGGTAATACCCTCGAATGATGGAGAAATGAGAGCGAGATCAATATCACTCTCGTTCGTTGCTGATCCATCAGATTGGGAGCCGAATAGCACGATCATGGCGATATCGACACCAAGGTTTTTGATTTCTTGTAAGAAGTCGGCAATCAAAGTTTCAATTTGCGAATCCATGTGAGGAATCCTCCGGTATCTTCTATGATCGTGTGGTCTTTCTCTTTAGTAATATCAATCAGAAGAATATCAAGTATCGGTGAATATCTGATCTTCACACTCATATCTCCCAGAATATCCATCAGGTTTTCAAACCTTTCAGGAACTCCTCCCGGTATTATCTGGATGAGAAATATTAGAGAGGTATCCGGGAGGTTGTACCTGAATATAATGAGCCTTTAATCCTTTTTCAAGAGCCAGATGACAACAGAAAATGGCTTTAGGATATCTTTTTCCCAGGAATAAATATTCGGTATCCTCGTAATCGTACTCAGCCTGACGGACCCATTCAGATACTTCAGGTTCCCTTATTCTTTCTCCCTCGTTTCTTCGGTTCCCTTGTTATCTTCTCCTGACGGATCTTCTCAAGGAGGACCGAGGCAGGCTCGTCGCTGGGATCCTGGGGGACGAGGCGACCTTCGAATGCTTTTTTCAGGATTGATTGACGGATTAAGTCTGATTGAAGGATTGATTGGAAGACAATTTTATCAATTGAATCAATAATTGAAATTTTTTGTCGAATTTCGGATACAATTTTATCTTGTTCCTTTTTTGGAGCTAGAGCAACTTTGAATACACGAACATCCTCTAAATTTAGAGTCTTTCTTGCTACTTCGTGAGCTTTACTCTCTAATTCTGCATTATTAGTTGGATGACGGATCCACATCTCTAGATAATGGGAATTAATGTGTTCGCTTAATGGAATAACGCCTACAGCTCTCGCAGTATTAGCTCCTTTAAGACAATCTGGTACAACTGCTGTTCTTCCAATCGCCCCAACCAATGAGACTAATACTTCTCCTCCTTGAAGGATCGTTCGCTTATATTTTTCTGAAATTTTTGGATCAATTTTTTTTAGATTTGTATTGTAAAATCCACCTTCTCCAATATCTCCTACACGAACAAGAGGAATCCCACCCTCTACCTCATCACCTGGTTGTAACACTCCATATGCACACGTTCGTTGTGCTGGATGGAGAGTTTCAATAGTTGTCCACACCCACCCCTCCGGAAGTTCTGGCAGTCCCTCCGCATCAACCGGCGGCAGTTCCTTGTATTTCTTATCCTTCCGCCGTTCTTCCCGGATCCGCTCAAGCAACACCGATACCGGCTCGATCTCATCCTTGTAAGCCTCTCGCCATGCCTCGGTCAGCTTTCCTTCGAAGGCATGTTTCAGGACGGCTTTGCGGTATTGGTTGAGTTTAACCTGAGCTGCCTGGAGGCTGGCGATGCCGGCGTCGAGCTGGGTGAATAACTCTTCGATTTTGGCGACGATGCGGTGCTGCTCGTTAAGGGGAGGCAAAAAAATCGAAAATTGATTGATCTTTTTTTGATCAATTCGTGGTAATTCTACACCACTTGTTATATGTGAAGCATAAGATACGTAATCGTAAGATAATAGGCGATAGAGAAAAAATTTATTGCTAATATTACTATTTTTCACAAATACAAGAATATCAGTCGAACATATACCATTTCTATCTGCAACCCATACTTTGTTTAAATTAGGCCTTAACTTGCCGTATAATAAATCTCCAGAATGAAAAACTGTTTTAGTACTTTTAATTTCTTCTGGACGACCAATGTCAATAATTTTTCCAGAATTTCTCTCAATATGTTCTAATCCAATATATGTGTAAATATTGGTAAAAGGTGGATTGGTTTTTTCTACTGATATATCGAGAATATCACCAATTGTGGTTACTATCCACCCTTTCGGCAACTCTCCATTCATCCGACTAGAATCTTCGATAATACCCACATCATCGGCCCTCAACTCCCTCAGCAAATTTCCTCCCCGGATGGTATCAATTTTTATTTTATCGGTCATAATATCCTAATTTTTATCATTACCTACGGAGAAAGGAGGTTTTAAAAGAACTAATACACTTCTTCATGGGTTCCAGTAGAAATAAGAAACACCCGGGTGCATGATCTATCCAGAAGATCCTGATGCTTTTTGCTCCACATCCTGAATATTTTTAATGACCTTTCATCCCCAATTACTTCAACCATTGAGGTCTGCCCATAAACCGTGAAACGATCCCGTTTTTGCACACCCGGACTGTGCATGTAACAGGGCCTCTTTTCCCCGGGATGCAAGGTCAGATCGTCTCTTATCTCTCAACCGGTTTTGGAGAATATCGATCAGATACTCCTGGTCATCAGTATCAAGTTCATCAATCTCTTCCAAAAGAAGATTAATTACTGACATACAAATTACCTTTTAATATGTCAAAGTCAGCAATAGGCTTTGCGAACCGGACGGAAAGGATATTTCATAACGTTCCCAAAACTATCTGATGGGGCCCGATTAACGCACTCCCCAGAACACTGGACCGGGTCTTCATCCTCTCAAACTCATCAATCGTATAACAAAGATAATCGATCGAATACCCTGACCTGATACTTTTTCTGACCAACGGAAACCGCTCATGTTGAGGAACACCCCGGAACCTCTCTGAAACCAGGATCACATCCAGATCCGACTCCTCATGAGCTGACCCACTCATCCGGGAACCGAACAGAATAACCTTATCAGGCGTAAACAACTCTGTCAATTTTGGAAGAATTTCCCGATAAAACGTATTGATGATTGAATCCTGCACCATAAAACCAGATCATCCGATGTTGGTATACAGTATCAGGTAAATATCCCGATATGCCTAGTAGTTACTCACCTTGCAACAGTGATACAAACACATCTTTGTCGATACCAACATCATTGATGATAGATCGAAGAAGACCCCGTTGAATCTCTTCTCCGCTATGGAATGGGATAACCGTGGTTCTTCCATCCGGATGCTGCATGATGAGATGACTTCCCCGCTTGCGTGTACAACTAAATCCTAGATCCGAGAGAACTCTGACAACCTTTCTTGGATCAGCTGGTCTCAACATCAATGATCTGAACCCCGACAAAGGATCGTACCATATCTGAAGAGGGGACGCCCTGCACATCGATGTACAACTCTATGGCTTCATGAATCCGTTCAAGAAGATCATCCATACCCTGTGCCTGGGTATGACATCCGGGGAGAGCGGGTACGGATGCAACAAACCACCCATCTTCATCCTTTTCAATAATGATATTGAATTGCATAACTCCTCGTAGAAATAGTATTCACGTTTCTCTCCTATCCATCTTCTGTATCATACCATATAAGGAGTGAATTGTCGTTTACCCTGCCAGAACCTCTGATAACTCAATCATCAACGGCTCAAGCCGTTCCCCGAAAACCTCCCATGCCTTCATCCTTCCCCCCCGGTCAGAAAACGGGTGATTATCAAGATCATCCATCTCAATCGAGAGTGATGCCGCGATATGGTCCCTGATCATCACCAGCCACCGGCATTGCTCGTGCGTAAAGGTATTTCCTAATTTCTCCTGCTCAGAAATCCATCGTCTAAACTCATCATGAACATGGGTATCGAACGGCTCCAGAACCGGTTCTTCACCCATCGCAAACCTGATAAGTGACACGATATTGGTCAAAAGTTTCTGTGGTCCGGCACCGTGAACTTTTGATGCCTCAAGCTGGGCATATGCTTTCCAGAGGATATCAGTACTCAGCAGATAGGGAGGCTGCTCAATACGGTTTGCAAGTTCTTTGATCGCCTCATACGTCAGATGACGCCTTCCATACGGCTGGCTGTACAGAATCCGGAGGGCTTCCAGTTCATCTTTATTGGTCTCGATGAAGGTGGTAAAGGTAGATACAACAGCCTGTGCCTTCTCTTTCGCATGAATATCAAAACCGGAAAAGACCACCTCATCGATACTCACCCGGTCGATAACCTGTTCATTCTTACGCCTGATATCCTCAAGCATCCGGCGGATAACAGGATCATCAAACGTCCTGCATGCCTCGGTTGTTAAAACTTCTGTCGCTTCAACAACCTGCTGGGATGTGGGAGAAGCAACCGCAAAGATCTCACGAGCCTTCTGATCCTGGATATCAGGATCGGTTGCATCCATCAATTGGTTGATGATCCTCCGGATCGGCACCTTGGTTACCTTCTCAAGATCAGCCCTGTCCGGAGAAGTCATCTCCCGGTCAATTCTGGCAATCCGTCCGGCAAGCGAGGTGAGCGTATCATCATCTCTGATACCGGTAGCTACCTGCTGAAGCAATTTCTCAAATGATACTGTCCTCTTTCGCTCAAGAGGCCTGATCTCAAGCTTCGGACTTTCACAGACCCCGACTGCATCAATCAGGATGAAATGAGTCTTATGATCTGCATCAGGTGTCACACTCTGGAGATCAGTATCATTAATCGTCCGGGTACCCCGGCCTTTCATCTGATCAAAATACGTCCGGGACCGCACATCCCGCATAAACATCACACACTCAAGCGGCTTGATGTCAGTCCCGGTAGCGATCATATCCACCGTTACCGCTATCCGGGGATGATAACTGTTGCAGAAACTCTTGATCAGGTTCTCCGGCTTCTCCCCTGTAGTTCGGTATGTGATCTTCTTACAGAACTCATTCCCTTTCCCAAACTCTTCTCTGATTATATGAACGATCTCTTCGGCATGGGCATCATCCTTGGCAAAAATAAGCGTTTTGGGAACCTCGGTCCTGCCCTGAAATATCTCGGTAAACAGAGCATCCCGCAAAGTCCGGATGACGGTCCTTATCTGATCAGGAACAACCACAGCCCGGTCTATCTGGGTGGGCGTGTAGGTAAAATCCTCATCTAGCATCTCCCATCTCTCCTTGCGGGAGAGCTTGTCACGTTTCCCTACCCAGAACCCTTTCTCTATCTCCGAGCCTTCATCAGTGATCTTTGTCTTGATCCGGTACACCTCATACCCGACATTTACCCCGTCAGCCACTGCCCGCTCATGACTGTACTCCATCACCAGATTGTTATGGAAAAACCCAATAGTCTGCTTTGAAGGGGTGGCTGTAAGACCAACCAATGAGGCATCAAAGTACTCAAGCACCTGTCGCCAGAGATTATAGATAGAACGATGACACTCATCGGTAATCACGAAATCAAACATTTCAATAGGTATTTTCGGATTGTATGAGATCGGAATTGGTTGCTGATCACCAGGCATATCAAAGAGTGACCGTTCTTCATTCTCCTCCTCAAATACCTCATCTCCTTTCAGCATCGAAAAGAGTCGCTGAATTGTGGTGATGCAAACACGGCTGACCGGATCTATTGTATTTTTGGTCAAATGCTGAACATTATAAAGATCAGTGAACTTACGTCCATCATCAGGCGTAACATACTGCTGAAACTCCTTGAGTGTCTGACGACCGAGATTGCTCCGGTCTACAAGAAAGAGCACACGCCTCGCATGAGCATGCTTGATCAACCGGTATGCAAAACTGACTGAAGTGAAGGTCTTGCCTGATCCGGTTGCCATCTGGATAAGTGATCGAGGGTGATCACTGGCAAATGAGACCTCAAGATTGGTGATCGCTTCCACCTGGCAGTCCCGAAGCCCTTTGACAATCAGGGGAGGCATCTGCTGGAGTCGGCGACGCAGTGGGGATTCTTCCTTTGCCCAGGAACGGAGTGTCTCTGGCCGGTGAAATCCAAACACCCGGCGGGACCGGGGCTCTGGATCCTGTTCAGACCGGAAAAAGGTCTCCACCCCAGAACTTTCATATGCAAATGGGAGGGGACGAAAGAGAGTGGGAACCGCTGCAGGCATACTGGTCAGATAAGCCTGGGTCTGTTCAGAAACTCCGGAGAGCGTAACCCCTTCGTGCTTGGCTTCTATGACACCAACGGCTTTCCGGTCGACAAATAGGAGGTAATCAGCAAAACCAGCTCCAACCGGATACTCACGAACTGCAACCCCAAAAGAGGCGCCCAGATTAATATCACGATAATCCTGAACTTTCCAACCCGCTGCTTCAAGCATCTGATCTATCTGCTGACGGGCCTTCTCTTCTGGTTTCATGATTGTTGAGAAATAATGACTCTATCTCGCACATTGTTTGAACCAAAAAACATTAAATGTATTGATTTTATCATATTAATCCATGAGAACACTCATGAAGTCTCAACAGGGAGCCTCAAAAGTATTAATGAAAAAAATACACGATTAAATTTCTTATTCATTCGGTTGAGAAGATAACCTCCCTCCGGATCTCTTTATCACCTTCTCCTCTAATTGAATCTCTATCATAACTCCGTGACCAGCCCGGTTCTATTATGTAACCCAGGCATGATATCCCGGGTTCCAGACGACTATCTCCTTGCATCAGGAAGACAATATGAAAGGAATATTTCAGTGCATCGATGACCTTTGTTTGTCATGAATAACCTGAATTTTTTCTTTTAATTCGGGAATGTCCTTTAACACGAATGACCATATAAGATTGAGATCTACACGATGATATTGGTGGATGAGAATATTACGAAGTGAAATAAGTCCTCTCCAATCAATCTCCGGATATAAGGAATGAAAAGAAGGGTCAAGTCGGTTAGTGGCCTCTCCAATAATTTCAAGGTTTCTTATAATTCCATCCTGAATCAAAGAGGATTGAAAAAAGGAGTCTTTTCCTTTTTCAGCATAGAATTCAATTTTTTCTAATGAATCAAGGATATCTATGAGGAAAATATCCTGATTCTTCACAGTGGAATTGCCTCCTTCAAAATGGTACCGGCGAGCATTGGGTGGAGAGCTGGTTTCGTTGTGATATCAATTGGTCTTCCAAGCAGGTCTTCAAGATCGTTTTTCAGACGGGCTAGATCGAGGAGACTTGCACCCTCAGCCATATCTACCAGGATATCAATATCTGAATTACTATTCTCTTCTTTTCTGGATACTGAACCAAATACTCTGATATTTGATGCACCATGTTTTTGAGCAAGAGCAATCAGTTCTGATCTCTTTGTTTTTAGGATTTCCATAACCGTTTGTGTTTTTTCATTATCGGTGGACATATGGAACCTCTCTTTATGAGTATCCTATGAGTAGATGTGGTAAGTTTGTTTTGTATCTATTTATATTACAAAGCAAACAATGCCATATATTCCTGAACTATCGTATTCCCATAAGTTTTAAGGTGAAAATAAATAGTAAATATTACATCAGTTAATGCTTCCTGATATGTGTTACCTTCACCAATGACAACGTCATTCAGACCCATGGGATAAGCGAAAATCCATCGGGATGATGTTCAGCGATTATTTATATTTGTTACACATGATTTTGTTTTGGTTTAGACTATCAAAAGGTTGTTCATAGGTTTATTTATTGAAAAACCCGAGGTTGATGGAAGCCATCCAACGAATATTATCAGATACCTCATCAATCAGCCACTATCCGTTTTCCCTACTTCCTCAAACAACGCTGCCTTCTTCTTCGGCCAGTACTCCAGCATATTCCAGACCTGCATAGTTATAGCCACAAACCTACCTCCACCTTCTCCCGGAACCTCGATCACTACCCCGTGACCGGACGTCGATAACTCTACCGTTCCCCCGGGGTCTATCGATATCCCCTCTTCCCGGTTTATCACCGCCCGGGCATCATTCCGGGATATCCTCCCGATTTCACCCGGACCGTCGATTATCACCCTGATCTGCTCATGAACAGGATCCGGCTTCAGCCTCCCAACCTTCCAGAGCACAGAGCACCCGAACAGAAACCAGAAGAGATGAGGCAGGTGAAACCGAAACACCGGCGAAATCATGACCCCTCCCGGAGAATCCTGGACCGGCATGAATCACACACAGCAACCCCGGACTCTGAATCGTGCCATGTTGCCTTGAACGTGTTACAGACCTGGCATCTCCCGATATCAGAATTCAGCCTGATTAGTGAAAGAGGATCAATCACACCGGGAAGAGCCCTGAACGATGCTGCCTCATCACGTTTCGCCTTCTCAAAACATGATCTGCAGATCTTCCTGTTCATCCGGGGAGGAGCAGCCAGCCGTTCCCGGGTCATCCTCTCCTGGTAGTGAACCCAATCTGACCCACAGCAGTCGCACGGACCCTGACCAAAACCCTGGTCAATCTCACAGAACTCATTCGTTCTCACCTTCATAGATCCTGACGAGCCATTGCAGAACGCTGCCGAACGTTCTGACAAACCGGGCTCATTTTGAGGAGTTGCAAATGAGTTGCTGAAATCAGTGCAATTATTATATTCAGTATTTTTACAATCAGGCGTTAATAATTCATCAGAATGATGATCCTGATCCCTAATTACGGAACTGCAATTTTCAGATGAAGAGACACAATCACATTCATGATCATCTTTCCTGCTCTCTGTATCTTCTCTTATTCCGTAATAAGTACATAAAAAATTATTATTATTATTTAATTCCTGATCTGATGTGCAATCTGAAACCGAATTCGTTGCAGAACATTCTGCAGTCAGCCCGCAACCATCAGCAGTTCCGAATTCTTCATGAACAATCTTCAGATCATTCCCATCATGACCGGTTTTATCATCAGAAGGCGGGTCATCTCTGTCAAGCCAGCATCCTCCCCCATACTTCCAGGCTTGGTACACCTGATCATCCCAGGAATAGGCTTTAGCTCTCCGGTGAGCAGAAGTCGTTCCGCTCTCATCCACAACGAGCGTCCGGTCACAGACCGATACAGCAGGACATTTCGTGAGAAGACCCTCATAGTGATGTCCTCTGCTTGATGACCCCTGGAGC